>NZ_JAVAJJ010000018.1:0-164446 GCF_052112305.1 Pseudomonas sp. QLc11A
TTCTCGCGTCGACGCGGTCCCCTGTGGGAGCTGGCTTGCCAGCGATGGTCGTTAACGATAACGCGTGTGATCTGGATGAGCGCGGCGCACTGGAGTCCATCGCCAGCAAGCTGGCTCCTACAGTTTTTCAGCGTGGACGCGTTTTTGGAGGCTCGTCGAGTCTGAGAGGGAATTCTCGAACACGGCCCCTGAGGTCTGGAGCACCATGACCTGGGCTGAGTATTCGTAATCTCTGGTGATGCCGACGATGGTGCCGGGCGGCAAAATACATTGACCGTCCGGGGTCTTCGGCAAGGGCGCCTTGATGGATTCAAAAACATCGTTACTGACCTTGAATATCGGTCGCGCCGCCAGTTTGATCTTGCCCTGGAATTCGGGTTGCCAGCTCATGTTGAAGCAAGCGCCGACCTGGCCGCTGAGCACCATGTACTTACAGCGTGAATAGGGCACTACTTTTAACCTGGCTTCCACGGCCATCTCTTTGACGTCGGCGAGGACCACGTCGTTGGTGTAACCGGTACCGTTCCGTTATGGTCGACCCGACGGATGATTTGAGAAACTCGCAAAGAAGCGCTCGCTGACGGAGTAACCGGCCTATGCCGTTGTTTGACGACTGCCCGGATCAAAAAGGACTGCACATGACCCAGTATCTTGCCTTGTTTCTTGTTGGCGCCACGGGATTTGCCCAGGCGCAATCCCTATGCTCTGACGCCTGGTACCAAGCGATCGACAAGCGACTGCAAACGGCCGATGCGCAAGGGCACGGACCGGATATTGGCTCCGACGAATGGAAATCGGTGATCGAGTTCAAGTTAGGGGTTCGCGGTGGGGCAAACGTCCCTGAACGAAGCTCCGAAAAGTGGTGCACGTACATTGATCAGCAGACCAAGGCGATGCGGGCGACCGGGAGCGACGCCGGAAAACCCCTGACGGTCAATGTCACACCTGGCCCTTCTTACGATTGCACCAAGGTGGAGCCCGGCGGTATCGAAGCGTTGATCTGTGAGGACAAGGACTTGTCCGCACTCGATCGCAAGCTGTCGCAGGTTTATGCCAGTGCGAGTATCAAGGCCGGCAACGAGCATCCTCCCACGCTGAAAGCAGAACAACGTGGATGGATCAAGGGGCGCGATGACTGCTGGAAGAGCGATGATGCGGGTGCATGCGTACGCATGGAGTACCAGCGCCGCATCGCCGAGTTGCAGGCCCGGTACCGGCTGGTATCGGGCACAGGGCCTGTTTACTACGAGTGCGACGGCAACCCGGCTAACGAGGTTACGGCCACGTTCTTCAAAACCGATCCGCCGACTCTAATCGCAGAGCGTGGCGATAGCGTATCGCTGATGTACCAGCAGCCAGGCGGCAGTGGCATAAAATACCTTGGGCGCAATGAGACCCTTTGGGAGCATCAGGCCGAGACGATAATCACTTGGGGATACGGTGCGCTCGAGTCGCATTGCAAAAGAAAACCTTGAAACAGCGCGCTCATCGAACGCATTGCCGGCAGGCGATCGCTCGTGGCGCCATGCTGGCTAACCCAGTGCTTTCCTCAGCCCTTTCAAACGCACATTCGCCCGTTGCACAGCGGCCATTTTTTCAGGCCGCTTCATGCGTTTCCACTTTCTGATGTCTTCCTTGCTTCGCCCGCAACTCACACACAGATCGCCACTGAGTTGGCAAACAGCAATGCAGGGGTTTTCGATTTCCTTAGCCATTGTCAGTCACCTTTGGCTATCCGTGATTGAGCCAGGCGACTTTTCCAGTCGCCGCCGTGAGTGCGCTGGCACTCTTGCTCAGAGTCGAAGCGGACATTGCGGTCTGAAGGGGTCAGGTCGATGTTGGCCTCACTCAACGCGATGGCCGTCAACTCAAGGATGCGCGCCTTCGCGTCAACCTGGGCGAGTTGCCTGTCAGCCAGGGTTTCGAACACCCAGGTGACCTTCAGGGTTTCAGCCAACGCATTCAGGTCAGCGGTGTGGGTAAGCCAGGTAAAGCCTTTGATTTCACCTTTTGCGGTTTCGCACGCTTCGGTGAGCGTGGTGATCAACCGGCGTTCGATCCGCGCCAGTTCACGTTTGCCTGGTGGCATCAGGGGTTCCTTTGGAGACAAGAGTGGGGGAGGTGCGGGATCAGGCCGGTCGAAACTCGACCGTCAGGTGGCTGACTTCGTGCACCGGCTTGAGACGTTCACGAATGCTGTCGGCGCTCGCCGTGGCTTCGCCAAGGACGCTGACGATGGCCGCATGGGCTTGCGGCCCGATTCGCCACACGTGCAAGTCCGTGATGGTGGCATCCCCCGGTTTCTCGACCCGTTCGCGGATTTCCTCGGCAACGTGCGCATCGGTCTGATCGAGCAGCACGCCTGCGGTGGTCCCCATCAAGGTCCAGGCCCAACGCGCGATAACGATGGCGCCGACGATGCCCATGACCGGGTCCAGCCATACCCAGCCCAGATACTGGCCGGCGAGCAGTGCAACAATGGCCAGCACCGAAGTCAGCGCGTCTGCGATGACGTGGACGTAGGCGGATTTCAGGTTGTTGTCGTTGCTGTGATGGGCATGGGCATGGGAATGGTCGTGATCCTCATGATCGTCTCCATGACTGTGTCCGTGTCCGTGTCCCAGCAGCAGGGCACTGACGACGTTGACGATCAAACCGGCAATCGCGATGAGCGTCGCGGTGCCGAACTGAACCTGCGTCGGCTGCAAGAGGCGCATGACAGATTCAACGCCAATGCCCAGGGCGACCATACCGAGGACCAGCGCCGAGGCGAACCCGCCCAGGTCTCCAACCTTTCCAGTACCGAAACTGTAGCGCTGGCTGTAGGCATGGCGTTTTGCGTATCCGTAAGCGGCCGCCGAGATGCCCAATGCGCCGGCATGGGTTGCCATGTGAAAACCATCGGCCAGTAGCGCCATCGAGCCAGTGATGTACCCGGCGGTGATCTCGCCAATCATCATCACAACGGTCAGTGCCACAACCCAAAGCGTGCGCCTGGCATTTTCGTCGTGCGCCGGGCCAAGGAACACGTGGTCGTGCCTGTAGTTGATGTGGGGGCTGCTCATGATATTTACCTGGATGCGTTCACTTGGAGTAACGGCGAATGGCTTCAAGCAACTCTTCGACGCCCTTGTTGCGCTCCGCTTCGCTCAGCGCAGGGTTCGCGACATGCTCGCGCGCGTGGTCCTCGATGATTTCTTCCATCAAGCCGTTGATGGCGCCGCGAGTGGCGGCCACAAGGTGCAGTGTCCTGGCGCAATCGAGATCCGATTCCAGTGCGCGTTCAACGGCCTGGATTTGCCCGGCGATACGTTTTACACGCTTGAGAAGATCGTCTTTGTTTGCTGCGATGTGGCCCATTGGATGGATACCCCCCCTACCTATGCTTTGCGCATGATAGGCATACCCCCTATACCTATACAAGATCGACGCATAAAACCTGCGCCTGACCGCGTGCGAATCACTAGAATGGCGCGATTGGGTAACAACAAGAATATGTGGGTGTAAACGCCTTGAAAATTCAGCCTCTTCCGCCGCTAAACAGTTTGATTGCCTTTGAGGCTGCAGCCCGCCACTTGAGTTTTACATTCGCTGCCAAAGAACTGAATGTCACGCAGGGCGCGATCAGTCGTCAGGTTCGGTTGCTGGAGGATTATCTGGGCAAGACATTGTTCGAAAGGACAACCCGTACCATCAACCTCACGCCGACCGGTGCCCAGTACCACGAGACGGTTCGCGACTGTCTGCAGAGTCTGGCTCGGTCTACGGGGGAAATCCGGCAATGGCGCGGGGATCAACAGGTGACCGTTGCCACCAGCACGGCCATGGCATCGCTCTGGCTTTTACCCAAGGTTGCCGAGTTTCAACGCCAGCATGAAGAGATCGATCTACGGATCATTGCGATCGATCATGTGAAGGACTACGCCAAGCTCGATTGCGATCTGGCGATGTATTACTGCAGTGCCTCACCGAAAGGCCTGGACGTTACGCCGCTGTTCTCGGAAGAGATTTTCATGGTGTGCAGTCCGTCGTACCTGGCCAAGCATCCCCAGCTGTCTTCGATTGAAGGGCTGACTTCCTGCACCTGGCTATGGCTTGAGGATTCCCAACGGGACTGGATCGGCTGGCAGGAATGGTTCAAGCGTCTGGAGCGTGCTCCTGTTGCCCCGAAACACCGGATCAACATCAATAGCTACAGCATGCTGATCCAGTCGGCAATCAGCGGGCAGGGTGTGGCTCTGGCCTGGAATAATCTGGTCGACGAGCCACTGAGCACAGGCGCGCTGGTTCGACCAAACGATCTGGTGCTGCAGACAAACGCCCAGTTTTGTTTGCTGGAACCACTCAGTACCCGTGGCCCACGGCACAGCGTGAAGCTGTTTCGCGACTGGCTGATGGCACTCCCTTCCGTCCAGGGATAAGGCAAGGTCCAGAAAAAGAAAAACGCCGTCAGCGGTTGGCTGGCGGCGTTTTTCATTCAGTAGCGGCCGTGGCCTGTTTCCACAGGCCACGGCCGCTGGTTTCAGCTGGCTTTTCTAGCGGTCAGCAAGGATTCCCCGGAACCGTCCGGCAAGGGGCCGCCATGTTGCGAGAACGCTTCCCGGGCATGTTCGTGAATGGGCAGGCGAGCGGGAGGCAAGTGGGGCAGGTCGCTGAAGGTTTCCGCCCGCAGACTGCGAATCAGTGTGTAGCTCATGACCATCATCAGGATTGCAATGGGCAGGCCTGCGGCGATACTCGCCATCTGGATGGCCTTGAGCCCTCCCGCCAGGAGCAGTCCCGCCGCGACACCACCTTCCAGAACACACCAGAGCAACCTGATCCAGTTAGGTGGATTGGTGCTTCCCATCGCGTTCAGCGTACAGAGTACCTGGGTTCCTGCATCGGCCGTGGTCACGAAGTGCACAGCGAGCAGCAGGCAAACGAAGATGGAGAGCGCGCCACCGATCAAGGGGCCGTCCAGTTTCCCGAGCAGGGTAAACATGGCCGCCGTGGGTTCTTTCTTGGTCGCCAGCAGAATCGTGCCGCCCTCGAAGGTGGCCTGTTCCTGAACCTGCTCGGTGCCTGCCACTGCTTTCTGGAATTGCTGGCGTTCGGTTTGCTCGCTCTTCAACGCGGCGCCACCGAAGACGGACATCCACAGAATGGTGACCAGGGTAGGCACCACCAAAGCACCGACGATGAGCTCGCGAATGGTCCGCCCCTTGGAAATCCGCGCGATGAACAACCCCACGAATGGCCCCCAGGTCATCCACCATGGCCAATAGAAGGCGGTCCACCAGTTTTGCCATTGGGTGTCTTTCTGCGTGTCCATCCACAGGCTCAAACCGACCAGGTTCTGTACATAGTCCCCGGTGGATTCGAACATGAGGTTAAGGATGTAACGGGTCGGCCCGATCACCAGGACAATCAGCATCAACAGGATCGACATGTACATGTTGAGTGTCGAAATCCGTTTCATTCCCTTGGACAGGCCTGCCAGGAGTGAGATGGAGGCGATGATCGTGACCACCAGGATGATCGAAAGCTGAAGGCCGATACTCACCGGCACGTCAAACACCTGGTGCAGGCCGGTGTTGATTTGCGCAACGCCCAGACCGAGGGATTGGGACACGCCGAAGGCGGTAATCGCCACGCCCATGATATCCACGACATGACCGATCCAGCCGTAGATCCGGTCGCCAATCAGTGGGTAGAGCAACGACCTAAGCGCCAGGGGCAGCCCCTTGCGATAGGCGAAGTACGCCAGGCTCAGGCCGATCAAGGTGAAGATCGCCCACGGATGCAGGCCCCAGTGGAACAGGGTGATACGCATGGCCATGCTCGCGGCCTCATCCGTCAACCCCTTGGAGAACGGGTTGTCGGCGTAGTGCAGCATGGGTTCGGCGACCGACCAGAAAATCAGGCCGATGCCCATGCCCGCACTGAACAGCATGGCGATCCAGGAACCAAAGCTGAACTCCGGCTGGTCGTCGTGGGCGCCCAGTTTCAGGGTGCCGAACCGGCTGACGGAAATGTACAGCAGCAGGCACAGCACAGCGCTCAGCAGTGCCAGGTAGTACCACTTGAAGTTGGTCAGGATGAAGGTCGACGCGGTTTCAAACGCTTTGGCCGCCTGCTCGTTCATGAACGCACAGAACAGCACAAACAGGACCACGGTTGTGATCGAAGCCAAGGTTACATTCGGGTTGAGACCTTTGAGAAGGCCCGATTCTGCACGCATTTTTTTCCCCTTTTATTATTGTTCAAGGGTTGAGGGTTTCGCCGGGTGAGGGGAAGGGCGGTCATTGGCGGATGCCAACGGCCGGTCATCAACTCCTCAGGGTGATCTCGAGGCAGGCTCGGGATGTGGCAACAAAATGGTGGAGACAGGGGCCGCCGACAACTCATTTATCCTCATCAATATATGACTTTTGATCATCAATTCAGAGATGCGTAAAAACACTCAAACCCCACCTTTTACTGAACCGTATCAGCAAAGCACGGCGTATCTATTGATGATTAATAGTCACTAATAAGTGCAGTAAAAATCGTTTGTCGAGGCTTCCCCTTCTTGCCGAAACTCGCCGTCATGCAGCAGGCCAGACCTGCCGTGCATTTCCTTTCGTGCCAGCAAGAGAAAACAATAATGACTTCCACGACCGCGACCCGCCTCATCCCGACACACGCCCTTGAGACTGTCCTGGCTCCGATCCACGAGGCCCATGGCCTGACCAATGAGTTTTATACCGAGCAACGTTATTTCGATCTGGAGCGCGATCACGTGCTCGGTCGCAACTGGGCGTGCGTCGGTTTCGCCAGCGACCTGCCGGGCAACAGCTACGTCAAGCCGGTAGACTTCATGGGGCTGCCCCTGTTGCTGATGCGTAACCGCGAAGGCCTGGTCCAGGTGTTCCACAACGTGTGCAGTCACCGTGGCGTGAAGCTGGTGCAGCAGGCGGGAGAAGTGCAGGGCGTGATTCGCTGCCCCTACCACTCCTGGACCTACGACCTGAACGGTGGCCTCAAAGGCACGCCCCATGTGGGCGGCATCAATCAGCACAAGGACGAGCGCTTCGCCTGCGAGAAGCATGGCCTGAAAGCCTTGCGCAGTGCGATCTGGATGGACATGGTGTTCATCAACCTGTCGGCTGACGCGCCGGACCTGCAAGAGCAGCTCGCGCCGCTCACCGAGCGCTGGACCCAATTCCTCGGCACCGACGGCATGGACCTGATGCGCCGCGAGCCCAACAGTGGTGCGGTCAGCATCGAGGTCAACTGCAACTGGAAACTGGCGGTGGAAAACTACTGCGAGGCTTACCACTTGCCATGGGTACACCCGAGCCTGAACAGCTATTCGCGCCTGGAAGACCACTACAACATCATCTTCGATCAGTTCGCCGGCCAGGGCAGCCATGCCTATAACCTGTCCGACGTCGCCGGCACTCACTTGCCCATGTTTCCGTCCTGGCCGCGGGATCGCCTGCGCACCGCAGAATACGTAGCGTTCTTCCCCAACGTCTTGCTGGGCATTCAGGCCGACCATGCTTTCGCCATGATGCTGGAGCCGATTGCACCCGGGAAAACCGTCGAACACCTGCGTCTTTTCTACGTCGGCGACGAAGCCCTCGATGACCGTTTCGAAGCAGCGCGTGACGCTGTCATGCAGTCCTGGCGCGTGGTGTTTGCCGAGGACATCGCTTCCGTCGAAGGCATGCAAAAGGGCCGTCACTCTCCCGGCTATGGCGGTGGTGCATTCTCCCCGGAAATGGATTTGCCGACGCATTTCTTCCACCAGTGGGCGGCGCGTCAGCTTCTCGACTGCGCCGAGAGCGTGTGAGGAGATGAGCATGCATTCGATCCAACCGCACTGGCTGAACTTCATCGACGGCACGTGGACCGACAGTGAGCAGCACATTACCGTCAACAACCCCGGTACGGCGGAACCTGTCGCCACTATCGCCCAGGCTGGAGTGGCCGACGCAGAGCGCGCGCTGCAAGCGGCGCGACGCTGTGCCGACAGTGGTGAGCTGACCCGCGCGCGCCCTGCGCAACGGGTGACCTGGCTGCTGGAGATCGCCGCGCAGATTCGCGCGGTGACTGAAGAGGGCGCATGGGTCCTGTGTCAGGAAAATGGAAAGAGCCTGCGCGATGCCCGTGACGAATTCGTCGAGGCGGCGCGTTACTTCGAGTACTACGCCGGCATGGCCGACAAGATCGAAGGCACATCCATTCCCCTGGGCAACGGCTACATGGACTTCACGGTCTACGACCCGATGGGCGTGTCGCTGCAGATCGTGCCGTGGAATTTTCCGGTGTCCATCTGCGCCCGTTCCCTTGCGCCGGCCCTGGCGGCCGGTAACGCGGTGGTGATCAAGTCGCCGGAGATTTCGCCGCTGGGGCTGTGTGTGCTGTTGCAGGCCATCGAACTTGCGGGCTTGCCACGGGGGGCGGTCAATCTGATCTGTGGCCGCGGCCGGGAAGTGGGGGCCTACATGGCCGGGCATCGTGAGGTCGACCAGATTGTCTTCACCGGCTCTGTCGCCACGGGGCAGAGCATCCTGCGGGCCGCCGCCGAGCACGCGACTCCCAGCGTCATGGAACTGGGTGGCAAGTCTGCCGCGCTGGTGTTCCCCGATGCCGATCGCGAGCAACTGCTGGCCAGCGTGCGCAACGGCATCTTCTTCAATGCCGGTCAGGTGTGCTCGGCGATGTCGCGCCTGCTGGTGCATCGTTCGCTGTATGACGAGGTGGTCGCTGATGTGGTGGCAATGGCCGAGAGCCTGAGCATCGGCCTTGGCCAGGACAACCCGGACCTGACGCCGGTGATTTGCGCCAGTCAGCTTCAGGGCATCCAGGCCATCTGCCGGCGTGCCGAGGAGGAGGGGGCCGTGGTCGCCACCGGCGGTGAGGCGATCAGCGGGCTGCGGGGGCATTTCATGGCGCCGACGGTGTTCCGCGACGTCACCGCGCACATGGATATTGCCCAGACCGAAGTTTTCGGCCCGGTCCTGGCGGTCATTGCCTTCGATACCGAGGAGGAGGCCATTGGCATTGCCAATGGCACCGAATTCGGCCTGGTCGCCGGTGTGTTCACTCAAGACCTCAATCGCGCCCTGCGTTGTGCGCGGCGACTGTGTGCGGGTCAGGTGTTCATCAACGAGTGGTACGCCGGCGGCATCGAAACGCCGTTTGGTGGCGTAGGCCTCTCCGGTTTCGGTCGGGAGAAAGGCCAGGAAGCGCTCTACAGCTACGTCAGGACCAAGAACCTGGCCGTGCGCATCTCGGGCGAGTGAGGAGGCATCAGCATGAAAAAGTGGCTCTGCATTATCTGTGGCCTGATTTATGACGAAGCCCTGGGTTGGCCCGACGACGGCATCGCTGCCGGGACCCGCTGGGAAGATGTGCCGCAAGACTGGTTGTGCCCCGAGTGCAAGGTGGGCAAGTCCGATTTCGAGATGATCGAAATCAGCGAGCCGGTCAAGGTCGCGGCCGTTGCCCCGGTTGTTGTGAAGCAAGCCATGGCTGACGTTTCACCGGCCCAGCCAGTGGTCATCATCGGCAGCGGACATGCCGGCTATGGCCTGGCTCAGGCGCTGCGCAAGGCCAACCCGCAACTCGATGTCCGGGTACTGACCCAGGACTGCGGGCATATCTATTCCAAGCCGGCACTGTCCATCGCGCTGGCCCAAGGTCGCAGCGCGGCGGTCCTGGCGACGGAAAGTCCGATGGCGCTGGAACAGCGATTGGGCATCCGGATTCATAGCCACTGCCGGGTCGAGCGAATCGACGTTGTGGCGCGACGACTTCATACCAATCTGGGCGAGATGCAGTACGGCCAGTTGGTATTGGCCAGCGGGGCTTCGCCGCTGCGCCTGCCCATCGAAGGTTGTGCCGATGCATTGCTGAGCGTCAACAACCTGCAGGATTACCGGGCGTTCCGTGAGCGCCTCGACGGTGTGCGCAGCGTTGCGGTGCTGGGGGACGGATTGATTGGCTGTGAGTTCGCCAACGACCTGGCGAGCAGCGGCTATCAGGTTCGGGTCATCGGTTTGGGCAAATGGCCGATGGAGCGTCTTTTGCCGGAACCGGCGGGCCTGCAACTGCAACAGGCGTTGTCCGGTCTGGGCGTGCAATGGCATTTGCGCACGACCTTGCAACGTATCGAACAGGGCGCCAACGGCTATCGACTGGAACTGGCCGACGGTCAGCACTTCGATGCGGACCTGGTGGTGTCGGCAGTCGGCCTGCGGCCTAACGTGGAACTGGCGCAAGCCGCGGGCCTTGAGTGCGGGCGAGGCATCAAGGTGGATGCGCACCTGCAGACTTCGCAAAGCGGCATCTATGCCTTGGGCGATTGCATCGAGGTGGATGGGCAGCTGCTGCCCTACCTCGCGCCGATCAATGAGGGCATACGCGCCCTGGCCAAGACCTTGTCCGGACAGCCGACGCCAGTGACCTATCCACTCGCGCCGGTGACGGTGAAGACACCGGCGGCACCTTTGTGTTTGCTCCCGCCACCCGTCGATTGTGCGGGGCAATGGCACTGCGACGCGACCGGGGACGGACTCAGCGCAGCCTTCCGCGACAACGATGGCGCCTTGCGCGGCTTCGTCCTGCTCGGGCGGCAAGCCCAACAAAAACGCAATGCCTGGCTGCAGAACTGCCAGGACACCCCACAGCATGTGGCTTGAGAATTGACCCATGAACAGTATCGTTAACCTGCCTCATGATGACCACAGTTGTGGCTGGTACGCCGCACTGCCCGAACCACGTCCGGCCAGGCGCCTGACCGGTGAACAAAAGGCCGACTACGTGGTGATCGGCGCCGGCTTCGCCGGTCTCGCCGCCGCACGCCGGCTGGCGGAGCACATGCCGCAGGCGCGCATTCTCCTGGTCGATGCCCAGCGTGTCGGTTATGGGGCATCGGGGCGTAACTCCGGTTTTGTCATCGATCTGCCGCACAAGTTTGCCCTGGAGCATCCTGAACCACAGCACAAGCAACGCCTGCTGGGGCTTAACCGCGCGGCCATTGATCAACTGCAAACCCTGATCGGTCGCCATGCCATCGATTGTCAGTGGTCCCATGCCGGCAAGTACCAGGGGGCGGTGGGTGAGCGTGGTCTGGCCTACCTCGACCATTTCGAGAAACTGCTGGCCGACCTGGGTGAGCCTTATCGCCAGGTGGAACGCCAGGAACTGGCCGGCGTACTCGGGACCGACTACTACAGCCGCGCCATCTTCACCCCCGGTTGCTACCTCATGCAGCCGGCGGCACTGGTGCGAGGCTTGGGCGCGTCACTGCCGCAGAACGTTGAAGTCCTCGAGGAATCACCCATCCAGCGCCTGGAAAAGGACGCCGGCGGGAACTGGATCCTGCACGGTAAAGAGGGTTTGATCCGCACGCCGAAGGTGCTGCTGGGTACCAGCATCTTCACCCAGGAGTTTGGCTACTTGCGCAATCGGCTGTTGCCGGTAATGACGTTTGCCAGTTGGACGCGCCCGCTCACCGACGCCGAGATGGCCTCTGTTGGCGTTCAGGCCGACTGGGGGCTGACACCGGCCGACCACGCCGGCACCACGGTGAGGATGACCCAGGATCGTCGTCTCATCATCCGCAATACCTACAAGCACGTGCCACGCTACGGGCGCAGCATCAATGATTCGATCCGTCAGAAAGTCCGCGAGGATCATTGCGCGGCTTTTCACGCCCGTTATCCGCAGCTTGCCCATGTTCCCTTCACGCACACCTGGGGCGGGGTCTATGCGATTTCGCGCAACTTTACCAACTTCTTCGGCAAGCTCGACGAGGGCGTTTTCGCGACGGCTTGTGACAACGGGGTTGGGGCCGCATGGGGCACCATCTCCGGGACATTGCTGGCGGATAAAGTAGTGGGCGCCGACTCTCAGCGTCTGGATGACATCCAGTCCGTGACGGGCATGCCTTCACGCAATCCGCCAGAACCGTTCCTGGGGCTGGGCGTGCGTTCACGTATCCGCTGGGCGGCGTGGAACAGCAGGAGCGAGCTATGAACCAGGCACCTGCTGACAGAAAGCCGGTGATGCTGGTCGATCACCGGGACCTGGACTTTGTGCATCGCGGTGGCCCCCCGGGGGGCGCCAGCGTTGCCCGCGCCCTGAGCAATGACGTGTCGCCTCATCTGGGGATTGGCTTTGCGCGGTGGGAAGGCGCGGAGGTCGCCTGGACCTTGCTCTATGACGAAGTCATTTTCGTCATTGAAGGCTGTTTCGAACTGAGAGCGAACGGTGAACTGTACCGGGTGACGCCAGGGCAATTGCTCTGGATACCCGAAGGCACCGAGCTCGTCTATGGCGGGCACGCACTTTTTGGCTATGTCGTGCATCCCGGTGACTGGAAGCAACGTCACGGCCTCGTCTGATCCGGAAAACTGAACATGTTTGCGCTCACCAAGGTTTTTGCAACGATTTACGCTGCAGCTCTGCTGATGCAGTTGGGTTCCAGCCTGCTGATGACGTATCTGGCCTTGCGCCTGGACGCCGCCGGTGTCGCAGAGTTCTGGGGCGGTGCGCTCATGGCGGCCAATGCGCTGGGAATGGTGCTCGGGGGGCGGATCGGGTACTGGCTGATTGGCCGGATCTCGCATGTGCGGGCCTTCGTGGTCAGTGCAGGGGTGATAGCCACGGCGGTACTCAGCCACCAATTGAGCGACTCGCTGACGCTATGGTTGGCGCTGAGGTTCGTGGTCGGTGTAGCGATGATGTGCCAACTGATGGTCATCGAAAGCTGGCTCAACGACTGTGCGCCGGGTGATCGTCGTGGCGGTGCCATGTCACTGTACATGGTGGCCAGCTACGTGGGGATGATGCTGGGTCAACTGCTGCTGGGCCTGGGCAATGGGCTCGACACCCTGGTGTTGTCCGGTGTGGCCATCGCCTTCGCCATAGGCCTGGTGCCGATGGCCATGCACCGGGGTATGCAGCCCAGTCCGATCAGCCAGGATCGGGTCAGCTTCATGCGATATGTCCGTCGTCTGCCGCAGTCGTTGGGCACTGTCCTGGCGTCGGGATTGCTCAATGGCTGCTTCTATGGTTTGACCCCGATCTTCGCGGCGCAATCGGGTTTCACCCCCGCGCAGGTTGGCCAGTTCATGGCCCTGAGCATTGCGGCCGGACTGTTTGCGCAATTGCCGCTGGGCAAGCTGTCGGACCGTTTTTCCCGCGTAGGCCTGATTCGCCTCACTGCCGTTTTGCTGTGCATCGCTTACCTGCCGTTGGCTTTTTTGCAGGCACCGGGACAGGGCTGGGTCATGCTGGCGGGCGCCGTGATAGGTTTCCTGCAGTTCTGCCTGTACCCATTGGGCGTTGTTCATGCCAATGACAATCTGGAGCCCCAATTGCGTGTATCGGTAGCTGGGGTGTTATTGGTGACGTTCGGTATCGGCGCAACCATCGGGCCATTGGTGGCCGGTGCATTGATGGAGCATTTGGGACGGCAAGCCCTCTATCTGTTTGCCATTGGCGTGGCGGCGCTGGTTGCTTGCCTGGTCAGTGACAGGCAACGCGTTCCAGTGGCTGTCGTGCAAGTACCGTGAGGGGGAGATGAACGGCGATTGTTCATTGAGGATCTCCCAACCCTGCCGCTGGATAAACAGGCAAAGCCCGGCTGTACCGTAATACTGTTCAGTTAAGGATTCTGTAGGAGCAAGCTCGCTCCTACAGTGGATCATTCTCGCTTAACTGAACAGCATTACGGCTGTACCGGGCTTTGTGTCCGGGCAGGCGTCAGGCCGCCATATGGGTTGCGGCCCATTGCTTTTTGCAACTGGCTTTCATCGCTTCCATTTGCTCGCCGAGGTCGTCGAGCCTGGATTTTCCCAATAGCTTTTTCGCCTGAGGAAACAATTCGGTTTCCTCCTCTTCAATGTGGTGCTCCAGCAGCTCTTTGACGACCTTCACTCGCCCGGCAAATTCCGGTGTGCCCGGATCAGTCTGCTTCAGATCCGGTAATACCAGAGAATCGACGGTGCGATGCTCTTCCTTCGCTTCGAAGTACATGACGTCCTGCTCCCTGGTCCCTGCCGCCTTGAAGGCTGGATAGAGGATTTCTTCTTCCAGTTTGGTATGGATGGAAATCTCCATCTCCAGCTTGTCCAGGAGGTCAGTGCGTTTCTTGATCGCTTTATCAGTCGACTCGCTCAGTTGAGCAAGAATGGTTTTCACGGTTTGATGATCGGCTTTCAGAAGGTCAATCGCGTTCATGTTGGCTGCCTCAAGAAGTGCGGAATTGAGCCTCAACGGGGTGTGGCATTGAGGCGTGCCGATAGCTATCGCATTTCCTGTGCCAAGGGCATCCGCCAGCCAATACGCCGGTAAACAAGGACTTGCGATCCGTGCTCATCAACGGGGGCGTGCAGTCTGCAATAAAGGGCGATTTGAGCATTGCAGAGAGCAGAGGCGATTCACTGAGGGGCGGGTGCAACATGTGTAGCGGTTTGATGAAACCGGACACCTCGCAATTACGCGTAGTATCCGTGACGTAATTGCTGCAGTCTGTGCATTAATGATCTGCAAAAAACCCACCTTGTTCGTCAGGAGATCAGTACTCACACTAGCGGCACTTGTGTGAAGGCAGCTTCCGATTGAAGGGGAAATAACCATGGTCTCTGCGATTCGATTCAACCAGTCTGGCAATCCTGAAGTACTGAACCTGGAGACACTGAGCGAACAATCGCCAGGACCCGGCGAAGTCTGGCTTGAGCAGGCAGCCATTGGGGTCAACTTCCTCGACGTGACTCAACGCAAGGGCGCGGTGCCCGTTGCGTTGCCATCCGGACTTGGGTTGGAGGGCGCTGGGCGTGTCGCCGTTGTGGGGGCCGGTGTCAGCAATGTGCAAGTTGGAGATCGCGTCGCTTATGCCACCGGTCCTATTGGCTCCTATGCTTCGGCCCGGCTTTATCCGGCTGAGCGGCTGGTCAGGATTCCGGATGCATTGTCGTTTGCTGATGCAGCAGCCGTCATGTTCAAGGGCATAACTGCGCAGTACCTGTTGAAGGCCACCTATCCCGTGGGGCAGGGCACAACCATTCTTCTCTACGGTGTAGCGGGTGGACTGGGGGAAATCATGGTGCCGTGGGCCAAGCACTTGGGTGCGACTGTAATCGGCGTCGTTTCAAAGCCAGCCAGTGTCGAAAAAGCTAAAGCGTTGGGCTGCGATGAAGTCCTGGTGTTTGACGCTGACAACCTGGCATTGCAGGTCGCTCGTTTCACCGAGGGTAGAAAGGTCGACGTTGTCTATGACCCCATAGGGCGCGTTTCCTTCCAGGCCTCTCTGGACTGTCTGCGACCACGGGGGCTGATGGTGTCGTTTGGCGCTTCCTCTGGGGCGCCTTCAGCCGTGGAGCTGTCCACGCTCAACGCCAAAGGCTCGCTGTTCCTGACACGTCCTTCGTTGGCCGCCCATACGGCGAGTGCCTCTGAGTACCAGGAGCGCGCACAGGATGTGTTGGCCGCCATAGGTGCGGGTATTATCAAACCCCGGATCTGGGCAAGCTACTCGCTGGCTGACGCAGCAATGGCACACGCCGACCTGGAGTCGGGGCGTTCATCGGGAGCGATCATTCTAAAACCATGAATATTGATGTTCTGACTAGTCAGTCCAGTGACGAGATCGCTGCGTTCCTGGCCGTTGCCTCGCAAGGCTCGTTTGTCGGGGCGGGTCGGCTATTGCAGCGACACCCGACGGTCGTCTCGAAACGACTCGCCGCCATGGAAAAGCGCCTCGGCGTTCGGCTCGTGGAGCGTTCGACCCGGCAAGTGCGAATCACTGAAGCCGGTGCCCAGCTGGAGCAGCGCCTTCGCTCTGCCATCGAGCTGATGAATGAAGCGCAGCAGCAAGCGGCGAAGGGCGCCAGCGAAGTTCGAGGTACTTTGCGCCTTGCATTACCGGCAGCGATGGGACGGCGTTGGCTAGGTCCGATGCTGCCGGAGTTTCTCGAGCTTTATCCTCATGTCTCGATCCTCGCCGATTACAGTGAGCGTCTGGTGGACATCATTGATGAGGGTTTTGACGCTGCCATACGGATCGGCGAGTTGGAAGACAGTCGGTTGATCGCCAAAAAGCTGAGCGACCATCGCCGGATTCTGTGCGCTTCGCCGGCTTACATCCGAAAGCACGGAATGCCCGAAACGCCACAGGATCTGATCAAGCACAATTGCCTGCGCTTCAGTGGCCTTGCGTCTTTTCCGCAGTGGCGACTCCATCGCGGCAACGAACTCCAGACGATTACACCCAAAGGAAACCTGACAGCCAATGACAGTGAGTCATTGCTGGCGGCCGCCCGTGCTGATGCGGGAATTCTAGGGGCCGGTGACTGGTTGATGAGTCGTGATATCGCGGCCGGAAGGTTGTTGCATGTCCTTGCGGATTGGCAATTGGACACTGCCGGTGGGGTCTATCTAGTCAGGCCATCGGCCAAATTCCCCACGGCCGTGGTGGTTGCCTTTAAACAATGGATCGAATCAAGGTTTGTTCCTGCACCGCCGTGGGGTATTTGAATCGGCTGTAGCGGTGCATATCGTACTCGGACCTCCAGGCCCGGCCTTACAGCGAAGCGTTGAGTTCGTCGATCAGGCATTCACGATGTTTCAACGCTGAAACGGACGCCTCGCCCAGCTTGCTGGCAACGGCACTCAACAACGCCTGCGCCAGCAACATGTGGATTGCACGCCAACGATCAAGCAAAACTCCGCAGTTTTGCTAAATCTCGCGTCGGTGATGAGCCGAATTGACGACTATATTCGCGACTGAACTGCGATGGGCTTTCATATCCGACTTGAAATCCAGCGGCTGCGACGTCAAGGCCTTCAGCGATCATGAGGCGTCGCGCTTCGTGTAGACGAAGTTGCTTCTGATATTGCAGGGGGCTCATGGCCGTTATGGACTTGAACCTGTGGTGGAGCGTCGAGGTGCTCAGATTGACGAGTTTCGCTAGCGAATCGATTTGAAGGGGTTTTGAGTAGTTTCCGTTAAGCCACTCAATTGCTCGTGTTACGCGATGCGCCTGGCTGTCGACGATCGCAATCTCGTGCAGCCTCTGGCCCTGTTGGCCACGCAAGAGTCGATAGAATATTTCTCGAATGGCTAACGGCGCCAGGGTGGGAATATCCTCCGGGCTTTCCAGCAGTCTCACGAGGCGGAGCATTGCGTCGAGTAACGACGTGTCTATTTTATCGAGGAAAAGACCACGGTTTTGCGCACCACTGGGCACGCCGATCGGACTTGCATCGGCGATCAGTTGCGTAATTTCGCAGGGATCAATATCCAGGCGGATGCATAGGTATGGCTCCTCGGGAGAAGCTTCAATCACTTGCCCCGCTAAAGGCAGCGTCACGGAAACGACGAGATAATTCAGCGGATCATAGACGTAACCTTCATCACGCAGTCGCACCTCTTTACGACCTTGAACAACAATACATAGACCTGGTTTATGAATTGTGTGAATCGCATCTGTAGGAACATTACTTCTGATGAAGTGAAGCGGGGGCACTGCCGTCCCGAATACACCATATTCGGGCGCAAAACGTTGAATGATGGACGCCAGCTCGGTTCGACGTTTCGTAATTTCGGCATCGGACTGGATCAAGGGAAACTCCTCAAGAGTTGATCACGCGTGGCGAGAGTCGGGGCGTTTTTTCGGCAGTACAGCTTTATTAAATATCAAAAAGCCCAGCTATTGCCGTAATGCTGTTCAGTTAAGGATTCTGTAGGAGCGAGCTTGCTCGCGATGGACTCAAGAGCGCCGCGTTTAGTCAGTAAACACGCGGCATCGTTAACGACCATCGCGAGCAAGCTCGCTCCTACAGCGGATCATTCTCGCTTAACTGAACAGCATTACAGCTATTGCCGGGCTTTTTGACGGTTTTGATTATGTGTTAGCCAACTTGTTGCATCCCTGGTGTGCGATCCGAGCCGCCTTCGGCAACGCGCATCCCTGGGGTACGATCCGAGCCGCCTTCGGCAACGCGCTTCCCAAGGATACGGTCAGAACCATCCTGGGCAACGAAGGGCCGCATTGCCTCTTTGCATTGCTGAGCTTCGTTCACTGGCGGCCTGGCGGTCGTGCTTTCCAGCGCAAATGCGCTCAGGCTAAGCGCTGTGAAGGTCGCGAGAACGAAGATTTTGTTTGAAGTTTTCATGGCAATGACTCCGGTAATTTGAGTGTCTGGTACCGGTAGGTCAGGGCAACGTTTTTTGCACTGAGTTCCGGTTGCAGGCGAGGTGTTCTCTCTGCCTGTGTCCAGACTACGGTGCCGCTGTTTTTTACGTTATTCGGTTCCTGTGAGCTTTTTGCACAATCCTGCACCGTGATACCGGAGCAACTAATTTTTTAGCTGTAGATGCGTTCGTAGCAGCCAATTGCCTGGTGCGTGATTCACATCATGATGAGCAGTGACGTCGGTGAGCAGACACGACTTGCCTAAAGCTCCCGCAGAGCAGGCCATCAGTGTTACTTGACGGCCTGCGTTTGCATTTCTCTGACTGCAGGTGCTCAACCAATGGCGCCTGGGTCAAACGCGTTTCATTGCATTGGCACTTTAAGGCACCATCTGAACATCAACTGTATTGACTTGCCGAACCAGCAGACAGTTTGTGCTTCCTGGAATGGGTCAAGCGGTAGGCAATTGCCAACCAGATGAACCACCCCGGCATGACCATTAAAGCGATACGGGTGTCAGGTCTGAGTGCCAGCAGGCAAAGAACAAAGCCCAGGAACGCCAGGGAGAACCAGGCCATCGGTACGCCGCCAGGCATCTTGTAGGTCGATTGCGCATGCAAGTCGGGACGGCTTTTGCGATAGGCAATGTACGATGCAAGGATGGTTGACCAGGTGAAAATCACCAGGATCGCCGACACGGTAGAGACGATCGTGAACGCGGTCATGACTTGCGGAACGATGAACAGCAACAGCACACCCACCAGCATCAACAGTGTGGTGAACGCCAGGCTCAGCAGCGGAACGCTATTGCCCGACAACCGTCGAAAAATCCCTGGCGCATTGTCGTGACTGGCCAGCCCAAACAGCATGCGGCTGGATGAAAACACGCCACTGTTGGCCGATGAGGCCGCAGACGTCAGCACCACAAAGTTGACGATACCTGCTGCCGCGGGAAACCCTGCAACCAGAAACAGTTCGACGAAGGGGCTCTTGTTGGGCGAAACCTGTTGCCAGGAAGTCACTGCAATGATGCAGGCCAGCGCCAGTACATAAAACAGGATGATTCTCAGTGGAATCGAGTTGATGGCTTTAGGCAGGGTCTTCTCGGGGGAACGGGTTTCGGCGGCGGCAGTGCCGATCAGCTCGGTGCCGGCAAATGAGAAGATTGCCATCTGGAAACCGGCGAAGAAACCTAACAGGCCGTTGGGGAAGGCTGCCTGTTTATCCAGCAGGTGGTTCAGGGATGCAGTGACGCCATTGGGTGAGACGAAGGAACTGGCAATCATCACCATGCTGACGCCGATCAGGGTGACGACAGCAATGATCTTGATGATCGCGAACCAGAACTCCACTTCACCGAAAAGCCTGACGGTCAGTACGTTCAAGGCGAACAGCGTCAGTAGCATGCCAATGGCCGGTATCCAGGCGGGTACATCGGGGAACCAGTACTGAAAGAATCCGCCGACCACTACAGCGTCGCCCACCACCGCGACGCTCCAGCTCAGCCAGTATGACCAGCCGAGGAAGAACGCCGCTCGCGGGCCGAGGTAGGCACCGGCAAAGTCCGCGAAGCTTTTGAAGTTCAGATTCGAGAGCAACAGTTCGCCCATGGCGCGCATGACGAAGTAAACGAACAGACCGATGATCATGTAGATGAGGATGATCGACGTGCCGGAGAGGGCGATGATCTTCCCGGAGCCCATGAACAGGCCTGTCCCGATGGCGCCTCCCATGGCCATTAACTGAATGTGACGATTGCTGAGGGTGCGCTGCAGCGCGGGCTGTTCAGGCAGCCCGGATGGAGTCGATTTCATTACAAAACCTCTTGATTTTATGTTTTTGAGTTTTGGCAGAAAAGTGGGTGTCGAGGGTTCTTGTTTGGGATGCAACGGCTAGTGACGGTGCTGGTTTACGGGTGGCAGGGTGGGCAAGGGGCGCGCCCCCGAACTACTTGCGCAGGGGCACCCCCTTTGGGTTGTCAGCGGACTGTGCGCAGCCGCGAAGGCGCGATAGCCGGCGACTGATCAAGCAATTGGTAGAGATTTTTTATGTTGGCCGGTGTCGGCACGAGGTGGATGCGCTCGCCGATGCCATGCTCGCGCGCCAGGTCGTGCACGTAGCGCAGTGACGAAAAGTCTTCCAGGGCAAAACCCACCGAATCGAATACGGTGACCTGTGCGTCGTTCTCGCGCCCCGGTACTTCGCCCTGAACAATCCGGAAGAACTCGATGACGGGAAAGTCGGCCTCCAGTTGTTGAATATCGCCTTCAATCCGGGTCTGAGGTTCAAACTCAACGATGACCCGGGCATTGCGCAGGATGTCGGCGTGCAGTTCGGTTTTCCCCGGGCAGTCACCGCCGACGGCATTGATATGCATGCCGGGCTCGATCATCTCGGGCGTCAGGATCGTTGCATAGGCCTTGTCTGCGGTGACGGTGGTGACGATGTGCGCGCCCTTGACCGCTTCCTGCACCGAGCTGGCCAGGATCACCTCGATATCCGGGAATGCGGACAGGTTGTGTTTCAATTTGAGCGAGGCGTCACGGTCGATATCGAATATGCGCAGTTCCTTGATGGACAGCATTTCATGGAAGGCGAGGGCCTGAAATTCGCTCTGGGCGCCATTGCCGATGATTGCCATGATGCTTGCATCCGGGCGCGCCAGGGACTTGGCGACCAAGGCAGAGGTAGCGGCGGTGCGCACTGCGGTGGTCAGGGTCAGTTCACTGAGCAGGGTTGGATAGCCCGTGTGGACATCGGCCAGGACACCGAAGGCCATGACCGTCAGCAAGTTGCTTTGACCGTTGTCCGGGTGACCATTGACGTATTTGAACGAGTACTGTTGGCCATCATCGGTTGGCATCAACTCGATCACACCGTCGGCCGAGTGATTGGCGGTGCGCGGCGACTTGTCAAACTGCGCCCAGCGTGAATAGTCAGCTTCGATGTAATCGGCCATCTCGCGGATTGCCCGACGGATTCCTACGCTGGCGAACAAGCGTGCGGCATGGTCGACGTCTATAAAAAGAGTCATGTTTTTATTCTCCGGTTCAGTAATGGCAACGTTGTGAGGCAGGGGATGACTCAGGCGCGCTTGCTCTCGTAACCATGCAGCACGTTGACCGCATTGATGCCGATTTCATCGACCATGTAGCCGCCCTCCATCACGAACAGGGTCGGGCAGCCCACACCGGCTATCAGCTCGCCGATGCCGATGAAGTCTTCGCTTTCCAGCAGGAAGTGGCTGATGGGGTCGTCCTTGAACGTGTCGACGCCCAGTGAAATGACCAGCACTTCAGGGGCGAACTGCTGAAGTTTTTTGCAGGCGTGGAGCAGGGCGTTGCGGTAGCTTTCCCAGGTGGTGTTCTTCGGCAGCGGATAGTTCAGGTTGTAACCTTCGCCATGCCCTGCGCCGACTTCGTGGCTGTAGCCCGAGTAGTACGGATAGGACACCGCAGGTTCGCCGTGCAGCGAGACAAACATGACGTCGCTGCGCCCGTAGAAAATGTTCTGCGTGCCGTTGCCGTGATGAAAGTCGACGTCCAGTACCGCAACACGCCGGGCGCCCTGGGTAATGGCCTGCTGTGCGGCAATGGCGGCGTTGTTCAGATAGCAGTAGCCGCCCATGTATTCACGCGCTGCGTGATGGCCGGGCGGGCGGCACAGGGCGAAAGCACTGTCGTGGCCTTCATCGATCAGCGCGAGGCCGGTGAGGGCGATATCGGCACTGGTTTTGACCGCTTGCCAGGTCGTGGCGGTAATGGGCGATCCGGCGTCCATGGCATAGAAACCGAGCTTGCCGTCGATGAAAGTCGGTACTTGTTCGCTGGCCAGATCCCGCACCGGCCATACCAGTGGCAGGGCATCATGAGTACGTCCGGTTGCACACCATTCTGTCCAGGCGTTTTCCAGAAAGCTGACATAGCGCTCGCTGTGTGCGTTGACGTAACACGAGCGGTCAAACACACGCGGTTCGACGATCTGGCCAAGGCCGACCTGCTTGACTCGATTATGGACGGTGTCGGCTCGGCTGGGCTGTTCGAAGGATGGCTTGAGCACGCCATCTTTCAATTCGGTGCCGTGGTGCAGGCGGTGAGAATCACTGAAAACTGTAAACATTCTGCGCATCCGTTATTGTTAACCAGTGCAAATATTCTGTTCTGGCCGGGATGCGATTTCTTTGCTTTGTTTTCGCGGTTGTGCAGATTGTTCGGGCGTTTTTACTCAGGAATGGCGTAATGCAGAAAAAATCATCCAAACGCATCAGTCTCGACGAGACCGACCTGGCGATACTCACGTTGTTGCAGGAAGATGCGAGCATTTCCAACGCCGAGCTCAGCGAGCGCTTGTCGTTAAGCCTGACGCCTTGCTGGCGACGCCGTAAAAGAATGGAGGAAGCGGGTGTCATCAAGGGCTATCAGGCCAACCTCGATCGACGCATGCTGGGACTGGACATCATGGCGTTCGTGCACATCCGTTTTTCCACCCACGCCGATCACGCTCCGGACGCCTTCGAAGCCGTGATCGCGCAACTGCCCGAAGTGCTGTCCTGTCACAAGATCACCGGTGATTCCGATTACGTGCTGCAAGTGCTGGCAGAGGATCTTGATAGCTACAGTGACTTTATCGAGCAGGTGCTGAGGCGTCAGGTGGGTATCGCGTCCATTCAGTCCAGCCTGGCATTGCGCGAGGTCAAGACCAGTAGCCGAATTGCGATTCCCAAGTTGAGCAAGGACTGAAAGGGAAGGGGTGAGTTGTACTGCTTGTTGCCTGGCCGGCGTAGTCCTCCTTGCCCGGTTTGCGGGGTGCCTTGGTACGGCACACCCAAGCTCGTGATATCTCGCCGCTGCATGTTGGCGAGGACTTCTCGGCCAGTAATGGTTCGACACTCTGTAACTCGCATCCAGCCATTAAAAAAAGCACCCCTTACTCCCGGATATCATGATTTTTCACAAGCTTGAGCCTTCCTTATAGTCCTCCCAAGCCCACTTGGAACACGGTTGTGTTTCCCTTGATGCGAGACAACTTTATGGAAAACAAGAAACGCGCCGTCCAGGCTTCAGAGGTTGGGATGGGGACTCGAGTGGTATGGGGAGGAGAGCAGGTTCAACATCCCTACAATGCGACCCAGACCCCCATCGTGGTCAGTGCCGCCTATGGCTATGACGATATCGATAAGTGGTATGACGTGGCATTGGGAAAGGAGCCGGGTTTCATTTACAGCCGGATGAGCAATCCCACTGTCTCTGTCCTGGAAGATAAACTCTGTGAGCTCGAAAACGCAGAGTCGGCTGTCGCTTTCAGTACCGGAATGGCCGCAATCAGCGGGGTGCTGCACACCTTCCTGTCCTATGGGCAGCGCGTGATATCTACACGTGACAGCTACGGTGGTACGAACAAGATCTTTGAGGAGTTTCTTCCTCGCATGGGCGTGGACGTAACCCTTTGCGATACGCTCGACATTGTGGCGCTTGAGCAGGAGATCGCGAAAGGCTGCAACGTCCTGTACCTGGAAACACCCACGAACCCGACGCTGAAAATCGTTGATATTCGGCGCCTTGTGGCCGCGGCGAAGCGGGTGGGTGCTTTGGTGGTGGCGGACAATACATTCGCGACGCCTCTGAATCAGAATCCGCTCGCTCTAGGTGTTGATGTGGTTGTGCACAGCGCGACCAAATTTCTGTCCGGTCATGGTGATGTACTCGGTGGCGTAGTGTGCGGCGCTGAGCATTTGATGTCTCAAGTTCGCCATTACCGCGAAATCAATGGGGCCTCGCTGGATCCTTTTTCGGCGTATCTGATTATCCGGGGCATCAAGACTCTGGCCCTGCGTCTTCGCCAGCAACAGGCGAGCGCACAACTTTTGGCCGAGTACCTCTGCACCGAACCGCTGGTCGAGTCGGTGAATTATCCGGGGTTGCCTCAACATCCAGGTCATGACATCGCCCGTTCGCAAATGAACGGATTCGGCGCCATCGTCAGCTTCGTACTCAAAGGAGGCATGGACACCGTGACTCGTTTGTTACCGCTGCTCAGATATGCGCATCGGGCGGGTAATTTGGGCGCTGTCGAGACCATTTACGGGCCGGCACGGACCACCAGTCACGTGGAAAATACCCTGGAAGAGCGTCAGGCACTTGGCATTTCCGAAGGTTTGGTTCGAGTGTCCGTAGGTATTGAAGACTCAGCAGATTTATTGGCTGATCTAAAACAAGCCTTCGCTTTAGTGCGAAGTAAAAAAGGTGATGCAACCCTTCACGCTGACAGTGCCCAACGTTTCATTGAAGTAGAAGCCTGAATACGAGCAGGACTTTCGATATTCATCTTAAGCCCTTCATGAAGAATGAAAATAATAAAATCCAGCGACGACAAAATTGTACTGCCCAAAAGCCGGTTACAAGGTGTTTGTCCGAACATTTCATGAGAATAAAACTATGTCCACGCATATCGAAGATAATCAGCCCGATCCAAACTCGCGTTTCAAAAAGGAAATGCAAACACGCCACATCGTGATGTTGGCACTGGGCGGTGTGATCGGTACGGGATTATTCCTGACCTCCGGTTACACGGTTAATCAGGCAGGACCGCTCGGTGCGGTGATCGCTTACATCATCGGTGCGGTGATGGTGTATCTGGTCATGGTCTGTCTCGGTGAGTTGGCTGTGCAGATGCCGGAGACCGGATCGTTCAGTAGCTACGCTACGCGATACCTGGGCCCAGGCACAGGCTATACAGTGGCCTGGCTTTACTGGCTCACATGGGCAGTAGCGATCGGTTCAGAATTTACCGCTGCGGGCATACTGATGGTTCGGTGGTTTCCTGACACACCGGTCTGGATCTGGAGTGCGCTGTTTGCCCTTGCAGTCTTTTTCAGCAATGTTGTCTCTGTCCGGTTGTTTGCGGAGACTGAATTTTGGCTTTCGTTGATCAAGGTTCTGACCGTTATCACGTTCATTGCGATCGGCGCAGCGGCAATTTTCGGCCTTTTGCAAGTACAGAGTTTGCAGGGGGCGGGACTTTCCAACTTCACACGTGAAGGGCTGTTCCCCACCGGGTTCCTGCCCATTGCAATGACCCTCCTGGCTGTTTCCTTCGCATTTTCCGGAACCGAGCTGATCGGAATTGCGGCAGGTGAAGCACAGGATCCACAAACCAGCGTGCCCAAGGCTATCCGCACCACAGTGGTACGTTTGGCGCTGTTCTTCGTGGGGACAATTTTCGTCCTTGCGACCTTACTGCCACGCGAGCAAGCGGGGCTCGTAGAAAGTCCATTCGTCATGGTGTTTGAGCTGATTGGCATTCCATACTCTGCCGACATCATGAACTTCGTCATTCTCACTGCACTGATTTCCGCCGCTAACTCGGGGTTGTATGCAGCCTCGCGCATGCTGTGGACATTGAGCGATCAAGGACATATGCCTAAGCGCTACGCCAGGCTTTCCAGCCGGGGCACACCGGTGAACGCCATCGTTCTGAGTATGGCGGGTGCAGTGGCTTCTCTGCTTAGCAGTGTGTTCGCTCCTGATACGGTTTACTTGGCCCTGGTGTCCATTTCCGGTCTGGCGGTCGTCGTCGTGTGGATGAGCATTGCAGCAAGCCAGATCGCGTTCCGTCGTCAATACGTCGCCAATGGCGGACGAGTTGAAGACCTGCATTTCCGTGTGCGCGGCTACCCATGGGTGCCCATCGGTGCACTGTTGTGTTGTCTTCTGGCCTGTGTGGGTATCGCTTTTGATCCCGAGCAGCGAGTGGCGCTGTACTTCGGCCTGCCCTTTATCGCGTGGTGTTATTTCGTGTACTGGATCACTCGAAACAAGAGGGCAGAGCGGTTGGCTTTGGCCGCAGCTGTTCATTCCTCTGGCACCGCGTGAATTTCTCAGGCAATGATTGTGTATAGATAAAGTCCTGATGAGGTTGCGCCGATGAGTCAAAAGTCACTACCACCCTTGAATTGGTTGAGGGCATTCGAAGTATCGGCGCGTTATTTGAACTTTACCCACGCAGCGCAAGAGCTCCATTTGACTCAAGGGGCTGTGAGTCAGCAGATCCGTCAGTTGGAAAGTCACCTCGGGGTGGCGCTGTTCAAGCGCTTGCCCCGAGGGCTTGGCTTGACCGAGGAGGGGCAGTCCTACCTGCCTGTCGTCCAGGACGCGATCAGTCGCCTTGCCGTTGGCACCAACGAGATTTTCGGCCAGCACAATCGAAGACATTTGAAAGTGCGTGGCAGTCTTTCCTTTCTTCACTATTGGTTGGCCCCCCGGCTCGCAGATTTCTGTCGGGAGTACCCCCAGATTGATATTCGATATATCAGCAACATCTGGGTGAAAGAACCGGATGGCGAGGATGACCTGGAGATTCGCTGGGGATGCGGTTCGTGGTCAGGCTTGCACGCTCAGCGATTGACCTGGGACATCCTTCAGCCTGTTTGCTCCCCACAGCTCATGGCCAGCTCACCCATACATGAGCCTCGCGACTTGATGAACCATTCTCTGCTGCATGTTTTGGGGTACGAAGAGGGTTGGGGTTACTGGTTGAAGCGAGTTGGAGCAGACGACGTCGACTATTCCCGCGGCCTTCAGTTTGACACGCTGATTTCCACGATCCGCATGGCCGAATTGGGGCAGGGCGTTGCGCTGGCACGGTCTTCGGTGGTCGAGGATTTGCTCAAGAGTGGGCAATTGGTTGCGCCGTTCAGTCACCGAATCGAGGCCAGTGAGTCTTTTTATCTGGTGCACGAACAGAGCGAAGCGCTATCGCCTGATGCCGCAAATTTTTCTACCTGGCTGGTGGCTCAAGCCCATCGCCTTTTGTAATACCGATTGGGAGTGGTCATGGATTATGTAAGCACACGCGGCGGTGACATGCGGGCAGATTTTCGCAGTGTGGTTCTGTCGGGGCTCGCCGAAAACGGTGGTCTCTATGTCCCAGCCAGTTTGCCGGTATTCACTGAGAAACAGATTGCCAGCTGGTCGTGGCTGCCGTTCGATGAGTTGGTTTGGCGAGTGATTTCGCCTTTTGTTGGCTCTTCCATAGATGAAAGTACCCTGCGTGGCTTGCTCAGTGACAGCTATCGACAATTCAAGCATCGCGCCATTACGCCGCTTGAGCAGATAGGGCATAACGAGTGGATACTCCAGCTGTTTCATGGCCCGACCCGTTCTTCCAAGGATTTCGCCGCGCAATTGCAGTCGCGCCTGGTCAAGCATTTTCTTGAGGAGGTCGGTAAAGAAGCGTTGGTGGTCGGTGCAACTAACGGTGATACCGGCCTTGCTGCGCTTGAAGCCTTTACTGACTGCCCGGCCGCCCGCATGGCGATACTGTATCCGCGCGATGGTCTTGCGCCTGAGCAACTCAGTGTCTTGCAGGCAGCCGACCCGCAGCGGGTCCAGCTGTTTGCGGTTGACGGTAATTTCGATGATTGCCAGATGCTGGTCTCCCGACTATTGCGTGAGTGGCCATTGGGCGCAGTGATGCCGATCTGTTTCAACTCGACCAATTGGATCGGCGTCCTGGCCCAGATCGTTTTTTACTTCCACGCGGCCTTGCAACTGGGCGGTGGCTCGCGTCCCGTCGGCTTTAGCGTTCCAGCGGCCAGCTCGGCTGAGATCTACGCCGGCTACATTGCGCAGAAAATGGGATTGCCCATCAATCAGGTGATCATTTCGACCAACAGCAATGATGCCCTGCACCAGTTTTTTCATTGCAATCGCTACTCCACCCGGATGACTGATCGAACAGTATCGCCGGCGATGGACTTCTCGTTGTTTTCCAACCTGGAGCGGTTTATCTGGGAGATTTACGAGCACGATGGCTGCTCGACAAAAGCACTGATGGAGCATTTTGAAAGTTGCGGAGAAATGAGCATCGGCAACCAGCAATGGCTGCGTGCCCGAGTGCTCTTCGATTCCTATGCCGTAGACGAATCCCAGGTGCGCGATGAGGTTGTCGAACTGTTCCGCGAGACGGGCTCGGCCATCGATCCTCACACCGCTGTGGGTGTACTGGCTGGCAGGCTTCATCGGCGCAGCCTGGGCGCGCCGATGGTCACCTTCGGGCAAATTGCGCCGGCCAAGTCGGCGGCGCTGTTGGCCGAGCTGGGCGTCTGGCAAGCAAGCGTTCCGAGCACTGTCGAGGTGAGCGCGCAACCACCGTACCTGGCCAAGGGCGATCTGGACGGTCTGTGCCAGGCCCTTTGTCTGGCGCAGCAGAGGCTTGTATGAAGCGCATTCTGGATCCGTTGGATGAACGCATACTGGCCGAACTGACCGCCAATGCGCGAATAGCCCATATCGAACTGGGTGCCAAGATCAACTTGTCGCGCAATGCGGTGCGCCAGCGCATCGAGCGTCTTGAGCGCGACGGTGCGATCCAGGGCTATACGGTACTCCTCGGTGAAACGCGGCGGCCTGCGTCGCTTATCAGTGCGGTGATCTTCGTCTATCGCTACGACCGCATGCGTGGCGAAGCAGTATTGGCTGCGCTGCGCTCCATTCCCGAAGTCGTGCAATGTGAAGTACTCAGTGGTGAGTTCGATTTAATGCTGCGCGTGAATGCCGCCACACCTGAGCGTGTCCATCTTGTGTGGAAGGAAATCGCGGCCATGCCAGGGGTGGAAAACACCGTGACATCGTTCGTCCTTTCTGCCGTGTTTTAAAGAAAATGTGTTTGGGCAAAATGCCCAATTAATAGAGCAGACTGCCATATTCAACTGCCAAAGCCCGGCACTTAGGATGTTCCTGTCGAACAACATCAATAAAGGAACAGCTTTCATGACCGAGTACAAAATTGCCTTGGTAGGGTTTGGTGGCGTGAACCGTGGCTTCGCCCAATTGGTCGCCGATCGTAATGCCCAGTGGAAAGAGTCCCTGGGTTTCACTATCAAAATTGTCGGTGTCACCGATCTGTTCCTTGGCTCCATCGTTGCCAAAGACGGTCTGGATGCCAAGCAGTTGGTCGCGCTACCGATTGAGAAAGGCGCTCTCGCTCAACTGCCCGGCGGCAATGCCGAGGCCTTCAACGAAACCGTGATCAAGCATTCCGGTGCCGACATCATCGCTGAGGCCACTTTCACCAATCCGGTGGATGGCGAGCCCGCAACCACCTTCTGCCGTTGGGCCCTGGAAAGTGGCATTCATGTAGTGACCACCAACAAGGGGCCTATTGCGCTGCACGGTGCCGAGCTCAAGGCGTTGGCTCGTCGCAACCAGGTCGCCTTCGAGTACGAGGGGGCAGTGATGAGTGGCACGCCCGTGATTCGTCTGGCCAAGCAGGCCTTGGCGGGTGCCAGCGTACAAGGCTTCGAAGGCATCCTGAACGGTACTTCCAACTATGTGCTCAGCCAAATGAAAGACGGCCTGGCGTTCAACGATGCCGTCGTACAAGCGCAACAGCTCGGTTACGCCGAGGCAGATCCAACCGCCGATGTTGAAGGGTATGACGTACGCCTCAAGGTGGTCATCCTGGCCAACGAACTTCTGAATGCACGACTGAATGTCAGTGACGTAGCCTGTTCAGGCATCAGCAATATCAGCGCGCAGGATATCGCTCAGGCAAGTGCCAATGGCGCCAGCTGGAAACTGATTGGCTCAGCCGATCGTGAAGCCGATGGCTCGGTTCGAGCGAGTGTCGAGGCCCGTTTGCTGCCCAATTCACACCCTCTGGCAGGCATTGCCGGCGCCACGAATGCAGTGTCGTTCAATACCGAGTTGCTGGGAGCTGTCACGGTGTCCGGGCCTGGGGCAGGGCGTATCGAGACGGCCTTCGCATTGCTGTCGGACATCGTCGCCATCCACACCGCCCACGGCAAATAACAGGAGATAGTCATGAGCGTATCCAGCATGGCCAGTATCCAGCTTGTTGAAGCCAAACAGATTGATGTGTTCAGTCCATTCGATGGTCGCTTGGTAGGGAGTGTCCCTTGCCTTGATGCCGCTGCAGTTCCTGGCTTGCTGGAACGCGCGCGAATCGGCGTTCGCGAGAGCGCGGCAATGCCTCGTCACCTGCGTGCGCGCATTCTTGAGGATGCCGCCCGCAGTGTGGAGCTTGAGTCTGATGCATTCGCCAGGCTGATCGTTGCAGAAGCGGGAAAAACGCTGCGACAAGCAGAGAAGGAAGTGAAGCGTTGCGTGAACACGTTGAAGTTATCGGCGGAGGAGGCGCGTCGTAACGCCGGGGAAGTGATTCCATTCGAGGCTTATGAAGGATCGGAATCGCGTCAAGGTTGGTTCACGCGGGAGCCCTTGGGACTTATCGTTGCAATCACCCCCTATAACGATCCGCTGAATCTGGTCGCCCATAAACTCGGCCCGGCAATCGCCGGTGGCAATGCGGTGATTTTGAAACCTTCGGAACTCGCGCCATTGTCTGCTCTCAAGCTCGTCGAGTGCCTGGTGAAAGCGGGTCTTCCACCCAATGTGATTACCCCGGCGACCGGTGGCGTCGACTTGGGTAAAGCATTGGTGGAGGTTCGCGAAGTTCGGATGATTTCCTTTACGGGTGGTTTTGCAACAGGAGAGGCCATCGCTCGTAGTGCCGGATTGAAGAAGCTGGCAATGGATCTCGGAGGAAATGCCCCGGTTCTCGTGCTTGAAGATTGTGATATGGAATTGACCGTGGAGTCGTGCGTGTCTGGTGCCTTCTGGGCAGCAGGGCAGAATTGCATCGGTACGCAGCGCATCCTTATCCATAGTTCAATTTATGAGGACTTCCGTGAGCGTTTTGTCAGCCAAACGCGCGCCTTGGTAGTGGGTGATCCTCACCAGCGAGCAACGGATGTAGGCCCGATGATTACCGAGCAGGCGGCGCGTCGTACCGAGCAATTGATAAATGAAGCGCTGGCCGAGGGGGCGGTTCTGCTGTGTGGGCACCATCGCCAAGGGGGAAGCTATGCGCCGACCGTGCTTGAGCGCGTGAGCCATGGCAGTACGATTTGGCAGCAGGAAGTCTTCGCGCCGGTGGTTATCCTGGAGCCTTTTGAGCATTTGGAAGACGCCATTGCTCTGGCCAACGCAACAGAGTACAGCTTGCACGCAGGTCTTTTCACACGTGACATTTCCAAGGCTTTGAAACTGGCGCGTCAGATTGAAGCGGGGGGCGTGATGATCAACGACTCTTCCGATTATCGTTTCGATGCCATGCCTTTCGGTGGTTTCAAGTACGGAAGTTTGGGGCGCGAAGGTGTTCGATTTGCGTATGAAGACATGACGCAGCCTAAAGTGGTCTGCATCAGCGAGTTGGATTGAACCTGCGAAGTACATTGCCACCGGCTCAGATGGGGTGGACGCTTTTTCTGACGCCCGATGTCCCCTGGATCTCATGAACTTAGCATGGCTCTGCGACCGTTGAGTCTTGGCTGACCAAGTGATATTGGTTTACGTACAGAAGGGCCTGAGAGGGCCCTTTTTGTTGCCCGGATTTCATTCGGAGCCGAGCTTGCATGTGCGGCTGTTTCATCGCAGCAAACGCAGCATCACGCTGACGGCCGAGGGGACCCTGTTCCTTGAGCGCTGCCGCCGCGTCCTCAGTGAAGTCACCGCTGCAGAGTCCGAGCTGTCAGGCCTGGCTGGTAGTCCACGTGGACGTCTTCGGGTGGGCACGCCTGTACTCGGCGACCTGATGATGCCGGTCTTTGAGGGGGTTATGGAGCGGTATCCGGAAGTCGAGCTGGATATCCATTTTTGTGACCGCATGGTCGATGTGATCGGGGAGGGGTTCGACGCGGTGATACGCACCGGCGAGCAAACCGATTCTCGCTTGACCGCGCGCCGCCTGGGTTCCTGCGCACATGTTCTGGTGGCGTCGTCGACGTATCTCAAGCGGCATGGTGTACCCACTTATCCGCGTGAACCGGAACGCTGGAGCGTTGGCCACTGCGGCTCGAACCGTGGCGACCTCTGCTGAGGTCGCCATTTTTCAGCTGAATTGATCAGTTACCGTTTGGCAACGACAAGTTGATGCCTTCCTTCTTCAGGGCATCACGCACATATTGGAATTTCTGGTACTGCGACAGCTCGATCGGTCCGTCATAGCCCATGCTTTGCAGTTTGCGTGGCGGGTAATCAATGTACGTTTTCATCAGTTTCATGATCGCTGCCGAGATCGGCACCATGGTCCAGGTGCGCTCGGTAAAGTTGTTCATGAACAGGTCATAGCGCTCTTGCGGGTCTTGCCACAAATCAAAAACTTGCGGCACGGTGGCCACATATTTTTGTGCGCCTTTCCATCCCAGGTTCGAGTCCACGGCGAGACCGCCTGTTTGGGCGCCATCGTCGCCGCGCAGGTTGAATACCGCTTTGTAGTTCCCGACACGGGCCGCACCCGGGGACAATTCATTCTCGGTAAAGTAGAACCACTCCTTGCGCGGTGAAGGGGCGCTACCGGTGAGTACTGGCGTCATGTCGTAGCTGTCGAAGATGATCGGCTGACCTTCACGGTCTTTCTCGGGCAGCTTGACGCCAGCCACAGAGGCGAACGTCGCCATCAAATCCAGGCCACCGAGAATTTCGTGGTTTTTCGTGTCCGGCTTGATCTTGTCTGGCCAGACGGCAATGGCCGGTACCCGGTTGCCGCCCTCACGCACCGTGCCCTTGGTGCCGCGGAACGGGGTATAGCCGGCGTCCGGATAAACGTCCTGCCAGGCCCCGTTGTCTGTGGTGTAAACCACCAAAGTGTTCTTATCCAGGCCCAGCGCCTTGAGCTTGTCCATGATGCGGCCGATGTGGGTATCGAGTTCGACGACGGAGTCGGCGTATTTGGATTTGGACATGGACTTATGAATGAACTCCGGAGCCGGCATATTCGGCTGGTGGACTTTCATGAAGTTGACGTTGATGAAAAACGGCTTGTCGGATTTGGCCGCCGTGTCGAGAAACTCAAGGGCCGCTTTTTCGACATAGTTATCAAAGAACGGAATGCCAACCACGCCGGGTTTACCATCCACGACGGGCGTGTCCACGTACTGGCCGTTGACCTTGAACTCTTCAACCGGTTTTTCGCCGGCCTTGCCGGACAACGCGCCTTTGGTCACCTTCTGGAACATCTCGCGGGTTTCCGGATCCATGTCGGGGAACCACGTTGGGTCCGCGTAGGTATAGGCATTGAGGTGATACAGGCCGACATAGTTCATCACGTCATAACCCTGGGCGTTGGGCAGCGCATAGTCGGCTTCGCCCAAATGCCATTTGCCGGTGAAGTAGGTGTCATAGCCGCCGGTCTTCAACACGGATGCCAGCGTCCACTCGGCAGCTGGCAAACCACCGCCCTGGCCTTGAAACGCCACGGTGGTCATGCCGCTGCGATTGGGGATACGCCCGGTTTGCATGGCCGCTCGGCCAGGCGTGCAGCTCGGCTGTGCATAGAAGGAGTAGAAAGTGACACCTTCTGCCGCCAACTCATCGATCTTGGGCGTTGGCATGCCGCGCCCGATCCCGCCTCCGTACGGCCCCAGATCGCCGTAGCCAGTGTCATCGGACACGATGAACAGGATATTGGTTTTCTCTGTTTGAGCGGCGTGGGCAAGCCCGTTCAATGACAACAGTGCAGCAAACACGACAGACAACTTGAAACGATCCGATAGCTTATCCATGCCAGCAACCTCGTTGTTTCATAATGTTGGCCGGTGATGAGTGCACAACTGCATTGACCCACGTGCGTTGACCACCGAGTAATTAGCCCAAGTACTGCATACAGATCACGACTGCTGTTGTTGCATGCCCTTGTAAGGAGTAAGGCGCACGAAGGAGTCTAGTGCGGCTTTTACTGCTCAGCGGGGTATTTGCTCATACGTTGAATTCACCTGCAGCGGTGTTTCACTCGAACGCAAACACCTTCTTCCAATCCTTTTTCATGCTGATGACCGTCCAGCCATCTCGCTTTGCCTGGTCATAAAGGGGTTGCGTGAAGGTGCCGACCTTGGTCTCGGGCAACGCTTGAGCCGGGCCATAGGCATATTCGCGCTCGGCGTCGTCATGCAGCACCAGCATCACCAGTCGCGCGCCTTGGCCGGCCTTGGTGTACTCCAGCATCTGCTTGTCGCCGGTGGAGTTGCCAAAGGCCGCGTTTGGCTGACGGCCCGTCATCAGATAAATGTTCTCTGGCTTGCCGGCATCGTTGTCGTTGAGCACTACTTTGGGTTGCTTGATCAACTGCGGTTTACCGTTCTTGTCGTAGACATATTCGGTTGCGCCAGCACTCCCGACGACCTGTTCCGCAGGCACGCCATAGATCTCCTCGGAATAGGCGCGAACGAAGTCCTGACCACCCCCGGTGACAATGTAGGTCTTGTAGCCATTGTCACGCAGGTACTGCATGACTTCTTTCATTGGCTGATACGTCAGTTCGGTGAAAGGACGCTTCCAGCGAGGGTCGCGGGCTTCGGCCAGCCAGGCACGAACTTGCTGCTTGAACTCATCCGTAGGCATGCCGCTGAGGGTCACCATGGCGATTTTCAGGTAGTCATCGAGGGTCAGTTTTGCCATGGCGGCGCGGTCGCCCGACAGTACCGTCTTGAAGGGTTCGGCGCTGGCCAACTCCGGCTTTGCCTTGACCACCGCAGGAACGCGGCTCAGGCAATAAAACAGTTGGCTATACGCAGGATGCTCGACCCACAGCGTGCCGTCCTGGTCGAAGGTCGCGATGCGTTCGGCTGGCGAAACGAACTGGCTACCCCCTTCCTGGGTGGTCGCCTTGACGAATTCCACGATGGCTTGCTTGGCCGGCCCGTCATTCCAGGATGCCAAAGGGTCGGCCGCGAACACCGCCGTCGACGCGATCAGGCTCAGCCCGAGTACGGCAAGGGGCGCGCCATGGCGGCGTTCAACGTGCGAGCAAAGGCGGGTCGTAGTGACTGCGGAGTTCCAGGTACGCTGCGCCAGGATCATGAGATTCATGAAGTTCACCTACGGTGGATGGGTTAATCATTGGCGGTTACATGGCTGCTCACTCTGGCAAGGACTACAGCAGTTAGTTGGAAATCCAGTGTAGTGGGTTTGGGAATAATTGCTGTTTCTGCACTCGGATCGAGACATTGCTCAATGCGCGAGCGGCACGGGATGGGGCATGTCCGAGAAGTACATTCCGGAGGAGTGCAACATGAGCTAATCAGCTATACACAATATTCCACCCGGCACTTCTTCAACCGATCGAGGTTGTCAATGAATTACACCCTCCCACTGACAGCGCTACTGGTCACAGTAAGCCTCTCGGGCTGTACCCGTTCATCCACCCAGTCGCTGACGCTTCCCCTGAAAGCCACCCAGCAGAATGCCGGCCAGATCGCCAATACGACGCTGACCGACGTGGACAACGAAAGTAATTTCAACTTCTACATCTCTGGCGTCCCGACAGGAACCACCATGCCGTTGCGCATTTACACGTTCGTCAACAGAGGCAACTGCCAACAGCCAGGCCCGGTTGCTTACGAGATGAACGACAGGATTACCACTCAGCGTACTGCTCAGACAGGTTGGAGGTTTGAGCGAGTTGCTCCGATTTCTGTGTCGGATCTGTTGTCCGGTCAATATTCCGTTGTCGTGCGCACGACACCTGAGGATGGCAGCGTCGATCTTTTTTGCGGGGATATCGCACAAGCGGCTCGCTGAACGTTTTCGCTGATCGTTAAGCCAAGCGTCGCCAACGTGATTGCCGCGTGCGCAAGTGCCGCTGATGTTCAGCGGCACTTGCTCGGGCTCATGCAATCAGCTGCCGCTTCAGAACCTTGCCCACCGAACTGCGGGGCAAGGTGTCAATCATCTGCACCGACCTCACGCACTTGAAACCAGCCAGACGCAGGCGGCAGGCCTCGATGATCGCGGCCTCACTGGTAGCGCCTGGCGACGCGGCAACGACAAAGGCAACTGGTACCTCGCCCCATCGCGCATCAGGCTGGCCGACGACGGCGACCTCGGCGACACCTGGCAACGAGGCAATCACCGCCTCCAATTCTGCCGGGTAGATGTTCTCGCCACCGCTGATGATCATGTCCTTGAGGCGATCCACCACGTGGAGAAATCCATGCTCGTCGATACGACCGATGTCACCGGTTCTGTACCAACCTTGGTGAATAGCTGCCTGGGTGGCTTGCGGATTACGCCAGTAGCCGGAAAACATCATCGGCCCACGACACCAGACTTCGCCGTCCAGGCCGGGGGCCACTGGTTCCAGGCTGGACGGATCGACGATTCTGACCTCACCAGACATCAGCACCTTGCCGTGGGAGTGGGCATGGGCGAGGCCCATTTCCTGGGTCCAAAAGGTCACCGCGCCACAAAATTCGGTAATGCCGTACACCTGCTGCACCTTCACGCCGATGGCCAGGCAGTCTTCGATCAGCCTGTAGGGAACCGCCGAGGCACCGCAGGTCACGGAAACCAGGCTGCTGCTATCGACTTCCTGTTTTTTTGCCAGGGCCAACAATGCCTGAAGCATCACCGGCACAGTCATCAAGCTGGTGATGCGTTCACGGGCGATCACCTCCCAGACCTGTGTCGGGTCGAAGTCAGGCAGCAGCACCGTGGTGCAACCTTTGAACACGTTGGTCAGCATGGGTGAAAGACCGCCGATATGGAACATCGGGGCGATCAGTAGAAAGCGGTGGTCCTGATTCCATTCCAGGGTGGCGCTGTTGCTTTGCGCGGTCCAGATCAACGCTGCGTGGGAGAGCAAGGCACCCTTGGGTTTTCCGGTAGTGCCCGAGGTGTACATGATCACTGCAGGGGCATCACCGCCGCGGCCCAGCAACAGCGGCGCGTCCGGGCTGGTATCGGCAGTGATGCGCTCGTAGGCGCCTGGCGCTTGTTCGGTACCTTTGTTGATCAGGATCAGACCTGGTCGGTCAGCTACCAATTGCTGGACGGTGGGTGCGAACGCGTCCTCGAACAGCAGTGCTGCCGGTTCGCTGTCGGCCAGGATGTAGCTCAGCTCGGGCGCCTGAAGGCGCCAGTTGAGTACCACCAACGTGGCGCCGGCCTTCGCTACGGCAAACAGCGCGCAGGCGAGAAATTCGCTGTTCTTTGAATAGACCGCCACGCGATCGTCTTCGGCCACGCCCTGTGCAACCAAATAATTGGCCAGTCGATTACAGCGTGCGTCGAACTGGGCGAAGCTCCATCTTCCCGTGGGTGAAACCAGCGCTTCTCGGTCTGGCGTCAAGTCGGCGCGCTGTGCCAGCAACCGTCCTAAATGTACGCTCATGGGGTTCTCCTTTTTTATTGTTATGGCCAAATTCAGAGACGGGGCATGGCGCGCTCGATCAAGGTGCTCAGCGGTGCATTGGAATCGAGGCTGCCAAAGGCGAATCCACACTCGTTGCCCAGGCGTGCCCGGCAGAAGATGTCGGCAATCTCGTTATTGCCTGACTTGAGCAGCAGCCCGGCCTGGATTGCCAGCGCGGTGCGCTCCACCACCAGACGGCTTCGGGCCTCGAGGTTGTCAATGTCCTGGAATGCGTTGTGCAGCCACTGCAGGTGGCTGTCATACAGCGGGTGCAGGCCTGCGGCGCTCTGCAGTTCGGCAAACAAGGCCTCACTGACTGCCGGGTCTTTGTGCAACGAGCGCAGCACATCCAGGCATTGCACGTTACCACTGCCTTCCCAGATGGAATTCAAAGGTGCCTGGCGGTACAGGCGCGGCAGGATGTTTTCTTCGACAAAGCCAATTCCGCCCAGACATTCCTGGGCCTCGTTGACGAACGCCGGGGTGCGTTTGCAAATCCAGTACTTACCGATGGCCGTGGCGATACGAGCGAAGGCCGCTTCCTGCGGATCGTTCGGCGAGGCATCCACGGCGCGGGCGATGCGCATCGTGAAGGCCACGGCGGCCTCACTCTCCAGCGCCAGATCGGCCAGCACGTTACGCATCAGCGGTTGTTCGATCAGCACATGGCCGAAGGCATGTCGTTGGCTGACGTGGTTAAGTGCTTGCACCAGGGCCTGGCGCATCAATGCCGAAGAGGCGATCACGCAGTCCAGACGGGTCAGAGCGACCATCTCCAGAATGGTCGCCACCCCGCGACCTTCAGCACCGACCAGATAGGCCGTGGCGCCCTGGAACTCCACTTCGGAGGAGGCATTGCTCCAGTCGCCCAACTTGTCTTTCAGACGCTGGATGCGCACGGCATTGAGCGAGCCATCAGGCAGGATTCGCGGCATCAGAAAACAGCTCACGCGCCCATCGAGCTGGGCAAGTACCAGGTGCGCATCGCACATGGGGGCAGAGAAGAAGAACTTGTGACCGATCAGTTTGAAGCTGCCATCGGCCTGAGGGTGGGCCTGGGTGGTATTGCTGCGTACATCCGAGCCACCCTGTTTTTCGGTCATGCCCATGCCTATGGTGCAGGCGCGTTTTTGCTCGACGGGTAGCGGACGTGGATCGTAGTCCCGGGCGGTCAGTTTGGGTATCCAGATTTTTGCCAGCTCAGGGGTGTTCAACAGCGCCGGAATGGCGGCGTGGGTCATGGTCAACGGGCAGCAGGTGCCTGCATCTGCCTGGCCATTGAGATACAACAAGCCAGCGCGCACCACATGGGCTCCGGGTTGCCCCGAGTGGTTCCACGAAAAACTGTGTACCTCGCCGCGCATCGCGTTGAGCATCAGCTGGTGATAGGCGGGATGGAACTGCACCTCATCAATGCGCCGGCCATAGCGATCGAAGGCATGGAGTACGGGTTTGTTGCGATTGGCCAGCTCGCCCAGCTCCATTTGCTCGCCGCCACTCATGGCGCCATGGGCCGATAACTGCGCCTGTGCCCATTCGCCGCCGTTCACTCGCACCGCCTCGCGCAGTGGGACATCACTGTCCCAGGCGTTGTAAGCTGGCAACGGCTGCGGCTGATTGAAAACTTCGTGGGTTGAAAACGGGGTGTCGAGCTTTGGCTGGATTGCGGCAGACATGAGAGGGTTTCTCCGTGATAGGTCCGGAGAAAATTACACTCAATGTATTTTTTGTGTCAATCGCTGTAATTTACGATAATTCATCAGGTGCGTGCCGAATCGTGCCTGGAAGGGAGGACTGTTTCTTGTTGGAACCCGCTTCAGACGAGCTTGAAAACCCGACGCCAACGCCGCGTCAGTTGATCCTCAAATTGCTCCTGGTTGTCGAAGGTGGTGAGCTGGATGTCACCAGCGCCGTGCGCGCCTGCGCTTTGTTCGGTCTGTCTGCGAACAACACACGAGTTGCCCTTGCCCGGTTGCAGAGCGCCGAACTGATCGAAACTGTCGTGCGCGGCGCCTACCGTCTTGGCCAGGCCGGCAGAGCGCTGGGCGAAGAGATAGGCGCTTGGCGTCAGGCCGAAACGCGTCTGCGCGAGTGGGATGGCAGCTGGGTGGTGGCGCTTACGGCGGCCCTGGGCCGCAGCGATCGCAAAGCATTGCGTGCCCGAGAGCGCGCATTCGGATTGGTGGGCTTGCGCGAACTGGATGACGGATTGTTCATCCGCCCTGATAACCTGGTCGGCGGAGTGGCGCACACACGCGAACGTCTGCTGTCACTGGGCGTGGAAAACTCCACGGCAGTGTTCCAGGCGCAGCAGTTCGATCCGCAGCGAGACGCCCGGGCCCATTTGCTGTGGGACGCCAGTGAGTTGCAGAAAACCTACAGCGAGGGCCAACGCACGCTGCAGGCGTCGATGGCGCGTTTGGCCGGCATGCCGATTGAGGACGCTGCCCGTGAGTCGTATGTGCTGGGCGACCAGGCCATGCGCCAGATCGTGTTCGACCCGATGCTTCCTGAGCCTTTGGTGGACTCCGCGCACCGTCGTTCCTTCCGCGAGCTGGTCAAGCGATATGACGATGTCGGCCACCAGATCTGGCGCGACTTTCTCGCCCAGGGTAGATGAAACCCGGACGGTGGTTTCGCTTGCCGGCTTCAGGTATGGCAGGTCAACAAACACGCTTCGGACGGTGTCTGTCCCTGGTTCGCTACTGTTGATCCAGGGTTTGTCACCTGGCCGTGACTCATGAGTTCTCCAAACTGTCCCACCAACAACAGCAATCGATAATGCCCCGAAAGATTCGGCACCTGGCTCGGGTGGGCATTCATCGCAAGCGGCAAAAACAACTCCAATATGGCCATACAACATGCACCCGTTACGACAAAGCCTGCACAACGAACTGCACGCGCGCCCGTCACTGTATTTCGATGAGCCGGCCCATGTGTTTCATCTGGCCTTCCTCGGCAGCGATCAGGCGTGCAATGCATTCCTTGAACAATGCTGCCTTGGCACCCTCGACCTGAATGCCGCCCAAGGCATTACCCAACTCGATGGCCATGCACTGAAATGGGAGCGCCATGCCGAGTTTTTCACCCTGACACTGGTGGTCACTTCATCCTCTGATGACTTGTCCTGGACAACACTTCCCGAGGTGCTGGCGTCAAAGGTCGAAGTGCATTTGCCGGCCCTGATCAACTCGGTGCAGATTGTCGTGCGTGGTGAAACCGGCCTGGATCTGTCCCGGTACGGCTTCAAGGATCCGAGCGGTTCGTGCGTGGGCGGTGGCGATGCCATGGTCTGGAGTGATTTTCGCTTGAGCGAGGAGGGCAACAACCACATGCTGTTCGTCAACCGGCGCCTGAATGCCTACCGGCAAGGCCGGATGATACGTCGCCTGCTGGAAATCGAGACCTACAGGATGATGGCCTCGCTATCCTTGACCATGGCCAAGGACTTGAGCGCGCAGCTCGATGCTTTCGACAAGACCCTGGTCACCCTTTCCGAACGCAACGCCGACCCGGACGGCAGTAATGCAAAAGCCCTGCTTGCGGATATTTCCAACCTTTCTGCGCAAGTGGTGAGCAGCGCGGCGAAAACCCGGCACCGCTTCAGTGCCACGCAAGCCTATGCGCAATTGGTGTTCGAACGTCTGGGTGAGCTGCGGGAAAGTCACGTAGGTGATTGCCAACGCCTGGGCGTATTTATCGAACGCCGCTTCAAACCTACCGTCAGGTACTGCACCGCCACCGAACAGCGCCTGGAGCACCTGGCCGAAAGCGTGGCCAACCTGGGCGATCTGTTACAAGCACGAGTCCAGGTCGAAATGGAGGAACAGAACTCGGAAATCCTGAAAAGCCTGAATGCTCGCGCCGATGCCCAGATCAAGATCCAGCGCGCAGTGGAGGGGCTGTCGATTATTGCCATTACCTACTACCTGCTCAGTTTGCTCAAGCTGGGTTACTCAGGGGTGCACCTGCTTGGCGTTGAGGTGGCACCGCGAGAGGCCATGCTGGTCATGGCGCCGCTCGCGATCGGTATTCTTGCGTTGATCGTGCTGCGTATCAGGAAAGTTAAAGAGCATTGAGGTGATGGCCTGCGATGTCGTTGCAGTGCCTTTTCCACTTGCACATGGCGGCCGCCGGCAAAGGGGTGAAACTAATTGCAGGTGTAGCAGGCTTGCCAGGCACCCACCGTGGGTACATCCAGTTGGCGATAAACCAGTCCTCTGCCTCCGTCCTGACTTTGAACTCATGAGCACTAGCATTGTGGAGTCAGCAGGACATGCACTGTTGTAAAGCGCTGCGCTTAACAAAGTGCACCAGTCGGAAGCGACGCGCTGGGCTTTCGCCTCCATTAGCCCACAGCTCATCGATTTGCTGACCTTGGCAATTCGCTTTCCCGGGATGCCTGCTCATGCCACAGAAACTCGCCTGGATCGCAGTTACCGTGATAACCACCCAAAGCTCGGGAGCCTGGACTTGCGCATAGGATGAAGTGTCTGTGCTGCCGGCTGGCACAAAGACTGCATGACCTACATCAGGGTTACCTACCACATATTCCTCTGGACTCCTCCTCGGTCAACGATGATCGATGTACTGAACAGGTCATGAATAAGGTTGGTACCTCAGACAGGAATCTCAGGCTTTAACACTGCAAAAGAACAGGCAAAGGCGCCTGGAACCGAAGGGTTTCAGGCGTTTTTTTTGCGTTTTTTATCCGTAATTATCTTCGGAGCCGTTCATGAAAACAGCCGCACAATTGCTGAAACTGAAGGTCACGCAAAACCAGCAGGTACATAGCATCGCGCCAGATCAGATGGTGTATGAGGCGCTGAAGATGATGGCTGAAAAGAATGTAGGTGCTCTACCCGTGATAGAGGATGGGCAGGTGGTTGGCGTTATCAGCGAGCGTGATTATGCGCGCAAGGTCGTTCTACAGGGGCGATCTTCGGTCGGTACTCCAGTCCGGGTCATCATGAGCGCGCCCGTCGTTACGGCAGACAGTCAACAGAGTATCGAGCGTTGCATGATGGTTATGACCGACAGTCATCTGCGTCATTTACCGGTGGTGGAAGGTGATCAACTGATTGGCCTCCTGTCGATTGGTGATCTGGTAAAAGAGGCCATCGTTGAGCAGGCCGACCTGATCCGGCAACTGGAACACTATATCCGTGGACACTGAAACGACCAAGGCAAGGTGGATGCAGGGCGCATAGGCACATGCAGTATTCCAATGTGCTCTTTCTTGCAGGACAGCAATGGCCTCGGGGTTCGTAGACACCACCAAGTATTGCCCTGGCGCGGGAAGGCATTGCCTGGCAGCCCGGTTTCCCTTGCCATGGCGGCGCGCAATGCGAACGTGCCGTTTTGCAACATACCCGTCCGTCACCCACTTGAAAGCCCGGTCTGCATAACCGGCACTTACCCGAGGCCGCGTTGTCAGTAATTGGCGCCTGTAGCGACGAGGACCGTCTCTGATAGCGGCACGTCAGACTGCATTTAGTGTTTCTCCCCTTGGGCAAACGCTCGCGATGGATTGCGTCCTGTACCGACTCTTTCTTAAGCGAGCAACTTTCTATGGGTTTTTTTCTCGATCCGCGTCATGACATTGACGCCGCGTTATTAAGCTACCGCCGGGTGTTTTGGTCGTTGGCGCTGTTCAGTGGCGTGATTAACCTGTTGGTGCTGGTGCCGTCGCTCTACATGATGCAGGTGTACGACCGGGTCCTTACCAGTCGTAACGAAACCACTTTGTTCATGCTTACTTTGATCGCGCTGGGGCTGTTCATGTTCAGCGCCTTGATCGAGTGGGTTCGTGGCGCGGTGATGATTCGCATGAGCGCGGGGCTCGACGAAGCCTTGGGCGAGCGGCTTTTCGACGCCGCTTTCGCCCGCAGCCTTCGCGAGCATGATGCCAACCCGGCACAGGTGCTCACCGATCTGGCGACACTGCGGCAATTGATCACCGGCCAGGGCCTGATTGCCTTGCTCGATGCGCCATGGTTGCCGATCTTTTTGCTGATAGCGTTCATCTTTCACCCATGGTTTGGCGTGCTGACGCTGGTTCTGGCCCTGATACTGATCGGCCTGGCTCTGTGGGGGGAATGGGCGACTCGAACACGCCTGGACGAAGCCAATCGGCTGGGTGTGCAGTCGTCGATTTATCTCAACAGCTCGTTCCACAATGCCGAAGTCATCCAGGCCCTGGGCATGCTCGGGCCATTGCGTCAGCGCTGGAGCCTTCTGCAGCAGCGCATCGTTGCGGCCCAGGCCCATGCCAGTGACCGAAGCGCGCGTATCACGTCGATGACTCGTTTCGTACGCATTTCCGGGCAATCGTTGGCCCTGGGGCTCGGCGCGCTGTTGGTGCTCGAAGGCCAATTGTCGGCGGGCATGATGATCGCCATGTCGCTGCTATTGGGGCGCGCCCTGGCCCCCGTGGAAATCGCCATCGGCTCGTGGAAGCAATTCAACTCCGGCCGCCAGAGTTACCAGCGCCTCAGCCAACTCCTTGTCCGGCATCCAGGCGAGCGCCTGCGCATGTCGTTGCCGCCGCCCAGCGGCGCGGTGCGTGTGGAGCAGTTGTATGTCGGCCCGCCCGGTGCCTCGCAACCGATCCTGCGGGGGATCAATTTCAATTTGGTCAAAGGTGACGTGCTCGGCGTTGTCGGGCCCAGCGCCAGTGGAAAGTCAACGCTGGCCAGGGCGCTGGTCGGGGTCTGGCCAGCCATGGGCGGGTCGGTGCGCCTCGATAACGCCGAGATCAGCCAATGGTCTCACGACGCCTTGGGCCCGCACCTGGGCTACTTGCCGCAGGACATAGAACTGTTCGACGGCACGGTGGCCGACAATATTGCCCGCTTCGGTGAGCAGGACGCCGACAAGATCATCGCGGCGGGGTGTCATGCTGGCATACACGAGATGATCCTGAGGTTCCCCAAAGGTTACGACACGCCGTTGGGCCCCGGCGGGCTTGGATTGTCCGGGGGACAGAAACAGCGCCTCGGCCTGGCTCGTGCACTCTATGGGCTCCCTACGCTGATCGTGCTCGATGAGCCGAACTCCAATCTCGATGAAGCCGGAGAGCTGGCGCTGGTCCAGGCGATCGGTGCGCTCAAGACTGCTGGCAGCACCGTGGTGCTGATTACACATCGGCCTAGTGTACTGGCGGTGGTTGACCACATCCTCGTGCTCAAGGACGGCACTCAACAAGCATTCGGTCCACGGGATCGGGTGCTCAAGGCATTGCTTGCGGGGCCGAGACCGGCAGCGATCAAGGAGGCTGGCGAAGATGCATGATCTGACCCCAGGCACACAGATGTACAGCGAACAACGACCGATCGTACGTGATAAAGCCACGCCGCCAAGTGCCAATACCGACGCGGGCAGCGCGGCACGATATGGCGTGGGCTTCCTGGCCCTGGCACTGGGTAGCTTCCTGCTCTGGGCCTGCCTGGCGCCGCTCGACCAGGGTGTCGTGGGCAGCGGCACCGTGGTGGTGGCGGGTGAACGCAAAGCGGTGCAGTCGTTGGTCGGTGGCGTGGTGGAAAAACTTCTGGTCAGTGATGGCGACCGCGTCACCCAAGGGCAGTTGCTGGTGCAACTCAACACGGTGCAAGCGCAGTCACAACTGGACGTGACCCGGGGCAAATTGCTTAATGATCGCAGCGTCGAGGCTCGCTTGATTGCCGAGCGCCTGGGCACCGCCGAGATCCAATGGCCCCCTGACTTGCTGGAACACGCTGAAGAGCCGCGGCTCAAGGCAGCCATGGCCTTGCAGAGTAAGTTGTTTGCGACCCGCCGTGCGGAATTGGCCAGTCGCTTGCAGATCATCGAACACGAGACCGCCGCATTGCAGCAGCAACTGACCGGATATGAAGGTGTCAAGCGCAACTACGAAACGCAGATGCGCTTCCAGCAGCAGGAGCTGGAAGGCCTGCGTGTTTTGGCACATGAGGGCTACGTCCCGCGCAACAAACTCTTCGAGGCCGAGCGCAACGCCGCCCAATTGGCCGGGCAGATTGCTTCCGTGACAGGTGATGCCGGCAGGACTCGCCAGTCGATCAATGAAAGTCGGCTCAAGGCCTTGCAGGCGCAGCAGGAATTTCGCCGCGATGCCGAAACCCAGCTCAGTGAAGTCTCCGCCGAGGCGTCAGCTTATGCCGATCAGATCAGTGCCTTTGAGTTTGAAGTCGACAACGGTGCGATCCGCGCGCCGGTGTCCGGACAGGTCATGGACGTGAACATTCATACGATTGGTGGCGTTGCCCAGGCGGGGCAAATCCTGATGCAGGTGGTGCCGTTGGATGCGCCGATGGCGATCACCGCGCGTTTCGAGCCGTTGATGGCCAACAAGTTGCGTCCGGGGTTGCCGGTGCACGTGCATTTCACGGCGCTGCAACGGGTGGATACCCCGACTGTCACCGGGACGGTGACTACGGTGTCGGCGGACCAGTTGATCGATGAACAGACTCACCAGCCGTACTTTTCCGCCAAGGTCGAAATTCCCGCAGATACCGTTGTGTCGCTACAGGCCGCCGGCCTGTCGGTGCGGCCGGGCATGCTGGCCGATGTCACGGTGGTCACGGGCGAGCGTACCTTGATGAACTACCTGATGAAACCTTTGCGCGAACGCTTGCTCGCAGCCTTCAAAGAAGAATGAGTGGCTACCCTCGTGTTTTCGAACGCCACACATTGCGGCAGGAGCGTAATGCTGTTCAGTTAAGCGAGAATGCTCCCCTGTAGGAGCGAGCTTGCTCCGGGCGGCATTCCGACGATGGACTCAAGAGCGCCGCGTTTAGTCAGTAAACACGCGGCATCGTTAACGACCATCGTCGGAACGCCGCCCGGAGCAAGCTCGCTCCTACAGAATCCTTAAACGTTAGGAGCGGGCAGGCTTGCTATCACCAATTATGGTCTGTACTCAGGCGGTGAAATCGCTGGCGTGCAACTCCTTGACGCCCAGCAGTGCGAATTCGAACTCGGGGGTGGCGTCGGCATCGACACTGCCGTAGAGAATGCCATCGGCAAAGCGCACTTGGCCGGTGGCGTTGGCAGGGTCGAAAGCGTTGCTGCCAATGAAGGTGAAGGCATCGACAGTGCCGGTCAACGGGTTGGCGTCCAGGCCGGAGAAGTCCAGATGATCGCCTTCGATGCTCTTGAAACCGTTGAGCACATCACGCGAAGCACCGACGCCCATGTCCGACAGCGCACCAAATGCGTAGGTATCCGCACCAGTGCCACCGGTGAGATTGTCGGTGCCTGCACCGCCGATCAACCGATCATCGCCGGAACCGCCCACGAGCGTGTCATTGCCCGCACCACCGTTCAGGACGTTCGCGGCGCTGTTGCCCGACAGACTGTCTGCGTAGGCACTTCCCGTCAGGTTTTCGAAGAATTTCAAGGTGTCGAGCCCCGATCCCCCGGTGTTTTGTTGCACTGAGGTCGAGAGGTTGGCGGTGACACCGGACAGAGCGCGTTCAAAAGACACGGTGTCATTTCCCTCGCGCCCGTCCAGCACGTTGTTGCCGGCAGCGGCGAACAGCGTGTTGTCCAACGCGTTGCCCGTGCCATTGGCGGCGCCCGGGTTCTCGATGTACAGATTCTCGACATGGGCGCCAAGGGTATAGGTCCCCAGGCTGCTGCGCACACTGTCGACCCCTCCGGGCAACACGTTGCCCTGGGTCTCGATCACGCTGTCGTCGGCGTTGTCGACATAGTAAGTGTCGTTGCCATCACCACCACTCATGCTGTCGGCCTCTGCGCCACCATTGAGCACGTTGGCGGCGGCATTGCCTGTGATGAAGTTGCGCAGCGCGTTACCGCTGCCGTCGATCTCCGAGACACCGGTGAGCACGAGGTTCTCGAGATTGGCGCCCAGGGTCCAGCTGACTGATGCCTGCACCGTATCGATCTGCGAGGCCGAGGTGTTGGTTTCCACCACGCTGTCGGACGCGTTGTCGACCAGATAGATGTCGTTGCCATCGCCACCGGTCATGGAGTCGGCGCCCAAGTCGCCATCCAGTGTGTCATTGCCCGAACTGCCCACCAGGGTATCGGCCTGGTCAGTGCCGGAGATCATGCCGCCCTGGTTCTGAGCGTTGTCGAAAATGTCCTGAACACTATTGTTGTCGTCCGGGTTGCCTTGAAAGCCAAGGTCTGCGGCGATGTAGTCGGCCAGGCGCTGGCCGACGATTTCCGCCGACTCCTCGTGCAGGTGCCAGACGTCATCGGGATACACCAGCGGATCGACTTCGTAGCGCAAGGGCAGGTCGGTGTAGTCCACCGCCAGCTTGACGTCGGTGCGTTCGGTGGCGATGGCTTCCTGGACGGCGCGAACATAGCCTACGCCCTCGACGATGGAGGCTATCTTTTCTTCGGAATAGCCCCGGGCACGTGCCGCATCCTCCTGATAGTGGCCGGTTTCCATGATGTACACGTTGAAGTTGCCGAACTGGGTATGCAGGTAATCGAACACCTTCAGGGTGGCGTCCTTGTAGGCAGCGGCCGCCGCTGTTTTGTCCGTGGCACGCGCGATCTCCTGGGCAGCTTCCTCGCCCTGGCCCCAAATGATGCCCATGGTGACGTTATCGATCGATTGCAGTTCGGCGAGCTGGTCCCCCAGCAACGCGACGGCACGCAACAGTGCAGGCCCTGGTTGGTTGGTGTCAGTCAACCACCAGCACAACTTGAGCTCTTCGGCGCCCAGGGTCGACAGGCCGTTGACCGTGCTACCTCCCACCGCGATGTCGATGCCGTTGCCGTCGGCATCGGTGAACTGGCTGCGTACGTCATAGGGGGTGTAGCGGTCCAGGTCTTTGACCAGCATCGAGGTGCCAGACTGATCGTCATCCTCTGTCATGCGCAGCAGGCGCGCATTGGATTGACCGAGCGTGGGCAGGTAGAGAATATCCTGTTGGGCGCGCTCGCCAAACACGAAGTCGCTGGTGGTGAGGGTGTTGAGGTAGTTGCCGTTGAGGGCGATTTCAAAACGGTTGCCATTGGCATCCGCGTCGGCGGATTTGATGTAGGTCTTGTCGCCGGCCGCGTTGAGTGTCGTGTACAGCGTGTGATTGCTGCCATCGCCGAGACCGAGAAAGCCCAGGCCCGACACATCGATCTTGTCGACGCCAGCAGTGAAGTCATAAATCGTGTCGGTGGCAGTGATGCCGCCGGCGTCGTAATCGCGGTAACTGTCGAGCGGGTTGGTGTAGCGGAAGGTGTCAGCCCCATCGCCGCCATACAGCGAGTCGCGTCCGGCACCACCGTCGATGATGTCTGCCCCGGTGCCAGCCTTGATCGTGTCATTGCCACCGTTGCCCAGGATCAGGTCAGCACCTGCCGTGCCGTTGAGCGTATCGGCATTATCGGTGCCGACGAGGGTACTGGCTGGCGCATCAGCCACCGTCAGAGCGAAGCTGTCGCTGACCGAGGCACCCGAAGGATCGGTGGCCTTGACCAGTACGTTGTAGTTTCCGGCCGCAGTGCTGATCGGCGTGCCGCTGAACGTCAGGCTGGTGGCATTGAAGCTCAGCCATGTGGGCAGGGCGCTTGCGTCGGCGAGGGTCGCGGTATAGACCAACGCATCCTGGTCGGCGTCGGTGAAACTGTCCTGGGTCACGGTGTAATTGAACGGCGTGCTTTCGGTGGCGTTCTGGTCGAGCAGGGGAATGGCCACCACTGGCACCGCATTGCCTGGAGTGTTCTGGTCGGCGAAGACAAAATGACTCGCCGTCAGGCTGCTCACCAGATTGCCCGCCATCGACAACTCAAAGCGATTGCCGTTGGCGTCGACGGTGAGATCCTTGAGGTAAGTACGGTTGGTCGACGCACTGTAGGTCAGTTGCAGCGTACCGTTCAGGCCATTGCCCAGCGCCGTGTAGCCGAGTGCCGAAACATCGATCTTGTCGGCGCTCACGTCGAAGTCGAGGATTTGGTCGCTGACGCTCGTGGAACTGGTGCGGTAACTGTCGAGTTTCGAGGTATAGCGGAACACATCGGCACCCGCGCCGCCGGTGAGCTTGTCCACCCCGGTGCCACCGATCAGGATGTCGTTGCCCGCGCCGCCATCAAGCGTGTCGTTACCTGCGCCACCGATCAGTTGCTCGTTGGCTGCGGTGCCAGTCAGGGTGTCGTTGTTCGGGGTGCCATTGATCACCGTGGGGCCCGCGGGTACGTCCTGCACGGCGAGGGTGAAGCTGTCGCTGACGGTGGCGTTGCTGCCATCGCTCGCGGTGACCTGGATGGAGTAAGTGCCCGACGCGGTGTCGTTGGGTGTACCACTGAACGTGCGAGTGGCGGCATCGAATGTGAGCCAGCCGGGCAGGGCGCTGCCATTGGCCAGCTTGGCGGTGTAGCTGAGGCTGTCGTTATCCGGATCGGTGAAGCTGGTGGCCGGGACCACGTAACTGAACGCGCTACTTTCGGTCGCGCTCTGATCCAGCAGCGGCGTGGCCAGCACCGGCGCCTGGTTGGTTGGTGACGACGTGGCGAAGACGAAGTTGGCGCTGGTCAGTTTGTCGAGGTAGTTGCCGGCCAGCGTCACCTCAAAACGATTGCCATTGGCGTCGGCGGTCAAGGACTTGATGTAAGTCTTGGTGCCGGTGCTGTTGAGCACAAGGTACACGGTGTTGTTCTTGCCATCCCCCAGGCCGGTAAATCCGATGGCCGACAGGTCGATCTTGTCGTTGCTGACATCGAAATCGGTGATCAGGTCGCTAAGGTTGGCACCGCCGGTGTTGTAGTTGCGGTAACTGTCCAGGCGATTGGAGAACACAAAAGTGTCCGCCCCGGCGCCACCGGTGAGGCTGTCCATCCCGGCGCCGCCGTCGAGCTTGTCGTCGCCCGCGCCGCCACTGAGATTGTCGTTTCCTGCGAGGCCGAGCAGGGTGTCGGCCGAATCGCTGCCCAGCAACGCGTCGCTGGCGCTGGTGCCGGTGACCACCCGATTGAAAATGAAGTTGCTGGCGGTCAGGGTGCTGGCGAGGTTGCCCGAGAGAATCAACTCGAAGCGATTGCCGCTGGCGTCGGCATCGTAGTCCTTGATGTAGGTGCGGTCGTTGCTGGCGCTGTAGCTGACCTGCAGGGTGCCACCACGGCCATTACCCAGGCCGGTGAAGCCCAGGCCGGCCAGGTCGATCTTGTCCTGGGTGACGTCGAAGTCGGTCACAGTGTCATCGAAGCTTGCGGTTGCATTGCGGTAGCTGTCGGACTGAGAGGCGAAACGGAACGTATCGGCACCGGTACCACCGGTGAGTTTGTCGATGCCCGCACCGCCCACCAGAATGTCGCCACCGGCCCCGCCATTGATCGTATCGTTGCCGGCCCCGCCGTAGAAAATCTCGCTTTCGGCGCTGCCCGACAGGGTGTCGTTGCCAGCCGTACCTTGCACAGTGGTCATCGGCACCGTGTCGCTGACGTAGCTGCCGTCACCATAGATCAACGTGGCACCCTTGCTGATGTGACTGATGGTATTGCCGATGATGGCATTGCGATCCGTGCCGTCTTCATTGCGTTCTGCAACACCGTAGGTCGAGAGGTTGCTGCCGCTGATGATGTTGCCCTGGATGGTGTTGTCGCTGCCGTTGAAGTACTTGCCTGACACGCCCAGGGTGTCGTCGTAGGACTGGATGATGATTTCCGGTACGGGGCTGACCAGTGAATTGTTGTGGAGCGTGTTGTCGATGATTTCAACGTGGTTACTGCCGTAGATACGAATCCCGGCGCTGGCATTGTCGTGAATATCGACGCCGCTGACAGTCACCTCGCTGGACATCTTGATCAGCACCCCTTCGGCGCCGTTGTCGTACACCTCGCCACCGGTAATGGTTATGTTGCTGGGGGAGGGGATGTCCTCGCTGCCGCGCTGCACCACGATGCCATTACCGCCGTTGTTGTAGGCAATGTTATTGGTCAGGGTGAAGTCGTGGGTACTGGTAACGACGTTGAAACCGTGCCGATCGTTGTCGTAGGCGATGTTGTTTTCAAAGGTGCTGTCGCTCAGGAAATCAGCGACGAAGCCGTCCAGGCCATTGCCGTGGGACACGCTGTTCTTGATGACCATGTTGACGGTCTGCTCGTGGGGGTCGAAACCGTACCCGGAGCAATCCTTGATTTCGACACTGTCGAGGGTGACGTTGGAGTCGTAGCCTTCTTCGCCGGGAATGAAGCCGTTGAACCAACCGTCGATCTTGCCCGTTGTGTTGTCACGATTGCCATCAATGGTGAGGTTGCTGACGCCAAAGTCGTGGGTTTCTTCGCCATAAGCGGAGCGAATAATCCCCGTGATCTTGGTATCCGAACCGTCAGCCACTTTGACGTTGGTGACGCCCATGCCGTCGCCGTACAGGTAGACGTTGCTCTTGAGCATCAGGCACCCGTCAGAGGGTTCCGCGCCTGCGGAAACGATATAGGTCCCGGTTGGCATATAGACCTGGCCACCGCCAGCGGCAGCCGCGGCATCAATCGCACTCTGTATTGCGGCCGTGTCGTCGGTAATCCCATCGCCTTTAGCGCCAAAACTTTGTACGTTGAAAATCATTAGGTTATCTCCGTATCAGTCTAAATAGCGGCGCACGCCAATATTCCATCGACGAACAGCTTGTTAGGACTCGGAGACGCTCGAAAGTTGTGACCGCATATCGGAAGCACGTCAAAAAACAGATATTACTGATCAGTGGTCTGAACGATCTTTTATGGAAACAACTTTATTTTGACTCTCACCGTGGACAGTGCCTCTCGGCGTATTTCCGACCCTGGACCAGGACATGACACGGGAATCAGCGACGGTGAAAGCAGCCCGTAGAGTAGGTATGGTCGGCTCCCAGGTAAAATTCAGGTGGATTTACCCACGGAAACTGGAGCCGACGACCCACGACGGCTTTGTCGCTCAAACCATTCGAATAGCGCCATGCCGGCCAGCATGGCCATGACAAACACCGCGCCCTTGAAAATGCCCGAGCCCAACAGCACCAGAGAGGGGCCCGGGCAAATCCCGGCCAATCCCCAACCGACCCCAAATAGTAGGCTGCCGATGATCAGGCGTCGGTCGAAGTGTCTAGCTGTGGGCAGATTCATCGGCAAGCCAAGCAGTGATCGCGTTTGTTTTCTTGCCACCCAAAAGCCCAGGGTAGCCACGGCAATGGCACCGGCCATGACGAATGCCAGCGAGGGATCCCACGTCCCGGTCAGGTCCAGGAACCCCAGCACTTTGGCGGGGTTTGTCATACCGGAAACCAGCAAACCGACCCCAAATATGAGCCCGCAAATCCAGGCGAAGAAGAGTGCCATGATCAATTCCCTCCCAGAAGGTGGCGAACCACAAAGACGGTGACAAACCCGGCACTCATGAACACTACAGTCGCCACCCCTGAACGCGGCGACAAGCGCGACAGGCCGCAGACACCGTGACCGCTGGTGCAGCCAGCCCCATAGCGCGTGCCAATGCCGACCAACATCCCGGCGACAATCAATAGCGGATAACCGGCATCGATCTGCAACGTAGGCAGTGGTGCATTCAGGCGGTAAAGCTGCGGAGCCATGAGCAGCCCCAAGACAAATGCTATGCGCCAGGCGACATCACCAGCCAACGGGCGCAGTAAACCGCCGACAATGCCACTGATGCCGGCGATGCGCCCATTAAACAGCACGAACAGGGTAGCGGCAGTGCCTATCAACAGGCCGCCAATCAGAGCGCTCAACGGTGTGAAATGGTTCAGATCGATCATGGCGACCACCTATCGTAAACCGTCGCTACATTGTCTACAGACTTGTGCGCGTCACTTGCTCATCGGCATGTTCATCATGCTCGATTGCTGATCCATCATTTTCATCATCATGTTCATCATTCCCATCTCCATGCCGTCTTTGTTGCCGGCCATGCCCATGCCATGACAGTTCTTATGCATCATGGCCATGCTGTCCTTCATCGTCTTCATGCTCTCCTGCATGGCGGCGTGTCGCTCGGCAGGGGTCTTGGCTGCGGCTGCCTTGTCGTGTGCAGCCTGCATTTTTTGCATTTGCTCGGTCATGACATTGTTTTGCTTAGGCGTAGCTGTTTCGCTCGTCTGGCCAGGCGCGGTCTGCCCTTGCTCCGGGTGATGCTCGTCGACTGCCGAGGCGATGAGTGGGCTGCTGATCAGCAGGGTGGCGAGGATTATTTTCAATGAGGCATGCATGGCAATCTCCAAAGGGTGAGGACAATTCAGGTAATACCAGGCCGCGCCAGGTTGGCGCAGTCAGACAATGCGCCGAAGATCGGCGCGCAGAAGGTCGGATTAATCGTTGAAACGGACGAAAATCAGGCGGGCAGGCGGCCTGGCCGGTACAGGGCGCCGTAATGCGAGAAAGGCAAAAGCGGAGGGATTGGCGGGAAACAAAATCAGCAACGCAGGGATCAGTAACAGAAACGTCCAACTGAACAGATCAAATGTTTGAAGATGGAGCGAAGGACTTACAGCTATCGCCGCATCGGCGCAGTGCTGAAGGCAGCCCAGGACGTGGGCGTCGTGGCTCTCGTGATCTTGCGCAGTGTTCAGTGAGACATGCGTTGTAGCCGGATTGTGGCTGGGCTGTGCCAGACATCCCTGGGTCGCTGCCACACCAAACGCTAACACCCACAGCACGATGGCGAGGCGTATGAACGTTGGTTGACGATGGCGAAACCAGAACATGGAGAATCTCCGGTACTGATTAGCAAGTTTTGATTTATCAACATACAGCACATCGAAGTGCCACGGTTGATCCACATCAATTTATGCAGGTGGGTGTCGGCTCTTCTGGCCGCTTTCGCTCTTTACGACTGGCTGCGCAGGGTCGAAATCTAACCTTCCCTGGTCACTTTCCGGCAAACAACAATTTATTTCGAAGGGAGACCGAAGCAAAAATTCAAATGCGAATACGTATCAAAAGCCTATTTTCTGGTATACCATGCGCGCCGATTTGTTGGCATGTATGCCATCCCATTTGGCTATTTTCACAAGGTTTTTTCGATGCGTCGTGCTCTGGTTTCTATCTGTGTGCTTCAGGCGTTTTCCGCTTCTTCCTGGGCGGAGGAAGCGACAATCGATACAGCCAGTCTGGAGTTGCCAGCGACCGATATCGTTGGCGCTGGTGACTTTGAAACGGCCTTGGGGCCGGTGGATGGGTATCGTGCGACGCGCTCGGCCAGTGCGACGCGTACCGACACGTCGATTCACGAAACACCACAATCCATAACAGTGGTACCCAAAGATGTTGTCGAGGACATCAGTGCCACCCGGTTGCAGGAAGCGCTCGACTATGCCGGCGGGGTCGGGCGGGCCAACAACTTTGGCGGCCAGGGTTTGACTACTTTCACGGTGCGTGGATTTACCACCGGCGAGTTCTACCGCAACGGATTTCCGATCAACCGTGGTTATCCGAACATGCCGGATGCCAACACCATCGAGCGGCTCGAAGTGCTGCGCGGGCCGGCGACCATGCTCTATGGTCGAGGCGATCCCGGTGGCACATTCAACGTCATCTCCAAACAACCCCTGGCCGTGCCCGTTGTGACCTTGGGTAGCCAACTAGATGACCAAGGGATGAAGCGTGGCACGCTGGACGCCTCCGGCCCGTTGGATGAAGAAGGCCGCCTGGCTTATCGCCTGAACCTGGTGGGAGAGGGCGGTGATACCTTCCGCGATCATGTCGAGACCGAGCGTTACGGCGTGACGCCGGTTCTTTCCTGGCAGGCCACCGATGACACCAAGGTGATTTTCGAAGGCGATTTCATGCGCAATAACCACCCGCTTGACCGCGGCGTGACGCGCTATCCGAATCAGATAGGCACCGCGTCTCGCGATACCTTCTTCGGAGAAAAAGACGTTGGCAAGCTGCACAACGACAACAATATGGCTCAGTTGCGTTTCGAGCACTTGCTGAGCGATAACTGGACATTGGGTGGTGGTTTCCAATGGCTCGATGGCACTCTTGAAGGCAATGCCGTTGAAGCCAATGGTGTCGCGGCCGACGGACGCACCCTGGGCCGTAACTTTAACTACCGCAAGCTGGAATGGACGGATAAAGACACTCAGCTCAATCTCACCGGGCATTTCACGGCGGGCGGTTTCGATCACACCTTGCTGACCGGCGTCGAATTCGAAGACTACGACTACAAGTCGATCATTCAGCGCTCCAGCGGCGCGGTGAGTGCGTATCCGATTGATATCTTCAATCCGGTGTATGGCCAGCCTCGACCAGCCTTGACCCGAACTCCGACCCACGACCAGGAAAATCTCAAGACCTACGCTGCTTTCCTCCAGGATCAAGTGGCATTGACCGAGCGCTTGAAACTCCTGGCCGGTGCCCGCTTCGAGCGTTTCGAACATGACTACGAAACCTTTGTACCTGGCGGAAAAAGCTGGGAAGCCAGCGACAATGCAGTGACCCCGCGCATAGGGCTGACCTACGACCTCACCGACACCGTGGCGATCTATGCCGATACGGCCCGCTCGTTCAAGCCCAACACAGGTGCCAGTCGCCAAGGCGGTGGTTTCGAACCGGAAAAAGGCAAATCCTATGAGTTGGGTGTCAAGTGGGAAGCGCTGGACAGTCAATTGAGTGTCGACGCGGCGATCTACCAGATTGAAAAACGCAACGTACTCACCACTGATCCTGTGGACTCTACCTTCAGTGTGGCGGCAGGTGAAGTGCGCAGCCGTGGTTTCGACCTGAACGTTGCCGGCATCCTGACTCCGCAATGGCGAGTGATTGGCGGTTACGCCTATGTCGATGCGCAAGTGACCAAGGACAACGTCATCAAGTCCGGCACCCGACTGATGAACATCCCGCAAAACAGCTTCAGCCTGCTCAACGTCTACGAGTTCCAGGATGGCGCACTCAAGGGATTGGGTCTGGGGACGGGCCTCAAGTACGTCGATGAGCGCGCAGGGCAGACCGCCAACACGGCGTTTTCAATGGGTAGCTACACCGTGGTCGACCTGCTCAGCTACTACAAGGTGAACGACAGGATCAGGCTCAACCTGGATGTGAAGAACCTGACGGACGAAGACTACGAAGAAGGGGCGTTTGGTAACGTTTACGCCTATCCAGGGGCGCCAAGAACAGTTCAGTTTGGGGTTTCGCTAACTCTCTAAGGAGGCAAAGCCAGCTCGCAAATCAGCGGTTTGAACTATTCGATAGGTAAACAAACAAAACCCGGTCATGGCCGGGTTTTGTCTGTTCATGTCCAACTCAATGTAGAGCGTTACAGAATGCTCGAATAGCGTCGCAAGCTTTGCGCAACGGAAACGGGGTTTTGTGGAGAAGCGACCGGGGGTTAGTGGAAATGGACACATCGAGGGATTGAGCTTGTCGATAGTCACCTAAGTTACGAGGAAACCTACATCCCCTACATGGTTCATGCGTCTGCTCTTCAGGGCACCGGCCAACTGCCGAAGTTTGAGGAAGACCTGTTCAAGATCACCCGTGAAGGTGAGGCTGACTTCTATCTTATCCCTACCTCTGAAGTCCCATTGACCAATCTGGCGGCTGGGCAGATTCTCGATGCAAAACGATTGCCCCTCAAATTTGTCGCCCACGGCCCATGCTTTCGCAGTGAGGCAGGTGCCTCTGGCCGTGACACTCGTGGCATGATCCGACAGCACCAGTTCGACAAAGTCGAGATGGTTCAGGTGGTTGAGCCGACGAAGTCCATGGAGGCTTTGGAAGACATGACCGCTTGTGCCGAGCGTGTGTTGCAGGCGCTCGAACTGCCATACCGTGTTTTGGTTCTGTGCACCTGCGACATGGGTTTTAGCGCCGTCAAAACCTTCGACTTGGAAGTATGGGTTCCAAGCCAGGAAAAGTACCGCGAGATCAGCTCTTGTTCCAACTGCGGTGACTTCCAGGCCCGTCGCATGCAAGCGCGCTGGCGCAACCCAGAAACCGGCAAGCCGGAGCTGGTGCACACTCTCAACGGTTCTGGGCTGGCGGTGGGGCGCACCTTGGTCGCGGTACTGGAAAACTACCAGGAGGCCGACGGATCCATCCGTGTGCCGGAGGTGCTCAAACCCTACATGGGCGGTGTCGATATCATTCGTTAAAGGCTGTTAGAGCTTTGGGGCTAGGACAGTGGTTCAGGCAGCAGAACGTCTTTGTATGGAGGTTCGAAAGGTAAATCGCGCCTATATACATCCATCCGCGCAGGCTGACGTCGATGGAATTTAGGGCATGCGGCCAATATTGCTGAAGCCAAGCGGGCCGTCGCGCACCAGCAGTCCAGTCCAAAGCCGGCAGCTGTAAGCCTCGCCAAGTGAAGGTCTACAAGAACCCTCACACCGGCGAAGTCGTCGAAACCAAAGGCGGCAACCACAAAACGCTGAAGGAATGGAAAGCTGAGCACGGTTCCGACACCGTTGAGTCCTGGCTGACCAAGTGATTTTGGTTTGAGTACAACAGGGCCCTTCGAGGGCCATTTTTTATGGGCGTGGCGAAGTCAGCGACCAAATACTCAACCGGCGTTTCCGGCTATCTGCTACATCTCCATTCGTGTGATTCGCAAACCTTCAACAGAGGCAAGGATGATGAATTCAAGCTGGGCAGATCAAGTGGCGCTTGTGAGTGGAGCGGGCAGTGAGCTGGGAATCGGTATGGCTATTGCCCATCGTCTTGGGGCTCAAGGGGCCAAGCTGATCGTCACGGCAAGCAGCGCACGCATCAATGAGCGGGTTGCGGAGTTACGCGCCGCCGGCTTCGAAGCAGAGGGTCGACCAGTAGACTTAACTCAGGAAACTCAGGTTCGTGAGTTCGTCGCTTGGGCTGAGGCCGTCTGGGGCCGCATCGATATTCTTGTAAATAATGCCGGTATGGCGATGCAAGGTAGTCCAGAACCGTTCGCCGAGTTCACGAATACGAGCCTCGAAACCTGGAATCTTTCCATCGCTAGAAATCTGACAACTGCGTTCCTGTTAACTCAAGGGGTGTTGCCTGGGATGCGGGCTAGAGGATATGGCCGCATAGTGAACATCAGCTCAACCACCGGCACACGAGCCAGTAATCCAGGAGAGGCTGCTTATAGTGCAGCAAAGGCCGGAATGGTAGGGATGAACATGAGTCTAGCTCTTGAGGTTGCTCATCAAGGTATCACTGTGAATTCAGTTGCCCCTGGTTGGATAGCTACAGGGTCGAGTACTCCTGATGAAGTCAAAGCAGCACGCTCTACACCTCTCGGGAGAGCGGGTCGGCCAGAGGAAGTGGCCGCAGCCGTTGTATTCTTGGCTTCACCTGAAGCGAGTTACATCACCGGTGAGTTGCTCGTGGTGGATGGAGGCAATTGCTTGGTTGAGAACAAAGCTAATTAAGACTTTTTTACTCCCTTCTGCGACCGTTCAGTCCTGGCTGACCAAGTGAGTTTGGTTTGAGTACAAGAAAGGGCCCCTTCGAGGGCCCTTTTTGTTATCGATTTTTAATCAATCTAGGGTGTTGGTATTTTCAGTTACCACCTTAGACCAGTTAAAGCGCTGCCTCCACATTACGCCCAAACACTCTGTTGTATTCGGCCTTGGCAGTCTGTTCGGTAAACTCCCCCGACCACTTCGACACCACAACGGTCGCTACGCTGTTGCCGATGGTGTTGCAGGTCGCGATGGCCATGGACATGAAGCGATAGACCCCGAACAGCAATGCCAGTCCTTCCACTGGCAGTACGCCGATTGCCGTCACCGTGGCGGCGAACACAACGAAACTCCCACCGGAAACCGCTGCTGCACCCTTGGACGTGACTAGCATGATGGCGATAGTACCCAGTTGTTGCTCCCAGCTCATCGGCACGCCGTAGGCGTTGGCGATGAACAACACGCAGAGCGACATGTAAATGGAGGTGCCATCGAGGTTGAAGGCGTAACCGGTAGGCAAGACCAAACCGACGCTCTGTTTGGAGCAACCGAATTTTTCCAGTTTCTGCAGCAGGCGTGGCAGGGCGCTTTCCGAGGACGCCGTTCCCAAGACAATGAAAATCTCATCCTTGATGTACTTGAGGAATCGCCACAGGCTGAAGCCTGAAATACGGCAGACGGCACCCAGCACCACGAAAATGAAGAATGCGACACAGACGTAGAACATCAGCACAAGGTTGGCCAGCGACATCAGCACCGCGCTGCCATTGCTGCCAACGGCGTAGGCTACCGAGCCGAAGGCACCCAGCGGAGCGAACTTCATGATCAAGTTGATGAACTCGAAGAAGCATTCGGAGACGCGGCTCAAGCCGTCCTCAATCACGCTGCGACGCTCGGGCTTGAGGGCCAGCAGGGCGAATCCGAATAGTACCGAGATCACCAGCACCTGCAGTAGTTGTCCGCCAGCGAAGGCACCGACAAAGTTGTCCGGGAAAATCCCGTAGATGAAATCCATCGTCGAGGCAGGTGCGTGACCCTTGGCGACTGCCGCACTGGCCGCCGCTGCTGTCGCGCTGCTCGGATGAGCATCGTGCATGCCAGAGCCGATGTTCAGCAGATTGCCCCACAGGAGACCGATGGCCAAGGCAATGGTAGAAACGATTTCGAAATAGATCAGCGCGCGCAAACCGACCTTGCCAACCCGCTTGATATCGCCTGCCGAGGCGATGCCATGGACGACGGTAAAAAACACGAGGGGGGCAACGGCAGTCTTTATCAGCTTGAGGAAGATATCGCCGAGGATCTTGAACTTGGCCGCCAGTTCCGGAGCCATGAAGCCGAAGGCAATACCCAGCACCATGGCGGCAATGACCTGGAAGGTCAGGTCTTTGTAGAACGGCTTTTTGTTGATAGTGGTCATGTCTGCGGTCTCGTTGTTGTTATTTGCGAGCGGTAGGCAGAAGGGCTCGATGCTGCCGAGCCCCGAAACAATCAGCGTTTGACGCTACCCTCACGAGCTAGGGCGATATCGACCATCTGCGGCGCAAGACCCAAATAGTTGGACGGGTCGGTCAGGCGCTTGAGTTCCTCGATATCCAGTTGTGCGGTGGCTTCTCCCTGGGTGAGCAAGGCATCGAGCAAACTGGTGCCTTCATCGTTAGCCATGCGGCAGGCGGCATATACCACGTCATGCGCCACTTGGCGTCCGAGCGCTGGGGCCAAGCCCATCATCACGGCTTCAGCCACAATCAGACCTTGGGTCATGTCGAGGTTTTTGCGCATGCGCTCAGTGCGGACTTCCAGGCCGGCGAGCATGAACTTCGCCTGGCCGAGGGAGGCCGCGCTCAAGGCGAACGCTTCAGGAATGGCGATCCATTCGGCCTGCCAAGGGCCGGTGGAACGTTCGAAGTCCTGAATCATTGCATCAAGCATCAGGCCTGCGTGCTGACGCACACCTTTGGCTGCGGCATACATCAATTCACAGGAGATCGGGTTGCGTTTCTGCGGCATGGTGCTGCTTGCACCGCGACCTTTGACGAAGGGTTCGTACACTTCACCCAGCTCGCTGGTCATCATCATCATGACGTCCAGGGCAACCTTGCCCAGGGAACCGGTGACCAGCCCGAGGAAGTTCAGGGTTTCAGCCAGGCCGTCACGTGCGACATGCCAGGTGGCTTGCGGAACGCCCAGACCCAGTTCCGCCATCAGGGCTTCCTGGACTTCCAAACCCTTGTCGCCCAATGACGCCAACGTGCCCGCCGCGCCGGCGAATTGACCGATCTCTACTCGCGGGCGCAATTCCACCAGGCGCTCGGCGTGACGGTCGAACATGCTTAGCCACACGGCACATTTGTAGCCGAAGGTGATCGGCAGTGCGTGTTGCAGGTGAGTACGGCCAGCCATCGGGGTATCGCGGTAGCGTTTGGCCAGGTCGGCCAGCAAGCCGCGTACAGCCTGGATGTCGCGCTCGACCAGTGCCAGCGCCGCGCGCACTTGCAACACAACAGCAGTGTCCATGATGTCCTGGGTGGTAGCACCCCAGTGAACGTAGCGACCGGCTTCACCACAGCTTTTCGACAGTTGTTCAACCAACGGCAGGATCGGGTAACCGACAATTTCGGTTTCGTGCTGCATCAGCGACAAGTCGAGAGAAGCATAGGTAGCGAGTTCGGCGATCTGTTCAGCGGCCTGGCTCGGGATTACGCCACAGCGTGCTTCGGCGCGGGCCAGCGCCACTTCCACTTCGATGTAGCGTTCGATCAGGGCTTTGTCAGAGAACACGCCGCGCATCTCGGCAGTGCCGAACATGTCGCGAAAGAGGGCGGAGTCGAAGACAGTGCTGGACATGAGGTAATCCTGATATGTTTGTTATTGAACGGACATATTTAATATGTCCGTACATAATTCTTACGTGCTCACTGATACACTGTCAACTCGGTGAACGCTCGGGACTGATGAAAGGTATGAACCAGACGCGCTATGCGGTCGTTGCAAAAGACTTGATGGAAGGGATTTCAAGCGGGAAATTCCCGGTCGGGACGTTGCTACCAACCGAATTTGAGCTGTGCGAGCTGTATGACGTGAGCCGCCATACGGTGCGTGCCGCCATCACCCAATTGCAGAACCAAGGGCTGGTGTCACGGCGAAAACGGGTGGGCACGCGGGTTGAGTCCGCCACACCAAAGGGCGGCTATTCGCAGTCGCTGGCCTCGGTATCCGACCTGGTTCATCTGGCCGAAACCCAAGTGCGCAGTATTCAGAGCGTGCAGCACTTTGTGGCCGACATCGCGTTGGCCAAACGCCTGGGCCTGGAACCTGGCGAGCATTACTTTTGTGTGTCGAGCATCCGGGTCGACCAGGAGAACCTGCGTGCGCCACTGTGCTGGACTGACGTGTATGCCCAGGATATTTACTCTGAGGTCATTGAATTGGCCGAGCAGCATCCTGACGAGCTGATTGCCGCTTTGATTGAGCAACATTTTGGTCGTCACATTGATGTGGTGGATCAGCAAGTGCGTGCGGTATTGCTGTCACCCGAGATTTCCAAGAGCCTCAATGCTGAAGCCGGTTCCCCGGGTTTGAACATACTTCGCCAGTACCGTGACGAGGAGGGGGCAGTGATGGTGGTGTCGGAAACCACTCATCCTCAGGATAGATTTACATTGGTTTCTCAGATGAGAAGAGAAAGGAATCTGCCCACGTAAAAGGTAGATTTTGACCGCAAGATCTGAGTCTTCAGTTTTATGACGGGGCGGCTTACCACGTAGCTGTTCTCATGATCGATTGTTGATGCAGCTCCGCAACTATCGAGTCCTGGCTAACCAAGTGATTTCGGTTTGAGTACAAAGAGCCCCAGAGGGCCCTTTTCATTAGTGCGTTACCAGTGCGGGCATCGGTCTACGACGCAGCCATTGCGCTGTTCGTAGCTGCGTTCGATTTTCCATCGGACACACAGCGCCAGAGCAATGAAGCATGCGCCGACCCAACCTACGGTACTAACGCCCACCCGATCGACAAGCAATCCAGTGATAACTGCACCGATGCCGATGCCTAGATTTATCATTGATACGTTGATGGCGTTGATCAACTGACCAGCTTTCCCAGCCCTTTTTAGCACGTCGATTCCGATAAGCAGGCTGACACCAGCGTGGCTGCTGGCAACGATGATGACGGCGAGTGGTACAGCCCATGTGAGATTGCCAAACACTGACAGGGCGCACATGCCGACGGCAATGGTCACCAAGACCCGTCTGAACAGGGGCTCAAGATCATCCTTCACACGTTTGGATAGGATCAAATTGCTCGCAATGTCTGCGACGCCGTAGAAGCATAAGATCAGGGTGACGCTCATCTCACCGAAGCCGGTCTGCCTTTCCAGGAAGGTAGCCAAGAAGTTGAATACCGAGGCTACGCCAGCAAACATTAAGCATGAACTGAGCAAGGTCATTGAGACGTCAAGCTTGAAGGCCACACGCACGGTGTCGCGCAGGTTTTCTTTCTGCCGTGCTTCCTCTGAGGGCCTGACCCAAATCCAGACGGCTAGCAGTGCCGTGCTGCTCAGCACCGTCATAATCCACATCGCCATCCGCCAGTTGGTCGCGTCTGCGATGAGCTTACCTACCGGGACGCCTACAACAGATGCGATTGAGATCCCCACCAAGACTCTACCAATCGCCATGCTTTGATTGCGGCCTTGTGACAGTGACTTCGCGGCCAGAGCAGCGTTCGTCCAGAAAACAGCGACACCGATCCCACCCAGCACGCGACCAGCGAGGATTACGTAGTAATCGTTAAACACTGCGGAAATCCCATTCCCGATAAGCAATGCCAAACAAGCGTATATGAGAAGGGATCGTTTCGAAGCCCGGTGTGCTATCACACCAATAATTGGCGCGCTGATGCCCATGCCTAAAGCAAAAGCAGTCACGAGCCCACTCGCCGCACCGATAGTGATGGCCAGCGATGTAGCAATTTGAGGCAGTAAACCTGCAACGATAAATTCAGAGGAGAGCATTACAAATGCAGTGAAGGTCAGCGCATAGACCCTGGGGTTAATCGTGCTGCGGTCTTGTGTCATCGGAAAAACCATCTTCTGAGTTCATTGGACACGACCTGCCAAGAAGGGCGTTTGGTGAAATTTTGCTTGGGTTGGGCAGGGCGCTTGCTCAGGTTCTCTGAATAGCCTGATGAAGCTTTTGTAGAAACAGGATGAGCAAAACCGCGATAGCCAGAAAGCTATCGCGGTTGTTCTGCGTTTTAGCGGTTAGCGTCGGCTAGGCCAACCTCAATGAAGCGAACGGAACTCTCCATAGCCTGCTGACCTTCTGGCAGCATGGTGGCGTAGAAGTGCCAGGCGTGGAACATCGCAGGCCATACTTCCAGGTTTACGCGAACGCGGTTATCAGCCAGGTGAGTTGCAAGGCGCATTGCATCACTCAACATCAGCTCGTTCTCGCCGATCTGCACCAAGATTGGTGGAAGACCGGTGACGTCCGCGAACACAGGTGAGGCCAGGGGATGATTGGCCAACGTGTCGCCTAAGAATGCTCTGGCGAGGATGTCCAGGACAGGCTTGGAGTTCAGAGGATCCAGACCTTCACGGTTGCTCATGGAAGCACCGGTGTGTTCAAGGTTTGCCCATGGCGAGATGGAGGAGCCAACCGCGGGCAATGAAAGCCCTTTCGATTTAGCCGCGACCATGACGCTGACAACCATCGCGCCGCCAGCCGACTCGCCAGAGAACGCAATTTTGTTAGCCGGGATTTTCTGCTCAAGCAGCCACTCGTAGGCGCGCAGTGTGTCGTCAATAGAGGCTGGGAACTTGTGCTCAGGGGCAAGGCGGTAGTCCGGCATGTACACACGAGCACCGAGCATCTTCGCGTAGTTGCCGCCGATGCCGTGGTAGCCGTCTGGACGACCTACAATGTAAGCGCCACCGTGGATGTACATTACTACTGCGTCAGTTTTGATCTCGTCCGGGGTAACCAGTGTGCCGGGTACGCCACCCATGTCGACTGCTTCGAATTTAACGCCAGTTGGCGCTGGATTTTGCGCGAGCATTTTTGCGTAAGAGTCTCGGATGTCGCTCATTTTTGTGGTGGTATCGATTCCCTTAAGAACGGGTACCAGATCGCTAAGGCTGTTGGCCCAGGTTTGGACGGCTGCTTGGACTTTAGTGTTCATAATGACCTCAATTGATCGTTGGGAGTGGATTAGCTAATTGAGATACTATGCCTAGTATTGGGGAATAGGGTTCCCCATAACAGGTGCTAAGCCGCCCGAACGTTGAGACCACTGAGGCCGCATGGAACTCCATAACCTGAATGATATCGCCGCGTTTGTAAGCTCGGTAAACGCTGGAAGCTTCACTGCGGCGGCAAAGCAACTTGGCCTTACGCGCTCTGCAGTGGGGAAGTCGATAGTCAGGCTCGAGGCTCGTTTGCAGGTACGTCTACTGAATCGCACTACGCGTAGCTTGAGCATGACGGATGACGGCCAGGTTCTTTATGAGCGCTGTGTGGGCGTTCTTCAGGATCTGGACGACGTGGAGGATGCCCTTGCGTTTCGTCGTTCAACACCCAGTGGACGACTGCGGATGAGTCTGCCAGTTGCATTGGGCAGACTTCATGTCCTTCAGCACATTGAGTGCTGTCTTAAGGATTGGCCCTCCCTGAGCGTGGATATCACCTTTTCTGACAGGCTGGTCGATCTGATCGATGAGGGATTTGATTTGGCCATGCGCATCGGGCCACCGAAGGAAGATTCTCGGTTGCTTACGCGCACCGTGGCCTACCAACAAATGATTACCTGCGCTTCACCCAAGTATCTGGCTGAGCATGCGGAGCCTAAAACGCCAGAGGATTTATCCGAGCACCAGTGCCTGCATTTCGTGAGCGGTGGGAGATTGCTTCCTTGGAATTTTCGAGTGAACGGGAGCTCCGTGCCCGTTACTCATGGTGGAAGGCTACAGATGGACAGTGCTGAGTCATTGCACCAGTCTGCTGTCGCTGGCCTGGGTATCGCGACTCTTCCTTCTTATGTGGTAAATGACGATTTGAGGAGCGGCAAACTCGTTCAATTGCTCGCAGGGTATGCAGAGGCCGCAGAGCCTATTCGGGTGATTTACCCTAGCAAGCGGCACCTCTCTCCAAAAATTCGGCTCTTCATCGATAAGCTCGTGGAGGCTTGGTCACCTCGCCCACCATGGGAGCATTCGGCGGAAGGCATTCACTCTGCCTGACCGTGAGCAGGCCCGCGCGTCTAGTCGATGCTTAGCATATGCATCGCGTATTCATCTCACTTGAGCATCAACTTCCAGGCGTGGGCACTGCGTCCGTATTCCGTGCATCTGCCAAAGAAACCAGTGGCTCAGAGGCTTAGTGCGCCGGTGTTTTCCACATCCTCAATATGATTGGTGCAGATGCTCATGACTGCGTTTCGTAGGAGCTATTGGCTGTCCTTGCGGGGGAGTGACCGTGCAGACGCTTGACAGCGGTCAAATATCCGATTAAAAATGAAGCGCTTCATAAATATCTCTTTCGAGAATAAATACAAAAAATATAGTCGTGAACATGTCATGGATTTTGTTGGCTTATGGCCGCAGGCTGTGAGCGTGAAACGATTCATATTTGCCGTTTTCCTAGGCAAGTCTGGAGATCATGATGGTCACTGCATCATTAGCCTGCGCTCGGTCAAGTACGCGGGCCGCCCTCGCCACTCTCTTATCTAAAGTCACCGACCGCTCCGCCACGGGGGCACTGGCTTCGCCACGCAAATCTCCTATCACCACCCGCTTACATGAGCCTGAAATTTTCGGTCAGCCAGTGCGGCATCGGACGCGTGTGAGCATCACCGCGTGTTGTTTCTGTTTTTTCAGCGCGGGGAATTTGGCATGACGAATCTTCGACATTCAGGACGCACAGTTCTCATTACCGGGGCAGGAGGGGGCATCGGTGCCTCGATTGCCCGGCTGTACTGCGAGGAGGGCGCGCGGGTTGCCTTGGTAGATTTCGACGAACAGTCAGTTTCCGAGCTTTCCCGGCAACTCAGTGCTGCCGGACATTTGGTGGCTTGGGCTAAAGCTGACGTATCAGATTTCGCTCAATGCAGTCGAGCGTGTCTGGAGTTTAGTGAGCAGCTCGGCCCGATCGACACCTTGATTAACAATGCAGGTATTTCACCCAAACACGAGGGCGCACCAGCGCCGATTTGGGAAATGGATCCTCAGGAATGGGATCGCGTCGTTGGCATCAACCTGACAGGCTCGTTCAACTTGGTCAGAGCTCTCGCACCAGCGATGGTCGAGCGCCGTTTTGGAAGAATAGTGAACATGTCTTCCGTTGCTGGCAGCGCTTACCTCCCTATCGTCGCGGCGCATTACAGCGCTACGAAAGCCGCAGTTATCGGTTTTACCCGTCACCTGGCAGGTGAGCTCGGGCCCTATGGCATTACGGCAAACGCACTGGCTCCGGGACGCATTGAAACGCCGCTTCTAAAAACCGTTTCTGTGCAAGCGAACCAGGCCGTCGTTGATGAAACTCCGTTGGGCCGTCTTGGAACGCCACTTGAGGTAGCTAAAGCAGCATGCTTTTTGACTTCAAACGACAGCGACTTCATCACGGGCCAAGTCGTGGATGTGGCAGGTGGCTGGTTGATGCGCTGATCCCGCCGGGCTCGTATTCAACATAACGATTTTATCTCACAGTTTTTCAGTAGCGGGTGGTGGCATGGTTCGAACAATGGGTTTTCCTGGCCGATACGAGCAAGGGCCAGGCGCGCTAAAGCAGCTTGGCAGAATCCTTTCGGATATGGGGCAATCGCGCCCTTTGGTGTTATGCGACGAGTTCGTCTCGAGGCATCTGTGGCCTGAGGTAGGGAATGCATTGTCAGAGCATGGCTTCGAGGCGAACAGTATCGTTTTTCCTGGTGAATGCACTAAAGCGGCAATTGCTTCGCTCTGTGAGCGATCCGCTGATTACAAACCCGACACCATTATCGCTCTGGGTGGGGGTAAGACAATTGACACGGCTAAAGGGATGGCTGCTCAGCTTAACGTCCCCATTGTCGTATGCCCGACCATTGCTTCCAGTGACGCACCAACCAGCCGTTTGATTGTGCTTTACGACGAGGCGCACAAGGTCGTTGGTGTCGAGTACCTGAACATGAACCCATCCGCAGTCGTCGTTGACACCGAAGTGATTGTCCGTGCGCCTGCAAGGTTTTTCGCCGCAGGCATCGGCGACGCCATCAGTAAAAAGTTTGAGGCGCAACAATGTCAGTCTGCCGGAGGCAATAACTCATTTGGTACTCCAGCGTTGAACACTGCATTGCTACTAACAGAGGCAGTGTTTACGACGCTTATGACCTACGGGTACAGCGCTTACCAAGCAGTAGGCCGGCACGAAGTTAATGATGATGTCGAGCGGGTTGTTGAAGGAACCGTCCTTATCAGTGGCGTTGGGTTTGAGAGTGGCGGCTTGTCGCTAGCCCATGCGCTTGTGCGAGGTCTTACGGCAATTCCTGCGATTACTTCCATGCTGCATGGTGAGCTTGTCGCATTCGGGACGCTGGTGCAGATGTCCGTCGAAGAGCGCCCGGACTCAGAGATCCTAGAGGTCGCCCAGCTTCTGAATGATGTGAATCTTCCCGTCACCCTCGACGGCCTTGGCCAGACGTCTCCGTTTACCTCTGAGGAACTGGACATTGTCGTCCAGGCAACACTGGGTGCGGTGTACGCGAAAAATATGGCGCCAGCCCTTACGGCTGAACGACTCATCCGAGGACTCGCTCGTGCTGACGAGCTGGGACAACGATTTGAACGTTTCAACTAACCGCTAAATGCAGCACAGCTAATCCAAGAATAAAAGAGGCTCAGAAAATGACAGACAAGACCGTTCCGCACATTCATGACTTGCTCAAAGACTCCCCTAAGAACTGGGGTAAGTGGGGCCCGGATGATGAGGTAGGCTCACTCAACTACCTTACAGGTATCGAAGTGCTCCAAGGGGTCAAAGAGGTCAAGCAAGGCAAGACATTTACTTTGCAGGTGCGGATGGCAGATCCTGCTGGTGACCCGGTCTGGCCTGGCCGCTCTCAGTCAAAACGCATGAATATCATGGATCGTGGTCACTACAACTGTGGCAAAGGCCCACATTTTCCGGGCTCTTACGAGTTCGCCGACGACGTGATGTTTTTTCATCTTCAAGGGTCAACTCAGTACGACGCCCTTGGGCATGTTTGGTACGACGATCAGATTTGGAATGGCTACAGCGCCGATACCACTATTGGCTCCTTGGCCAAGGCGAGTGTTGCTCCATTGGGTGAAAAAGGCATCGTTGGCCGTGGCATTCTGATCGACATAGCGCGCCACCGTGGTAAAGACGTGCTGGATGCAGGTGAAACTTTCAACCATGAGGATCTAATGGCTGCGGCCCGGGCTCAAGGCGTCTCTATCAACAAGCGCGACATTCTCATCATCCGCACTGGATGGATTGGCTCGTTTTATAAACGCGACCCGGAAGAGTTCTACAAAGACTTTATCGAGCCAGGCCTGACCTACAGCCCTGAGCTGGTGAAGTGGTTTCAGGAGATGGAAATTCCGAACATTGTCACCGACACCATCGCTAACGAAGTCACCGTCGATCCCGTGTCAGGGGTTGCGTTGCCGTTGCACAACGCACTCATGAGGAACTTGGGCATCACTCTCACTGAGATCGCTCAGCTTGATCCTCTCGCTGAGGACTGTGCTGAGGACGGTCAGTGGACGTTCCTGTACACCGCAGCCCCTCTAAAGGTCGTTGGCGGAACCGGCGCTCCTGTGAATCCGATCGTCATTAAATAAGTGTCTTTGCCTGGGGGCAGCAGAAACGCTGCTCTCAGGTTTTTCTCTCCAATTAACGGCTCCCGAACGGCAGGCTGTTGGCTTATCATCCTCTGCGCAAATCGAGGGCGTTCTTCTGATCGTCCTGTCTCCGCGCCACGATTGAGGATGCTGAATCTCCAATGAAAAAAATCGAGAAACCGAAGCTCAAGGATGTGGCTGAATTGGCAGGCGTCTCGATGGGGAGTGCTTCAAGAGCATTGGCTGTCCCGCACTTAGTGAAACCTGCAACGCTGGCCAAAGTACAAGCAGCTGTTCAAGAGCTCGGGTACGTGCGAGACGGGGCCGCGCGTGCTTTGGCATCCAGGCGCACGCACAGCATCGGAGCCGTTTTTCCTACTTTTAACAACCCTGCGTTTGCTGAAGCTGTCCAGGCCCTCCAGTTAAGGCTAACGGAGCTTGGGTATCACCTGATCATTTCTTCCCATGAATACGACCAGGCGCAAGAACTGGTAAACGTAAGGAACATGATTGAGCGGGGCGTCGAAGGCCTTCTATTGGTGGGTACTGAACACAGTCCTGAAATTTATGAAGCACTAACTGCCGCCCAATGCCCATTCATTCTCATGTGGTCGCTAGATGGTGCTCACGACCATCACTGCGTGGGGTTCAGCAATGAGGAGGGTGGTCGATTGATAGCCAGGCACTTGCTTAGCCTTGGTCATCAAAGTATCGCCATGATCAGTGGAGTTGTTTCTCACAACGAACGGGCAAAATACCGTCTGAAAGGAATCACCGCTCAGCTACTCGAGTCAGGGATAGAGCTTTCAAGTGAACGGATTATTGAGCAGCCATTCACGATTGAGGGAGGGCGCGCCGGGCTGCGGATTGCTATGGAACTTAATCCCAAGCCTACAGCCATTGTCTGCAGCACTGACCTCACCTGTATCGGAGCGTTGGCGGAAGCGCGCTCCAATGGGATCGACGTCCCCAAAGAACTATCAGTCAGCGGGTTCGATGATATCGAGTTCGCGGCTGCCTACGTGCCAGCCCTGACGACCGTCAGGGTGCCGACTTCGAAAATTGGTATCAGCAGCGCCAACAACATCGTTGCGCTGATCGAGGGGCGCCCACTTGCACGCCGCGAGCGCATACAAATCGAACTCGTCGTCCGAGATAGTACGGCGCCACGGCCTTAGAGCGTTTCCAGGAAGGGACTAAACTCTTGGTGCTTCATTGGCGTTGAACCAGCCTGGGCGGTACTCGCTCCAGGTCAGTTGCCAGAATCCCTCATGCTTACGACGAAGCCGCATCCGGTAATGCGCGCCATAGAGAGGCGTGCCATCTTGCGTGTGTGAGTTTCCAGGAATGACTCTGCCGACAATCATCTCCGCTACACCCTTTTCCTCGTCGGACTTGATCTCCAGCACGTCCGCGAAATGCTGCATCCACGGCCAGGGCCTGCGAAACTCTTTGAAGGAGCCGATGATCGCGTGGCGCCCTTCAATAAGGCCCATCGGTTGGAAATCACCAGCGGCGTCGTTGGTAAAGCAATGAGCAAGCAGCTGCATGTCAGCCTGATCCAGCGCCCATGAGTAACGAGCGTAGGTTTCAGCAATACACTCCGCACTGGTCACCGAAGCCGTTGAGTTAGGGAAAGCAAGCCATGGCGAATTCAGCTCGCTAACGATGGTCGGGGCTGGGTCGCCGATCCTCCATCCGTCGTCACCTGGTGGAAGCTGCCAGTGAATTGCAAGCGAGTAGTCCCCGGTTACCCAATTCAAGGCAATCAGCACGCTGTGGAGGCGCCAGGTGCCTGCTGCCTTTTTCAGAGAGCCTGTGACAGTCATTCCAAATCCGAGCGTGGCCGACTTTGTGGCTTTGCTGATATGGCCATAGGCGTAGAAACTGAAATTGGCATCGGTTTCTCCACCACCCACATAGTGATTGGTTGCCTTCACTGAAAAGCCATCAGCCTTGGCACGGTCTCGCTGGAAAGCTCTGACAATCTTGCGTCCACCCTCATGAACGGACATGTGGCTTGTTACCAGCTGGCAATTGTCAGTGAACATATCCCCAGCAGATTCCCAATTACCGCTCTCCCAGGCTTCTAGAAAGGTGGCTATAACGCCCTTAATGTCGGTGCGATCACTTGAGCCGGTCACTTGGTCACCGTCGAGACAGGTTGGCCAATTGGGAAGTGTGGAAGGACATACTCGGCCATCTCCTCCAGGACATCAGGTGCTGGGCGCTGTAGGGGTTTTATATTTAGGGCGACGTGCGAAACACCTTCATCCTGCTGCCGCTTCCAGAGATCTATCAGAGCATTACGTCCAATCCTGATGCCGTTGTAGCCGCGCCCCAACGGAGTGGTTGGGTCTTTTGCCAGATCGAAAAAGGTAGCGTAACCATAGGGTTTGAACGCACCACTCTTATTGGCTGATCGGAACTCCTGAATCAGAGCAGGGAGTCGAGCAAAGTCGCTCAGATGCCAAATCCAGGCATCGGCATTATTGGCTATCCACTCAAGCGTCTGACGGGCTCGGCCCACGACAATCATGGGGAGTCGAGGGCCAACTGGCTTGGGCACCATATCCAGGAGGCCTTCCAATTGTCCGAAAAGTCGGGTCGAGGCAGTGGGGAAACTGTTCTCCGTCACTGTGCGAATCAGCTGAAAGCCTTCCCTGTATCGCTCTTCTCTCGTTTCAAAATCAATGCCGAAGGCAGGATATTCGATGGGGCGATCTCCACTTGAGAGCCCCAACATGAATCGTCCACCGGTGAGCTGGTCAACCGAAACAGACTGTTTTGCAACGATCAATGGCTCGCGCAGTGGAAGAACAATTCCTGTCGTTCCTAGGGCAATTCTTTTTGTAACGGCTGCCAGATATCCAAGGTAGACGAAGGGGGCGATCATTTGCCCGGTGTCACCAAAGCTTGGATCGTAGAAGGGCACGTCCCTCATCCATAAACTTGCAAAGCCAGCCTCATCCGCGATTTGCGCAAGACGTTGATGATCCTGCAAGGTAGGGAAAGGTGAGTTTGGATAGCCTTCCAGAGGCATGATGTATCCGAAGGTGAGGCCTTCGGGCTGGAACACTCGCGAATAGGCCGGGTGAGCTGCAAGCTCGGGACTGAGCGCAAGAGAGGGACTGAGAGAAGTCATTGCTAAACCTCATGATTTCAAGCCGATTACTAATGCATAAGCGGCTTTCAGGTGAACAGGTCTGCATGGTAGTGAAGGTATTGGGGAAAATGTGTCCCCTCTGTTGGGGCGCGACCCACTGATGGCCGCGAGCCGTTGAATTAAATATCTGATGGGACAATCACTTGAACCCGTACGCAGTAGACGGTCTGGGATGAGTCGCAGCGTTCAACGGGATGAGCCTAATGCGCTATGACGAGTGGTCACAGATGGTGTGAATTTCTGAGTATTCTCCTGTACGAGAGCATCACCTACTCTCACTCAGCGATTGAAATCCTGGCTCGCTCGCCAGTCACACGTTGAGAGAAATTATAATGAATACGCCCGTTAAACCTGATGAACTTGCCATTCCTTATGCTTTGCCGCAGGTGCCTTTCATGTCTCCAGACATGGTGCATCCAGGCGTTATGACCACTTGGCTCGAAGACGATAATCTCTGGGTGCCTGTCACCAAGTCAGTATCTTTCAAACCTTTGCTGCTGAGCGTTAGCGGCGGGTACTACATCAATCTGCTCCGAGTGCGGCAGAGCGGAGTATTGTCACGTCATCGTCACTCGGGAGCAGTGCATGCGATCGTGTTGAAGGGGCGTTGGTTCTACCTCGAACATGATTGGGTTGCTGATGAAGGCTCTTTTGCGTTCGAGCCGCCAGGAGAGACTCACACTCTGTTCGTCCCTGAAGATGTTGAAGAAATGATCACTTGGTTCCACGTACAGGGTGGCTACACTTACGTTGACCCGCAAGGTGTCGCTGTTGGCTACGAAGACGTTTTCACCAAGCTAGAAGCTGCACGCAGCCATTACAAAACCTTGGGCTTGCCGGACGATTACATCGAGCAGTTCATTCGCTGATTTTGAGTAAAAAAAAACGCGCTACGGCGCGTTTTTTTGTGTAGATAAACAGGTGGATTCAGTCGCGTAAGGAGCGTACCGAAATGGATCAATACTCCCAAATGCTAGCGTTCATCTGGTCGACGGAGTGCGGAAGTTTTTCTGCTGCCGCTAGGGCGCATGAGATGACGCCTTCAGCCATCAGCAAACTCATTGCTCGGCTTGAGGATCGACTTCGCGTTCGTCTTTTTCAGAGGGGTTCCCGAGTCCTCACGCTGACGGAGGAGGGTGCTGCTTACCTACGCAGTGCGAAGGCGGTGGTCGAAGCAATGAGTGAGGCTGACTCCCTGGCAGAGGGACTTCCTTCCAGGGTAAGTGGCACGCTACGCATCCATACGATGACCTCTTTTGCGAAGCAGCAAATCGTGCCTTGGTTGCCAGAATTCCTCGACACTTATCCCGGTCTTGATATCGAGATTCAGTTAGGCGCTCAGTTCGTTGACCAGTTTGAGCAAGGGTTGGACATAGCAATTCACAGTGGGATTCTTCCGAGCTCTTCCAGAATCGCGAAGAAAATCGGCGAGTGTGAATGGTTGCTATGTGCTTCACCTGATTACCTTGAAAAATATGGTACGCCGCAGCAGCCGAAAGACCTGATGAACCATCGATGCTTCAATTTCAGTTTTGCCAGCCCTTGGAACAAATGGGCCTTTATCCAAGATGGCCTAGGTGTGACGACCCCTGTGAAGCCCCGGGGATCGTTTACCCAGGGTGAGCTGCTAAGAGACATGGCCAAATCAGGCGCGGGTATAGTCCGCCTCGCAGATTTTCACATTGGAAAAGACATTCAGGACGGGTCACTGGTGCTCCTGCTTGACGAGTACAAAGCGGAGATTTTAGAGCCTATTTACCTGCTCTACTCAGATAGAAAGCATCTAAGTCCTCGCATCCGAGTTTTCATCGAGTTTTTCCAAAAAAAATGGATAGCGCATCCATGGAAGGTCGTGAGAGGACTACCCGAAGCGACTTGATCGCCACTACGGCCCCTTCGCTAATTTCCATTCTAACCCCGCGCTAGCGTGCAACTTTGACTCCTGCACAAGTGAGCTACTGATCCACCTTGCCGGTAATTTTCCCGCCTGCTGTGTGCTCAACAGATCAATCAAAACTTGAGACCTATTCCCCAGTACTCACTTAGCCAAATGCTTTGCTGGCGCATCTCTCATGCTGTGCCACTGACCTGTTCCTGGCGGTCACAGCAGGTGTGCTCTGCCAGCTATATTCAGCCCTGAAATTGAGCCATAACCTCTGTCCATGGTGAGCAGTATGACGAGTGCTGATTCATCTCAGATGTTGGGGCGTACGTGTGCAAAACACGGATCCTCAGCCGGAGAACAAAAATAAATACCCGGAGATATTCCCATGGGAATTGCTCAAGACAAAATCGAAGTATTACCTGCGGTCAATCGCGTACGAAAAGGGGCAGGTGCAGCCTCGTGGGGTGCGATGGCTCTTTTGTGGCTCGTTTATGCCATGGATGCCAACTCCCGCCAGATGTTCTTCATGGTTTTGCCCTCCATAACGAGCGAGTTCAAGACAAGCGCTGAGCTTACTGGACTGCTCGCCGCGTTTATCACGATCGCGACGTCCTTGATTGCAGTACCTTGCATGATCTGGGCTGATAAAGGCGGTCAAGGATGGATGCGCAAATATCGCCACCTGCCAATAGTGATTGCCTACACGCTATTCACCTTTCTGACCGGTCTCAATTTCTTAACCGGCTCGCTGGGAGTTCTTGTCGCACTTCAGGTGATGTCTCATGCATTTGGTGGTGCCGGCGAAGCCATCGAAGTCACTTCCTTGTCCGAGTGGTGGTCTAAGGAACGTCGTGGTTTCGCGTTGGGGCTTCATCACACCGGATACCCTTGGGGCACACTGATCGGAGGCTTGGCGATCAGTGCTCTGCTCAATGCTTACGGCCCGGAAAACTGGCGCTTGGCCTTTCTGATATTTCCGGTTCCGATGATCATCATCTTTTCGATTTACTGGTGGTTCAGTACGAAGAAGCGATACGAGTCATTTGTTGAGCATGCTCAAGCTGTAGGCGAAACGCCACCGGCATTGGAAGCTGCCCAAGGCGTCGTAGAAGTACCCAAAGGTGCTTTCAAATCGGCGATGAAAAATCCAAACATCAGCACCATCGCATTGATCTCGATGTTTGCGATTGTGGGCTACTTCGGCATCAGCTTCTGGCTGCCCCAGTATCTGGCCTTTGTTGCTCATTACAACTTCGCGGAGGCTGCTGCTTACTCGGTGCTCTTCACTATCACCGGTGGCATCGGTCAGATCGTTTGGGGATGGATTTCAGATCGAGCAGGCCGAAAACTTTGCCTGGTGCTTGTTTTTGTGTGGCTTGCGGTGGGTATGTACCTCTTCAAATACTCATCCGTCAGCCTGACTTGGCTTATCGCGATTCAGTTGTTTGCTGGGTTCGCGATGAACGCACCTTACACGTTGCTGTATGCCATTGCGTTCGATTCTGCAAAGCAAGGCACGACTGGCTTGGCAGGCTCAATCGTCAACGTCGGTATTTACGCTGGTGGCTTCGGGCCTTTCGTCATCGGGATGTTCATCGGTGCAGGTGGTGGCTTTGAGCAGGCTGCCGGCTACAACTATGCGCTTTACTTTATCTCCGGCCTCATGGGCCTGGCGGCCATCATCACCATTTTCTTCACACGTGAAACTACCGGCTGGTTCCTTAAGTACGACAAGGCGCTGGTCTCGAAGCACTCTTGCAACATGGGTTTGTAATAAACCTATTGCACCTGCACTTACAAGAAAATCCCCTTGGGGATAGCTAAAGCTAGGAGAAAGTCATGATCCTTATTAATGATGCCAAATGGTTAAGCCAATTTGCCGACGAGTTGAACGGTGATGCTAATTGGACTGCCGCTGCTCGCTATTTTGATGGGCGCATTCAATTCAAGCACAGCACCGGCTTCTCAACGCTTGCGGTTCTCGCCGGTAAAGTCGTTGCGGTTTACCCGGAAGGAAGCCCCTTGGGCGCGGACATCATCGTGTCTGGTTCAGATGATGAGTGGCAACGCGTTCTTGACGGAAAGATCGACTGGTTTGAAGCGTTGTCCCCAGGGTTGGGAAAACTTGAGCTTGAGGGCAACGTGGTTGCCGCATGGCAGTACGTTGATGTGATGGCCCGCGCGTTCGACGCGATGAAGCGTGTGGGGAGCGTTAATAAAACTGCACCAATCTCTTATTCTCCTGGGCCCAAGCCGTCTGGCAAAGAGACGGTAGGACGGTATATCACCGTCGATGGAATTCGCGTTTACTACGAAGAGGCAGGGGAGGGGCGTCCGCTCGTTTGCTTCCATGCAGCATCACAAGATTCTCTAATGTACAGGCACGTATTGGACGGTCTCTCAGATGAGTTCCGGGTCATTGCAGTTGACGCCCCTGGGCACAGCAAATCAGAGCTACCCGAATCAGGCCCATTCCACAGCCTTACTCGCCATGCGGAGTTCAACGAGCATCTTATGGAGGCCTTGGGACTTGAGAAGCCCGCCATCATGGGATGCTCCATGGGTGGCAATCTGGTGCTGGAATTAGGGGCGCGTCGACCCGATGCGTACAGCGCGATCATTTCAGCTGAAGGAGCAGATTTTACCCCAACTGTTTCCGAGTTCTTCCTCGATATGTTGCTCATGAATGGGCCAGAGATCATCGGTGCCTGGTCTCGTTCGATGACGGGCAATCGCACTCCACCAGATCGCGCAAGGGAAGTGGTGTGGCAGATCTCGCGCACCACGCCGCAGGTTATGAAAGGTGACCTGACAGGCTATGCGAATTTTGATCAGCGGCAACAAGTTGGAAAGATCAAAGCGCCTGTTTTACTTCTGCGCGGTGACGCGGATTGGTTGGTGTACCAAGAGAAGGTTGAGGAAACAGCATCTCGCATTCCCGGCAGTAAGATCGCGGTGCTTGCAGGTACTGGCCACTATCCAATGACCGAAAACCCCTTGGAGTTCTGTGACACGGTACGCGCGTTCCTTCGTGAAGCGGGTCACGGCCACGCAGGCTGAAAGATGTGATTGAGAAGCCCGCTCTGCAAGCGGGCTTTTCTGCGTTTATTTAACGCGAAGGTTCAATCCGCAAAATCCATTCAAATTCCCGCTCAAAATCTGAAGCTCGCCGACCCACTGAGGCAGGCCGCACGCAAGTGCTATCTCGACCCTCAAATTCTGTGCATAGCCGATCGTCAGACAATCAGAATTTTTTCCTTGTGATCTGTGATCACAGTAGATAGCATCTGTTTCAAAGCGAACATCTGTGCGTCAGCTTTGATCACCAACCGCTCAAACGATTACTCCTAAACATAAATACAAAATTTGGAGAACATCATGCGAAGTACAGCTTCATCGGCGTCCAAGCGTGGCCCCATTGCAATCGTTGGCGCGGGTTTGATTGGGAGAGCTTGGGCGATTGTTTTTGCTCGGGCAGGACATCCGGTGCGTTTACACGACATGGATCTGCAGACAATGCAGAACAGCCATGCCTACATCGAAGCGAGACTTAACGAGCTCGCAGAATTCGATCTTCTCAATGACGCCCCCCTCACCGTACTTTCACGCATTACGTGCGTTCCCGACTTGGCTGAGGCGCTACGTGACGTAGTGCTCGTACAGGAAAACGTTCGGGAAACGGTGGAGGCAAAAATCGACATCTTCAGTCGAATGGATGCGTTGGCGCCTAAGGACGCGATTCTCGCCAGTTCAACTTCATGGTTACCGGCCTCTAAGTTCACCAAGGATCTTCTGGGGCGGGGACGCTGCGTAGTTGCGCACCCTACCAACCCACCTTACCTAGTTCCGCTTGTGGAGCTGTGCCCTGCGCCGTGGACAGAATCTGAAGTGATGATTCGAGCGCATGAGATCTACACCGCAGCAGGGCAGAGCCCTGTCGTTCTATCCCGGGAAATCCACGGCTTCTTGTTGAACCGAGTTCAAGCGGCAGTCCTCAACGAATGCTTCAAATTGCATGAGGAGGGTTTTGCTAGCTCGGAGGATATTGATCGGGTGCTTAAAGATGGGCTCGCCCTTCGCTGGTCATTTATGGGCCCCTTCGAAACTATCGATCTCAACGCCCCTGCCGGCGTATCGGACTATGCCAAACGCTACGGTCAGCAGAATCGCGAAACGATCCATTCGGAAAATGCTTTTGACTGGTCGGAATCAGCGGTTGCCCGAGTGCATGACGAGCGTCGCCAAAAACTTGAGCTCGAAGGAATTGCATTGCGTTCCGCCTGGCGTGATCGCCGCCTGATGGCCCTCGCTGCTCATAAGCGTCAAGCCCCAAATTCCTGACGGCATCACTTCGTCCTGAACACCAAAATAAAAGTAACCAGGAGATCACCATGGCTCGTAAAGTAATCATCACTTGCGCGGTCACCGGCGCAATTCATACACCTTCTATGTCCCGTTACTTGCCGGTAACACCAGGTCAAATTGCCGAAGCGGCGATTGGTGCTGCTGAGGCTGGCGCCTCAATTGTTCACCTACATGCTCGTAATCCAATTGATGGCAGCCCCTCTCAGGATCCGGAGCTCTTTAAGCAGTTTCTGCCTGCTATCAAAGAGGCTAGCGATGTGGTGATCAACCTGACTACAGGTGGCGCACCGACAATGTCTCTTGAAGATCGACTTCGCCCAGCACATCAGTTCAAACCGGAAGTGGCCTCACTGAACATGGGCACGATGAACATGGGTCTTTACCCGATGCTCAATCGGTTCAAGGAGTTCAAACACGCTTGGGAGGAACCATACCTCGCCGGCAGTCATGACCGCATTTTCAAAAACACATTTACCGATATAGCCCATATCCTCGAGTCATGCAGCGAGAACGGTACCCGTTTTGAAATCGAATGCTATGACATTGGGCATCTCTACACCGCTGCACATTTCATTGATCGTGGCCTCATCAAACCTCCGTTTTTGATCCAATCGGTTTTCGGCATTTTGGGCGGAATCGGTGGTCACCCGGAGGACGTCCTGCATATGCGGCGCACAGCTGATCGTCTCTTCGGAGATGACTATCAGTGGTCGGTTCTTCCAGCAGGAAAGCAGCAGATGAGCATTGGTGCTCAATCAGCCACGCTTGGAGGACACGTGCGCGTGGGTCTTGAAGACTCGCTTTGGGACGGGCCAGGCCAATTAGCACAAAGCAATGCCGATCAAGTCTTGCGCATGCGCAAAATTCTCGAAGGGCTTTCACTTGAAGTTGCGACACCTGCTGACGCCAGGGAAATCCTAAAGCTCAAAGGTGGCGATAACGTCAATTTCTAAGCGCGGGCACTCACCCCCCCCCGTAAAGTCTATCTAGAGGATATTTTTATAAATAAAGGTCGCGGCACAATACCCGCGCCTTAGCAACTTATCCTCATGAGGAGAACATGAATCATGTTAGCTACGACCCATACAAAAACACAAAAGGGACAGTCGCTGAACGCTTTAATGTTTCGCAAACTAATGCCGATGTTAGTCTTTGCTTACGTTATAAGTTTTCTAGACAGAACTAACATTTCACTTGCCAAAACACACATGGCAGTAGACTTGGGTATTTCCGCTGCCGCCTATGGTTTTGGTGCAGGGCTCTTCTTCCTTACCTATGCACTCATGGAGGTACCTAGTAACCTGATCATGCACCGGGTAGGTGCCCGACTCTGGATCACCAGGATCATGATCACCTGGGGGTTGTTGTCTGCCGGTATGGCCTTCATTACCGATGAGACTACGTTTTACATTGCCCGCGCGCTACTGGGCGCAGCTGAAGCCGGATTGTTTCCAGGTGTAATGCTCTATTTAACCTATTGGTTTGGTCGTGAGCAAAGGGCACGAGCCAGTGGCTATTTTCTAATCGGGGTCTGTCTCGCGAACATCATCAGCGGGCCGGTTGGCGGGTTGCTGTTAGAGATGGATGGAATCTTGGGTTGGCACGGCTGGCAGTGGCTGTTCTTCTTGGAGGGAATTCCAGCTGTTCTATTCTCCGTCGTGATTTGGCGAAAGCTTCCGGACGGCCCATCTACGGCAAGTTGGCTATCAAAGGAACAAGCCACTGAAGTAGAGCAAGTTCTGAAAAAAGAACATGATGAAGAAATCGCCTCCGGCAATGTTGGTCATTCTTTTAAGGGCGTTCTTAAAATCCCTCAGATTTGGCTTGCTATCGCGGTGTACTTCCTCCATCAAGTTAGTGTGTATTCGGTAATTTTCTTCTTACCGGGCATCATCGGCACGTATGGAGGCTTGTCATCGTTACAAATAGGATTGTTAAACTCAATCCCATGGATAGCCGCAGCACTCGGCGCAGCGTTTCTTCCGAAATATGCAACCACTCCAAAAATTTCACGCAAAATAATGTTCGGTGGGCTGCTCCTGATGTCAGCTGGATTGACTCTCGCGGCCTATACCACTCCGCTAATAGCACTAATAGGATTTACTCTTACGGCATCGATGTTTTTCGTTGTTCAGCCTGTGATATTTCTCTTCGCCAGTTCAAGGCTAGCGGGAGCAGGTATGGCGGCGGGCCTGGCGTTAGTGAATACTTTTGGTATTACTGGTGGTTTCTTCGGCCCTTCACTTCTGGGCTTCGTTGAACAAACTACTGGGAGTACGAAGAATGGGCTCATTATTGTTGCGGCTCTTTTAACGCTCGCCGCATTCCTGAGTTTGAAGCTACGTCAGGCACAAGAAGCGATTACTACAAAAACGCGGGACAACATTGTATTGCCCCAGACTGCGCCGTGTATTACTGATAATGCGAGGACAAAATGAAGAGCACATCGCTAGCACTTAAACTACATCCTGATGACAATGTTGCAATCGCGCGCGCTTCTATATCTCAAGGAACAGTGGTTACCGAGTTCGGCAATATCGTGGCGCTCGCCGATGTGCCCGCAGCGCACAAGATCGCCCTTGCACACGTAAACGCAGGTGAGCCTGTTCTGCGTTACGGCCAGATTATTGGCTTTGCTACGAAAGCCATAGAGCCCGGAGATTACGTGCATACGCACAATCTGGAGATGGCGACGTTCGAGCGAGACTACGCGTTCGGCGAGGATGCCGAAGTCGCGTCGCCTGCAGCCTCTCCTGTGACATTCCAAGGTTTCGTCCGCGCTGACGGGCGAGTAGCAACTCGAAACTACATTGGTGTAGTGAGCACGGTGAACTGCTCCTCCACTGTTACCAAAATGGTGGTGGAGCACTTCTCGCGAAATGGTGCGTTAGATGCTTATCCAAACGTGGATGGCGTGGTACCGATCACCCACAGCTTCGGCTGTTGCATAGAGCACAACGGCGAGGGTGTAAATCAACTGCGTCGTACCCTCGGCGGCTTTATCAAACATGCCAACTTCGCTGGCGTAGTCGTCATCGGCCTTGGCTGTGAAGCCAATCAGATGGGCGCGCTTTTCATGGCTCAGGGTATCGAGACTGGGAAGCTTATCGCACCTGTAGTTATTCAAGACGTTGGCGGTACTCGCAACGCAGCTGATGCCGCCATTGTTGCAGTGGAATCTATGCTGCCGGTTGCAAACGAGTGTCGACGCGAGCCGGTCTCGGCAAAGCATCTGACTGTGGCGCTCCAGTGTGGCGGCTCGGACGGGTACTCAGGTATTACCGCCAACCCCGCCCTAGGTGTTGCTGTCGATATGCTAGTAGCGCAAGGCGGAACTGCTATCTTGAGCGAAACGCCTGAGATCTATGGAGCCGAACACCTGCTCACTCGCCGCGCGGCTTCCCGTGAGATTGGCCAGGGCATTGTCGATCTAATCAAATGGTGGGAAAGCTACGCGGATCGAGAAAAAGGTAGCATCGATAACAATCCCACGCCGGGCAATAAGGCTGGTGGCCTAACGACCATTCTCGAAAAATCGCTAGGCGCAGTTGCTAAAAGTGGCTCTTCAGCACTTATGGGGGTTTACCGTTACGCCGAACCCATCACGGCCCATGGTTTGGTATTTATGGACGCGCCTGGCTACGACCCAATGGGCGCCACAGGCCAGATCGCCAGCGGCGCGAACCTGGTTGCGTTCACTACGGGCCGTGGCTCGTGCTTTGGTGCCAAACCTGCTCCATCGATCAAGCTCGCAACCAACACGAAGATGTACACCCGGATGAAGGATGACATGGATATTAATTGCGGGGACGTCATGGATGGTGATGCCACCCTTGAATCCAAGGGCAAGGAAATCTTCGAAATGCTTATTCGGGTGGCTTCTGGAGAAAAATCCAAAAGCGAAGCGCTGGGGGTCGGTAACGAAGAAACAGTGCCCTGGATGATTGGCGCGCAGATGTGAATTTACGTAGTAAAAGGCGACCTCTCTAGGTCGCCCGTCACTAATCGACGTATGGGCCGTTATTTAAAGTGCTGGCTTACCGTCTGAAACGATCAAAACACCCGTCTCAAGGATGAAGTCGGCCGCACTTTGAATGTCATTCTGGACTGATTTGCACGCAGCCACGGGATCGCGATCTCTAAGAGCCCCGACCATTCCCTCGTGGTGACCTGCTTGCACGCGCTGGACTACTCGCTCGCTACCGGATCGCAAATCGTAGTTCAAAATCGGGCCGATTCTCAGCCATAACGACTCGACTATGCCTTGCAAGATCGGCATATCGGCAATGCTGTAGATAGCGAAGTGCAACTGCTTATTCAGTGAAATCAAGCTGGATTCGTCAGGCGCAGCTTTAGCAAACTCTTTGCAGAAAGCGTTGTGAATGCTCTCGATCTCGACCAGAGCTGCAGGGCTTACCAACTCCGCAGCGCGCGCAGCGGCTTGCCCTTCAAGGTTTATGCGAATACTCGTGATCTCTCGGAACTGGCTGGCCGTCATGATTGGGACACGAATGTAACGATTAGCCGCCATCTCAAGCGCTTGCTCAGCTACGAGTCTATGAACTGCTTCACGCACCGGCATGACACTCACGCCTAGCGCTTCGGCCATGGATCGCAGCGACAGCTTTTCGCCAGGCATCATTCGTCCACTCATGAGCAAATCACGCAGCTGCGTGTACACGTCAGCGCTGAGAGTTTGCCGAGCCATTGGGGTGACGAGGGTAGATATATTCATGACTCGAGTATATGAGAAGTGGCTCGGTAAGCACAGACGTTCCCGAAATGTGTGATCACATTTTCGAGATAGCAGTTACCGCCACCCGCTAATACGAATCTCTAGCCGGTGTTTCCACCCAAGCTGGATATTTAGGTCTGGCCGACCTCAGAGATCTGGTTCCGAGTCGAAGCAGTTGGATGTCTTCGGATACTCCATAAGCAGCCTGCCTGCGGGATGGTTGGCAGACTGCATTAGCTATTGCGAAGTTCAATCAGAGATATTCGACATTGCCGTCGATGCTGATGGCCTGACCTGTGACATTGTGAGCGGCGGGAGAACAGAGAAATAATGCCATGGCAGCAACATCCTCTGGCGGCACCATTCGGCGTAGAGAGATTTTGTTTAACGTCTTTTGGAGCATCTCCGACTCGGAAATCCCTAGCTGCTTGGCGCGATCACTGATAACGCGATCTTGACGAGGGCCTTCGACGATTCCAGGAAGCAGCGCATTGACTCGAATGTCCCTTTCGCCCAGCTCGGCTGCCAAGGATTTCATTAGGCCTACTATGGCCCATTTCGTCGCCGCATAAGGGGTGCGCCAAGCGTACCCTAAGCGGCCGGCGACTGATGAAATGTGAATGATGTGAGCATGTTCTGATTCAACCAATAGGGGCACAGCGTGATGGGCGAAGCGATACTGAGCATTGAGATTGATGTCTATCGTTTGCTCCCATTCGGTATCGCTGATTCTGTCAATTCCGCCCGTCGGCCCTGCGATACCTGCATTGTTGATCAGAACATCGAGTCCGTTCGCCCACTCTCGCTGCATGTCAAAGACACGCTTAACTTCAGCAGAGTTCGAAACATCGGCCTGCGTAGCTAACGCTTCAGGGTAGCGCTCACGAAACGCTGAGACTGCCCGTTCGCTGACATCACAGACATGCACCTTTGCCCCGATCTCGAGATAGGCAGCGGCAATTACTTCTCCGATACCAGATGCTCCCCCGGAAATCAGAACCTTCAATCCGGAGTAGGGGGTGAGTCGTTTCAAAACGTTCATAGCTTCGTACCCTGTCTTATTTTTGTGTCGGACGTCCTTCCAAGTCTCGAATGTATGACTCAGAAATGCATGTACAGTGATATGTGATCACAGTTGGCTTGTCAAGGCAGGATCTATTTTGGCGATGAATGCTTGGTTCCACTTTGGAATGTGGAGCTTCACTTAGGTTTTCAGTTGACGCTGGCCTAGGCACAGCCCTACGGCAAAACGTCACCGTTGTGTCCTAATCGGTGGTTCGTCTCTCGGGAACCATCAGCACCGCGAAAGTCACGTTGACGCTTTTACTACGCTGTTGAATTCACACCCCAGCGCCGGTGCGTCGTCGTGACAGATTTTTTGGAAGAGTGAAGAGACCGGCGGTCAGGCAGCTCGAATGATTTCGAACTGCCATGCTCAAACGTCTATGAGACATCTGTTTCATAAGCTCGAATCCCATGAGAGGAAAGGCTAATGGCATCTATCGAAGATTTCAGGATCAAGTCTCATGCGCTTTTGATAGAGCTTGACGCCGCTACGATGGGAATGATGACGCTGGTTTCATCAAAATGTGTCTCAGGGCCCGAATGGGATGAAGCAGTTAAGAGACAGCACAACGCGTATGAACTTTGGGATGCATTTCTGAGTGATTCTATAGTCGCTCTATAATCGACTAAAAAGCCAAGGCCAGTGTCGATGACTGTCGCTCCTTCGGGTCTAAGCCCGGCTCGACCTCTCGTCTACATGTTGTGTGGCTCTAGACGACTCACTCCGAAATTGTGTCTTGATTGGGCGGTCTCATTTTTCCCCAGCGTTGCCAAGTGTGTCCGCAGTCCCTGCATTCACTGCTTGTCGCGTCGTGCGAAAATAAAAAAACACGTAGGATCTGGCTTAAGCGGAGTGTTCGAGATGGTGTTTACCTTCACCCTTAATTACCAACTGACGTCTGACGAGAGCGATATGGACACGCTTGTGGAACACTTGGCTGAAGAAGGCTGTGATGATGCGTTGGGCGGTGTCGGACAGCCAGGTCGCCTGGCGTTAGAGTTTGTCCGTGAAGCACCCTCTGCTCATGACGCTATTCAGGGAGCCTTGGGGGATATGCGTCGAGCCATACCTAACGCACGCTTGATAGAGACAGCTCTCGCGCCCACTGACTGCAGGCGGCCTTCCGTGAATGCGTCAAGGCGTGCGCTTTGCGGCTGTCTCATTTCTCCCGGCCATTCGCAGGCTGAACGCTATCCCAGGCTTCAGTGAGCTCGTCTATTCGATCCGCAATGTGAGGCGTTTTTGATAGGACAAGGCAGCGCGTGTTGCCGACAAATTCATCTATCAGGTACACAGCGTCGCCGACATCCAGTTCGAGCTCCTGCAGCGCTTCGTCTGGAATTCGAATCGCACCGTCACCATCCCATTCTTCGATGACGATTTTCATCGGTGGCTTTTTCACGTGTGGTCTCCATTGCTTTAAGTCGGCAATGGTAACGTGCTTTTGCGTGCAACTCAGAGCACAGCGAGTAAACGTTCGAGCTGTTCACGCTTCCAGGCACTCAATAGGTCGACTGGATCAGCTCCACCACGCTGCCAAGATACAAGTGTTCCGACTCGACCGTCAGGTGACCGGCAGTACTCGCAATAGTCCAAGTGTCACAGACATTGAAAAAAGTGAGCTGCCAGCCATCAATTTCTACGGGTAGGCTGCATCTGGGGGCATTCTGGAGAGGCGCCCAACCACGGCTGGGCGCCATTTGACTCAGCCAGTGTGGTGACTCTCGGCAAGGCCATAGACGGATGTGTCGATGCCTTCGAAGCGCGCCTTTAACTGCAGCGCCAGATACAGCGAATAATGCCGTGACTGATGCAGGTTGCCACCATGGAACCAGAGGTTTTCCTGCTGCGTTGGCTTCCACATGTTCCGCAGTTCGCCCTCGTAGGGGCCAGGATCATTCGTGGTTCCAGAACCCAAGCCCCAGCAGCGGCCGACCTTGTCAGCTACTTCCTGGGAAATCAGCTTCGCCGCCCAACCATTCATTGAGCCATAGCCCGTGGCGTAGACAATCAGATCTGCCGGTAGTCGGCTGCCATCGTTGAGTACGACGGCATCTGCTTCGATGCGTTCCACACCCAGGCCAGGCGCGCTCTTGAGCTTGATCGTGCCATTAGCGATCAGTTCGGAGGCGCCGACGTCGATGTAGTAACCAGAACCACGGCGTACGTACTTCATGAAAAGGCCAGACTCGTCGTCACCGAAATCGAGCATGAAGCCGGCCTTGGCCAAGCGCTCGTAGAAGTCCTTGTCACGCTCCTTGATCGCGTCAAAGATGGGTTGATGGAAGCTTGGCATAACCTTGTAGGGGATCGAGGCGAACAGCATGTCGGCCTTGTCCGTGGTCAAACCCGTCTCCAAAGCGTCTTCAGAGTAGAGCCCGCCGAAGACGAGATCCATTAAACTGTCGGAACGCACGATGTGGGTGCTGGAGCGTTGCACCATGGTCACCTCGGCGCCGTTCTCCACCAAGTCGGCGCAGATATCGTGAGCCGAATTGTTTGCACCGATGACCACCGCGCGCTTGCCGCTCCAGGCGTCTCCGCCGGGATGGCGGCTGGAATGATGCTGCTGGCCATTGAAAACCTCGGCACCCGGATAACTAGGAACATTGGGTACGCCAGACATGCCTGTGGCGAGGATCAACTGGGTAGGCTGTAAAGTCACACGCTCGCCATCGCGCTGCACTTCAACCTTCCAGGTGCCACTTTGCTCGTCAAAGCTGGCGCTCACGCATTCTGTACGCGGCCAATAATTGAGCTCCATGACTTTGGTGTACATTTCCAGCCAGTCGCCAATCTGGTCTTTTGGGGTGAAGACTGGCCAGTGATCGGGGAAGGGCAGGTAAGGCATATGGTCGTACCAGACAGGGTCGTGTAGGCACAGCGACTTGTAGCGACTGCGCCACTGATCGCCAGGACGCTCGGCTTTGTCGACGATCAGAGTTGGCACGCCCATTCGCTTGAGCCGCGCAGCGAGCCCCAGCCCACCCTGGCCGCCGCCCACAATCAGGCAGTAAGGTTGGGTGGTGATGCCCAGCGAAGCTTCTTCGTCACGACGGCGTTCCAGCCAGTTGCGTTTATCGGTATGGGCGTGGCCATGATTGGCACCCATTGGACGCCGCCGGCCCCTGGGTTCTTCAAAGCCCTTGAGCTCGCGCATGGTCGTCAGCAGCGTCCAACACAGGCCCTCCTTCAGACGCACGTAGCCTTTACCCCGCGCAGCATCGGTTTCCAGGCTGATCCAACCTTCGAGCACACCGTTATTCAGCGTCGCCTCACCTTCAAGTTTCCATCGCCCAGGACGAGTCTGGTCGAGGCGCGTTTCGAGCATGTCGCGGATGGCAGGCTTGCCTTCCAAGGTCATCAGGTTCCAGCTGAAAAGTAGCAGGTCACGCCAGTGACACTCTTGCGCAAACAGATCCAGCGCGCCGTCCAGATTACGTTGGGCGAGACGCTCGCCGAGGTTTTCTACCCAAGCCGCGAGCTGAGAAGTTGGCGTTTGCAGAGGTGTTTCGATAGCAATGTTCATGGGGCCTCTCCCGATCTTGTTGTTTTGGTAACAACTGCCCTTGAGCAAGGCCCGGGCCATCTTCATGAAAACCCTGTTGCAGAGCGGCTGCCGCACTGCTGTTCAGGCTTTGACTCGGATTCATGTCACGATTCCGGGAATGGCGGATGACAGAGTGTCACGCGGTGCAAAAAGCGCTCGTTACGATCTTTTCATATAAGCTTCGAACAGCCCCGTGTCCTGACCGTAACGGAGAACAAGAACAATGAAGCCGGCCTTGATCAACGCCCATGCCCAACAAGTGCTCCAAGCCGTGCAGGGCACTCCCGCCAGCCACGGCCATACCACTGACCTGGCTATCACACGGTCTTGGCGTCGTTGCCTGGATCAGCATCAGCTCGATCCCGCCAGCCGCCGCGCACCTAATGTCGTTGAGCATCCACGCTTACAGGATCACCGCGCGCCACTGGAAAACATCATCAGCGTGGCGCACTGGCAGATGAGCAGTTTGCACCAGCAACTCGGGCGTGACGGCCACGTGGTGCTACTCACCGATGCTCGCGGTGTGGCGATTGACAGTGTGTTTAACGAATCCGAGCGAGCCGTATTTCAGCGTTCCGGGCTATGGCTCGGCTCGGTATGGAGTGAAGATTGTGAAGGCACCAACGGTGTAGGCACCTGCTTGGTCGAGCAACAGCACGTAACCATCCGTCGCGACGAGCATTTCCGTGGCAAGCACGTCGGTCTGACCTGTTCGGCTAGCCCGATATTTGATGCGAGTGGAGAGTTGCTAGCCGTGCTCAACCTCTCTTCTGTAAGGGATGACCACGGTCTTCAGCAGCACTTCCAGGCCATGGCATTGACCGACCTGTCAGCCAAGTTGATAGAGAGCTGTTTTTTCCTAGGGCATGATCCACAGCGATATTTGCTGCGCTTCCACCCTGAGGCAGGCTTCGTTGGGCTGCTGGGTGAAGGCCAGCTCAGTTTCGACGAGAGTGCCCGTATCTGTTCGGTCAATCAGGCAGCGCTGGGTCTGCTGGGCCTCAGCCGTGACCAGGTGGTTGGGCAATCGCTCTCGATGCTGCTGGAAACACCTATCGATCAGGTGATGTGTCACGCCAGCTCTCAGCCGAGTGTCTGTTGGCCAATGCGTCTGGTGGACGGACGCCTGCTCTACGGACAGTTGCGCGAACCCTTGCGTCAGGTACCCTCAGTCACCCCTGCAATCCCCAAAATCAACGACGTGCACGTGTGCCTGGAAGACCCGCGCCTGCAACGCAGCTTTGTTCGCGCATTGCGTGTTTTGGAGCGTGACGTTCCGGTGTTTTTACAGGGCGAAACCGGTACCGGCAAAGAAGCTTTTGCTGCCGCGCTGCATCGTGCCAGCTCCAGAGCGAGCCAGCCGTTTGTGGCGATCAATTGCGCGGCCATTCCAGAAACGCTGATCGAGAGCGAGCTGTTCGGCTATCGCGGTGGCAGCTTCACCGGTGCACGCAAGGACGGGATGATCGGTAAGCTGGAGCAGGCCCATGGAGGCATTCTATTTCTCGATGAGATCGCCGATATGCCACTGGCGTTACAGACTCGCCTGCTGCGTGTGCTGGAGGAGCGTCAGGTGGTGCCGCTAGGCGGCGCGACCGCACGTCCGCTCGACGTACGCCTTATCAGTGCCAGCCACCAGGATCTGCACGCCTGCGTGGCCGAAGGGCGTTTTCGCGAAGATCTGTTTTATCGAATTGCTGGGTTCGCCGTGCAGCTCCCGCCGTTGCGTGAGCGTTCAGACAAGGGTCGCTTGCTCGACCTATTGCTGCGCGAGGAGGCAGCAGGGGCCAGAGTTCGGCTGGAGGCGGGTGTCAGGGAGCGCTTGCTGGCGCAGCCTTGGCCTGGCAATGTCCGGCAGCTGCGTACGTGCCTGCGCACACTGGTAGCGTTGGCGTTGGAGGGGCGTGTCACCCTGGACGATTTAGCGGAGTTGCTGCCGGCAGTGCCAGCGACAGTTGCGCTGGCCGAAAATCCGCTGGGCGTATCCGAGCGGCAGACACTGCTCACATTGATTGAGGCGGAACACTGGCATATCGCCCATGTTGCCGCCCGCCTAGGAATCAGCCGAAATACGCTCTATCGCAAACTGCGTCATCACGGTATTTCACGACCTGGCTGAGTGCAGAAGACATCGTCGCTTTTCCTGCCACTGTGGGCCTGGACTGAGGCGATAGAGGTCGAGCAGGAGAGGGCGCGCGCCCTCCGCTGACACTGTTGTCCATCACTTGCGGGGTTTGCCCGCATCGCTCCGCTTGTCACGAATTTGACCATCTTGGTTGCGAGATCGAGGCTGTTCACCACCGCCTGGCTTCGGAACGTTGACGTCTTTGTTGATAGGACGACGATCTGTCATACGAAATCTCCTTCATTGCATTGAGGATCTTACGGACGTGCATCGGTAGGTCACAGCCGCAACAGTATTCAAATCACCTTATATGGTGTTTCATGTTGCGCCAAGACACAACATAGTGGGTTTTATTGCTTCTGCAAGAGTTTTGGATCCCATATTTAATGCGTCGAATCAAAGTGGGATTAAGGGTGTCTCGATCAGTCATGCTTCTCCGTTCGCGACCAGCGATGGGGGGCTATTGACCGATTTCGCCTGGTTTGACGCGCCTGGGCCCGCTTGCCAAACAACTTACGAACTAGCGATTTCGAGGGCTTGCCTGATTGAGGCTGAGACCTTGTTGATTTGGCAGCCATGGCGCGAAGGTTGTGCCGCCCGCGTGGCTATCCAGCTGGCGATGGCGGTACAGGCAAGGGGCACAAGTTCAGCTTGCACTGCAAAGACATGCCGTAAGCATTTCTCAGAAGAGACTAGCGAATCTCCCATTGCCTTGTGCCCATGACTGATTGCTGGCGCCTTCCATTTGCGCGAGTGCCAAGCGCGAGTCCTTGAGTCGCTTGCGTACATCGCGGCCGCTGAAAGGGGAGGTTGTGTTCAAATCATTCTGCGTTCGAGTCATCGCTTGCCCATAGCTAAGCTGTGGAGGGCTCCAGAGTTTTAGGGGGTGAAAGTGTCCGCAAAACGCGACGGTGACACAGTGGACATGGAAGCTTATGAACATGTCTCACATAACACTTGATTTTACAAGTAGGCGATGTTCAGTGTTCATGAGCAACGCTATACCCAATCACCATGGGAATTTTATACGGTCTCTGGAGCTTAATGTTCACAGAATTTTGTTCATGACGAGCCTCCTGTGTCGACGCTGATGCGATTTTGACCCAGGCGGCTGATATTGACTGACCCATAGGCAATTTCTGAGACCACTCGCACGACTATTGTTTGCGGAGTATTGGGGGCGGGCAGTGAAATTCGGCAGCCTGGGTCAAAATCGCATCAGCGCCTACAGGCATTGGCTTGTGGTGGTCATGCACAAGAATGGATATAGTCCGGCCTATTCGCGCAGACTGGACGGTCTGAAGGCTGCCAACGCATGGCTTACCTCGTCCTGGATTGTGTGCAGAACGGGGTGAATGAGCACGAGATCGAATAAGCTTGCGCCTCAGTATATGAGATGTGAAATCAGCCGGGGAGTGGAGCCTAGCCACATGGAGAAGTACACGTTTATTGATCGGTATTTTCACAGCCAGCGCGAACTGTTGGACATCAGGCATTCTGAAGAGCGGGACATCAACACGCTGTTTACCTACCTGAATAACCTCCACTCTACGGCTGATAAGCTGCTTGAACTATTCAACTGCAGCATCAAAACTGCTCCAGAATTCAAAATGCTTCGGATTATCAGAAACTATTTTCACCATGTCGGCGACGTCGACGAAATTCGTCTGCATGTCAAGGTCGAGGAAAATGTTCTCGTTAGCCATTCGCAACACCTTCTAATACCACTAGAAGTGCTCGCAAAAAGCGTAAAATCATTTATCGACAACACGATACCTGACGAAAAAAACAAAAATTACAAAACCAAGTTGCGATTCGTGCAGAAGGAAATGAGTGACATCGCTGAGATCTTCGACTACGTGGCAAATCTCATGAAAGATCTCGAAATATTCTGCCAAAAGCCTAGCCTAAGACTTGACGGAAAGGTCTACGAGCTCGGATTCGATATGTACAAATTCGTTTTCAACATTACGAATACTATTGCAGACAAATGCCGAGAAATCCCAGAGCTTCGCGAAAAGAAGGTGATCCAGGAGCTCGATTGGTCTTATCGTGCTGAAAACAACATAGGCAAGCACGACGTTTTTTGCAGCCCGTTCAACGTACCAATTACCACCACCGAAGGCTTCGTATACGCCAAGGACATTGACCTGGTGCGTTAACTTGCTTGCTGTGAACCGCCTGCTTTCACTTACAGGCGGTGGTTCGCTACAGGGTGCGGGTAAAGGCATATAGGGTTCTGCCAAGTTGTCTATACGCCCGGCGCTGGTAGTTTGTCTACCCGTGGCCTGTCACCGAGCTCATCCAGGAAATGCTTCGTCCTAGAGTAATCTACCCGGTTGACTATGTAGAAGAAGGGGAGTCCGGAGCATATATGGCATGATGATCATTCAGGCTGACATCTGGCGCACGCTGATCTGGAAGGCTTTCGAAATCTGCCCTTTGGAAACTTTTCCCCCAGATCTGCTGGAGTTTCGCCTGTAGCGCGACCTAGGCCTCTGATCTTGCAGTGCCGAAGCCCGGAGCGCGAGGAAGCAAAAAAGACAAGGAGCAACACATTGTCAGCTGAAAACCAACCATCAGAACCCGAAAACCAAAACGAACAAAGCGACTCAATCGATAAGCCTAAAAAGGCCTTCGTGCTCACCGACGAGGCGCGGCGGCGGATGGCGGAATCGGAAAAAGAGCACCGTCGTTACAAGCGTCGGGAGAAGCGGTTTGAGTTCAGCTGGATTTCCTGGTTTTGCGATGAATTTCCGAATGAAGAGGTCAACAGGCCAGCCCTGGCTGAGCGACGCAACACGCGCCAGGAAATGGCGTATCACCGGTTTCGACAAATGACGAGCTGGTCGTTCTGGTCGCGGATGAAGTCTGGCGCCGGAATCAAGCTCGCAGCGGTGGGGGGCTTGGTTGCCGCATTCCTTCAGGCAGCTCCATCGCTGAAAGGCGCGGAGGCGGCGGTCGGGCCCTTGAGCTGGTTGCTGGTCGGCGGGGGCTTCTACTTGTTGGCGGTGATCTGGTTCGAGTGGAAATGTCCGGTTCTGCTAAAACGCACGCTTGCCGGGAAGGATGAGTACCTTGGCATTGAAGGGCGGCGCTGGTTGCTCGCGCTCGTTGAGGATGAGCTGCGACGCTGGTGGAGCGTTAAACACTATGAGCTGGATGTGGGCAGAATTAAGCCAGAGTCCAATAAATACCAGCTTGCGCTCGCAATCACTCAGCATGGTGACATTCCAGCCTACGGTGGCTTTGGTGAATTCGCATCCGCACGGATAGAGTATGCACTTCATGAGTACGCCCAGCTGACATCTACAACGATCTGGCGAGAGGATTCCAAGCCGAACGAGTTCCAGGAATTCATGCCGGGACACCGAATTTGCCCACTCAATACACCTCTGCGTAACATCCATTTGAGTGTCATGAATGGGAGCGAGGTGAAAATGGCTAAGGTAGGCAAGGAGGGCGATTTAGTGGTGCGCTGGTTTGACGGCTCGCTGGATTTCCACTCGGAGCTACCGACGCATCGAAATCTGATGGTGTCTGCCTATGCAGAAGGGCTCATCTATCTGTTTCGCACCGACGCCTCTGCGCTGACATTCACTCGAATTATCGCGCAGTGGCAAAACACGATGCGCCCATTAAGTCGGTTTGTACTTATCAGCTTGTTCTTGGCCAGCGGAGGCTGCTTCGTATGGTTTGTTTTCCTTCAGCTGAAGATTCTGCTGCCCGGCCTTTTGTGAGGTGCTGGCTGATGAAGTTCCAGGCCTGGGTGCATGATTGAGCGCCCCATGCCAAGTTTCGGGCGGCAGTTGAGAACCTGTTGTTCCACATTCCCAGCACGGAATCACGCTCAGGCTTGAGGCGTCGTTGGGGTAACCGGCGAAAGCATTCTCCCAAGAAGCTTGTTTCGTGATTCGCCATGTGGCCGCAGACATATCACGCCGTGGCGCACGCTGCCCACACCCGTTCACCTGTCTGGCCTATTCGTAGTGAAGCTCGCCAAACAATCCGATCATCAAATCGCCGTCCAGAACCTCGAAAGGAAGTTCAAGATCGTCCGATGGCGCGCGGGGTATGGATTTTCCGTCGTGAGGGGCGTTTTTTGTATAGCCTTGCACGCACTCGCTGATTGCTAACCGAGGGGGCAGGGCGTAGGTATTCGACGTGATGTCAGCGCGCCCTTGACAGCTCCGCTGACAGCAAAGCGCTATGGGCTAACGATTACCTTTATGTCCGATCCTGAAATGCTCTTGATGTATGAATAGCTCGTTCCTAAGACAGCCAGCTGCTCGTTCGATATTTTCTGACTTGAGATCGCTGGCTGTACGATCACAAACTTGAAAATCAGCTCGTGGTCGTGACATTTATTGCGCAGTATCTCCAGCTCGAGTGGTGTTCCTTTGAGGATTCTATCGAAGCCTTTGGGAAGCGATTGTTGGTAGCGATCCATCAATCGATCAAAGAATTTTTCGCCGGTGGATAGCCATTTCACTGATCTGGAGGCTTGCCCGCACACCTCATAGACGTCACTGACGCGAGCCCTAGGCGCGGCCACCCCATCCGTCTGAGGGCAGTACTTGCAGTGGTAGAGGTCGATGTAGATAGCATCTTTGCTTTCACGAATTGCGACCAAGTCAGCAATTTCCCCCTTCCCATCATCGTTGAAAACGATTGTGTACTCGTCAACAATTTTGCCGTAGGTGAAACCTTGCACGGTGTCCATGCGTTGCTCCGCCCGCATGGATTCTTGGTAAATTTTTGTTGCCCCCCAATTCCACGGTTCGAGCAGGCCTACAGGCAATCTGATGTCCACACTGTTGGGTGAGTAATGGCGGTAGTTCCCATAAACCATTGACCCGTCTACTCGTAACAGGACAAGCGGCTCCGCATCTAGATAAGAATCAAATGGCATCTCTTGGGAAAAAAGAATTTTCAAGCCAGGGCAGGACGTTTTGTACCCGTCCTCCAGCAGTTTGATGGAGATTGTCGTGAGGCGACGTTCTTCGTCGTCGACGCCGGCAACATATACCGGGATGGCCAAGGTCAGCGCATCCTCGTACTCAGGTTTACCTAGCTCGACATCCAGCAGGTTGAAGCTTTCCCCCTGGAAATACAGAGCGATCTTTTGCTCGTTCTCGATCGCGATAGACTCAGGCCAGTCCGCGTAAAAAAGCCCTCTCGGCCAAGCGTCTTCAATTTTTTCAGCCCGCATGACATTTTTGAGCACGTCGCCCGGGTCTATCGTTGCATCGTTGAGCTTGACCGAAATGTGTCTGCACCACTCGACCCAGTAATTGATTGCGGAGGAGTTCATTTCCCAGATCTTGCCTTTGTACGAGCAGCCCACGGTCGTTCGTTCTCCCCCCTCGAATCCTGTCGCGAAAATATTGGATTTCTTGGCGTTACCTTTCTCAATGTCGCTGATCACCTGGTTGATATCGCGCCCTACATGCATCGTGAACCGAAGATCTTTACGGGCACGCGATAAACCTACGTTCTGCAGTTTCATGAGTTTGATATCGTGAAGTGTGCGGAAGACTGGTTCACCATGGATGCGACGAGGCTCTTTGGCCACAAGATTCAAAAAGCGTGTCGCCTGGCTGTCATCGCCAGAGGTATGGATGAATAGGGTTTTCTGGGCTTCATTGAAGAAAGCCAGGTACAAGACCCAGTTGGTATCGACGATTTCCTCGGTTTGCGCCCATCCAACCAACGTTTCTCGCCGTGTCACCGCAATGACCGTATCGGCTTCGTCGTTGATCGAAATGTAGTGGAGCGCCTCCCTGCGCCCGTCAAGGCTGCGCGCTCGCTCAGGGTTCCACTGCTCGGCAGAAATGTGATAAGCCACCGCGCTAATTTTTGGGTTTGGGTTGAGCCCGAAAATCACATGCGCATCATCACCATCGGTAAACTGCTCGGTGAAGACTTCCTTCTCGATTTCATGGGTGACTTTTTCCTGGCTCACGTCACGGATAACTGCCCCCCAGTCGGCACTCTCTTTGTAGAGCGCTGCCATCTGATGGTCAGTCTTCTGATTGGCGATATTGGCAACGAACTTGGCGTCCCCTAAAGCAGCATCAACCCTTGTCAGCCGGCCAATGAACTGGAGCGTGACAGCTGGACTGCGGTGTTGGTCATGAATTGCGGCGATTTTCAGTTCTGGCAGATCGAAACCTTCGCCAAGCATGTCGACACAGACAATGATCCGATATTTTTTCTTGACGATCTCACCCAGAACCTTGGCCTGGTTCGGTACCTTACTGTGGATCAGGACGGGAGACAGGTCGGCGTGCTGCTTATAGATCTCAAAAAGGTCTGTTGCACGTTTTTGAGATTTGGCCCGTACCAGCATCAGATGGTCGTATCCAGCCTGTAGGTCTGCCCTAAGCAACTCAACAGCCTTGTCAGCAATGGCCTGATCGGACAGATCCAGGTTGTATTCTCGCACCGGGTGAAACTCGATGCCTTTGAAATAGCCATCGAGCTGAGCGTCCCGAAGAGGGTAGCTATAGATGATCTTGCCTTCCAGGGCCAAGCCATCCTCTCGAAATGGCGTAGCCGTAAATTGGATACAGGGTTTATCCTTGAAGGCTGTTTTGATTCGACTCCAGCTGATCGCGGCAACGTGGTGGGCCTCATCGATCATAAGGTGGCTGCATGTTTCCACCAACATGCCTAGCGCGGCCTCGTCGAACAGTAACAAGGCTTGGGGAGTAGCCACAATGATGTTCGCGTATGCCAGTTCAGCAACCTCGACCCCAGACATTTTCGAGCAGATGGCAGCAACGATTGGATTGCGCGCAGTGTCAGACACAGCGCCCACTGTACGAAGCGTCTTCATCTCCGTGCACTTACCCACCAGTTGAGTCCTGAGGGCATCCGAAGGAACTAGGACTAGCGTTCTTGCCATTCTTGCGGCGATTACCAGCGCAAGCATGGTGTCGGTCTTCCCGGTGCCCGTTGGCATTACCACGGTTGCGGTAGAGTAGGGATCAACCACCAGATGACCGAGGGTTGCGTAGAGCGCAGCAAGTTGCGGCTTTCGTAGCCCAGGTGCTTTTGTCGCGGGGTCGTCAAGACTGAAATTGAAGAGATGGTCTTGCCAGCTCTGGTACACATCCGAATGCGTTACTACTACGTCGTCCATGGCAATTACCTGAAGGCAGAGAGGCTGCTAGGGTAGGGTGGCGATATGGTAGCACGCCTCCAGCAATGGCATGAGTTGCCCATCCTCAGAGGACTGCCAATCACCTTTCGGACATGGGCCAGCCAGAATCGCCTCAAAGTGGCAGGCCAAGATGGCGTCATCGATATCCAGATCTCGACTTTTGGCATAGGTGTAAAAAGCCTGGATAGCACGTAGGTGCGCTGCGGCTGTGTTGTATGCACGGTGCCTGAGCTTGAGTTGGACGTAGATGAATGTTTGTCGAATCAGTGGTTTAGACGGCTCATAAACAACTATGACATGACCTGTCGTTTAGTTCGATCGTTGCCGCTTAGATGTGCTGTTCGCGTATGCCCGTTTGAAGACTAGGTAAAGCGCGCCAGTTCGATTCAGTGTGTAGCTGAGTGGTTCGACTTCGGCGTCAGAACTATCGCGCCGTCGATCACTTCTATGGTCAGTACGTCGCCGACGCTCAATCCTAAACTGGCGAGTAGTTCAGGTGGCAAGTCGACGATGACGTCGCCACTTCCATCCGCAGGATCTTGGCATTTCACTGTCCAGCGTTGGGCTTCGGTCATGATGTTACTCACATGCGGGGATGACTCATTATGCTCGCAATGTCTTTGCCGGTTGAAGCGTGCTGCTGACTGGTGATGACTTGTCCTGGCCGTTTGCTGCCTGTCACAAAGGGCAGCAGTCGACCCAAAGCTGACGTTCGAATTCATCATTCTGGAGCTTGCAGGCATTGATCAGGCGCTATTGATATCTGTTGTTGACGCTCATTCGGACAATTGACGCGTGCATGGATATGCACATATAGTCCTCCGCATGACAAACCGAATCTCTACACGTTCCCGTGCAATTGATGCTGCAATCGACTCTCTCGATGGAGCCTTCTTCAAAGCTCTGTGCGAGCCGTCGCGGGTAGCTGTGCTCAAGCGAGTCATGCAACTGGGGCGTGCGGATATCGGCGAGATCGCTGAAGGATTACCTCAAGAGCGTTCAGTGGTGTCCCGTCATCTGCAAGTGCTATTAGAAGCGGGCATCGTCCGTGCTAACAAGGTCAGTCGGCAGATGTTCTACGAGGTGGATGGACCGGCGGTGGTGACACGGCTCGAAGCCATTCTCCAACACATGAAGGGTCTGGCCCCTTTTTGCTGCCCTGGTGCGCCAGAGTAGTTTTTTGTTGTTTTAATATATGCATGAGTGCGCATACATGAGCATAATTAATGAGCCCACGGATGTCATCGTTATTGGTGCGGGCCAAGCTGGGCTCGCGTGCGGTTGGCATCTGCGGCAGCAGAACCTCAGGTTTCTCATCCTGGATGCCGAGAGCCAGCCAGGTGGAAACTGGCGAAATTACTACGACAGCCTGAGACTTTTTTCCCCTGCTGCTTACTCATCGTTACCTGGGATGCCCTTTCCAGCTGAAGCCAAGCATTATCCGCTACGCGATGAAGTCGTACGTTATTTGGAGCAGTACGCGGAGGCTTTCCAGTTACCCATTCGGCAGAACATACGAGTCCAGAATGTGCGAAGGGAGGATGGACTCTTTTTGCTTCAGGCATCTGATGGTCAGCGTTTCTGCTCAAAAGCATTGATCGTTTGCACTGGCGGATTCAATCAGCCGTTCATCCCTGACATTCCAGGGCTGGAGAGTTTTCGCGGGCAACGTTTACACAGTGCTGATTACCGAAATGTCGACGGCTTCAGTGATCAACGAGTAGTGGTCGTAGGTGCTGCCAACTCAGCGGTACAAATTGCCCATGAGTTGGCTCAAGTCAGCAGCGTCGTATTGGCGACAAGGGAATCGATTCGATTTTTTCCGCAAAAGATCCTCGGTGTGGATTTTCATGCTTGGCTCAAGTGGACAGGGATGGAGAAGACTCGTTGGCTGAATGACCAAAGTACTCCTGTACTGGATGATGGCACCTATCGTCGAGCCATGAAGCAGGGACTTTTTGAGCGCAAGCCGATGTTCACCCAGGTAACGTCAACGGGCGTGCTCTGGGCCGATGGTCAGCACACCGAAGTGGACAGTTTGGTTTTCGCGACCGGATTTCGTCCAAACCTGGGTTTTTTGGCAGGTCTACACATGGAGGCCAATGGGAACCTGGCTCCGCGAAATGGGCAGGCGGAGCACGTACCGGGTTTGTATTTTGTGGGATTACCGAAGCAGCGCAACTTTGCTTCGGCCACCCTTAGAGGCGTTGGGCCGGATGCTTCTCACATCATCCCTAGCTTGATGCGCTTCATTCACAATGCATCACACCCCGTGTTCGCTTGATGCCGGGTATCGACTTTCTTCTGCTCAACACTGCGTCTACCGGAACATCGTAATTACCTGCCTTTTTGCGTAGTTGGCAGACGCCAAGTGGCGATGAAACACAGCAACAGAAGCCCGCACATCAGGCTAAGCAGTACCGATGCTCCGAAGCTGTCCAGTACGTAAGCGGCGGCGATGGGGCCGCAAGCTTGGGCGACAAGGACGGGCCTTGCGAGCAGTCCCATTCGTACGCCATATCCTTGAGGCCCGAACAGCGCCAATGGAAGAGTCCCGCGAGCGATGGTGAGGATGCCGTTACCGGCTCCGTAAAGTGCTATCGCCACAAAGGCCAGCCAGGGCAGGCCTGAGATCAGCAGTCCAAGCCCGATCAAACAAAGCAACATGCCGGCTCGTGCGGACCAGGTTGGATGGAGGTTCCTGCCTATGGAAAACTCAGCCACCCGTGCTAGGACTTGCGAAGGACCAATCACCATGCCGATGGCCAAGGCCACAGCAGTCGCGATCCCCAGTTGCTTGAGGACATTGAGCAGGTGCACTGAGATACCTGATACCACCAGCGCCAGTATCGTCAGCATGGCGCCAATCAGTAAGAACAGATGATTGGTGGTGTCGGGGTGAAGTACTGATGCATTGGGTGTTTCTGTAATGACGGGGTGAGGCGGTTGTTTTGTACTTCCAGGAATCAACAGGGCATGAATAGGGAATCCGATTAGCAAGTGAGCTGCAGCGATGGCAAAGCAGGCGCTCCTCCAACCGATCCAACTCTCCAGCCCCGCAATTACCGGCCAACCTATGGTGCTGGCGAGGCCACCTAACAAGGTCAGCCCGGTAATGGATGTTCGAGCCCCTTCGCCGAAAAGACGTCCCAGGGTTGAGAAAGCTGCGTCATATAAACCCGCCGCCATGGCAACGCCGATCAGCGTCCAGGCGACATAGTAGGTGGCAACGTTGCCCGCCAGCCCCATCAGTAGTAAGCCGAGAGCCAGCAGCAGTGAACTGGCGGCAAGGACAGAGCGTCCGCCATGGCGATCAATCTGGCGGCCAACAGATGGCGAGGAGGCTCCGGCTACCAGCAACCCCCAGGACAGGCCGCCCACCACACTGGTGATGGACCACCCCGTCTCTTTGGCTATCGGAGCTGCAAGAACTGCGGGCAAGTAATAGGTCGAGCCCCAGGCAAGAATCTGAGTAAATCCCATTCCCCATACGAGCCTGGAGCGATTGATCGGGGGATGAATCTGCTCTGGATGTGTCACGACTGGCGCGCTCATTTTTAGTTGTCAGTAACAACAAGCTAGCGCCTTCCTCTGGGGACCGTCAACCTGAAGATCGGTGTTGACGATTCTAAAATACGAGGATTATTGTTGCAGCTAACAACTAATTTGTGGCGGTTATGACGAAGCTTAAAAACGATCAACTGACCCAGGATTCCGAAGACTTGTACGAGGCTTTGAACCAGCTTGTTCGCGTCTATCAGTTCCGTGATCGTGACCGGATCTGCTGTTACGACGTGTCGGTGACCCAGTGCTATGCCGTCGAAACGCTGGTTAAAAGGGGCGCATTGCGCCTTCAGGTCTTGGCGGAAGAGATGTTCTTGGACAAGAGTACGGCGAGTCGAGTGATCGATACCCTGGAACGCAAAGGGTATGTGTCCCGCGTTGAGGATGATGAAGATCGGCGCGCAGTGCGAATCCAGGCAACGGATGCTGGGCGTGAGTTATACGAAAAAATCAGGGCAGACCTGATTGCTGAAGAACGAGCGATGATCGAGAACCTCTCGGCCGAGGCCAGACAGGGAGCGTTGAGTTTGCTCAGGCAGATTACGCGGGCCACAGAAATTCGCTGCGGGCTCGCGAGCGAGTGCTGCCCAGCCGTGAAGAACAAGGATTGAAAAGGGAAGAATTTCCCTTTTTTGCCAATAATGTTGTTACTGCCAACGTAATGGGCCTCCAACGATGCGAGTTCGTTTAGCTGAACCCAAGGACACCGTTTCTATAGCAGCCATCTACAACCAGGGCATCGAGGAACGTAGCTCTACGTTTGAAACTGCCCCTCGAAGCCCGGCGGACATGCTTGATCGCATCAACGCAATGGAGCGTTATCCAGTGTTGGTCATGATCGATGAGGCGGATCAGGTTGTTGGCTGGGCTGGACTCAGTAGTTATCGCGGCCGTGCCTGTTACGACGGTATTGCGGATTTTTCCATCTACCTGGACCGCAGCGTTCGCGGCCAGGGACTCGGCAAACAGTTACTTCAGTCACTGCTGAAAGAAGCCGAAGTTCGCGGATTCTGGAAAGTCCTTTCACGCATTTTCACCTTCAATCACGCCAGCCTCGCATTGTGCGAAACCTGCGGTTTCCGCCAAGTTGGGGTGTATGAAAAACACGCCTGCCTTGAAGGACGCTGGCTCGACTGCGCGATTGTCGAGCGCCTGTTCCCGAACAATCAGCCAACCTGAAGAAGGAGTTGATCATGGATAACGCTCACCTTCCCGTCGCCATAATCGGTGCCGGTCCAGTGGGACTGGCGGCAGCTGCTCACCTGCTGGCGCGAGGTCTCACGCCGCTGATTCTGGAAGCGGGCCCGAAAGCGGGGTCCAGCATTGAAAAATGGGCGCATGTGAAGATGTTCTCTCCGTGGCAGTTCAATGTGGACAAGGAGGCGGCCAAACTTTTGCTGGCCGATGGTTGGACTCCACCACCGGAGAGCGAGTATCCAACGGGCCGTGAACTGCTGGATTGCTTTGTTCGACCTCTCGCGGACCTCGATCAGATCAAGCGTCACTTGCAGCTCAATACCCGTGTTCTGGCAGCCACTCGCGTCGGTCAGGATGTGATGAAGACTCAGGGCAGATCAGCAGCTCCTTTTTTACTGCGTGTCTCAGGGTCAGCGGGTGAAGAGAATGTGCTGGCCAGTGCTGTCATTGATGCCTCGGGCACCTACCTGACACCAAACTGGATGGGCGCCCATGGCATCCCAGCCTTGGGCGAGATCGAGCATGCAGCGCACATTGCATACGGCATTCCGGATGTGCTGGGTCGTGCGCGGAATCGCTATGCCAACAAAAGAGTGCTGGTGGTGGGTGGTGGTCACTCCGCGTTTAACGCCCTACAGGATCTGGTGCGTCTGATTCAGGAGGCACCGCAAACCAAAGTGCTCTGGGCGATCCGTGGTAATTCTCTTGAGCGCATTCTGGGTGGTGGTGCGAATGATCAATTGGTAGAGCGCGGAAAGCTCGGCCTGAAGATTCGCCAATTGCTAAGTGACGGCGTGATCGAGTTGTTCAAAAACGTCGCTATCGATCAGGTTGTAGGCAATGGCCAAGGGTTGGTTGTGAAGGCGGGAGACCAGATACTTCCACCAGTGGACCAAATCATTGTGGCGACTGGATTCCGACCTGACATGAGCCTGCTCGCCGAGTTGCGTATCGCACTTGATCCCGCAACTCAAAGCGCAGTGTTGCTCGCTCCAATGATCGATCCCAACGAGCACAGCTGCGGTACGGTCAGACCTCATGGCGCAATAGAACTTGCCCATCCTGAGGAAGGTTTGTTCATTGTTGGAATGAAGAGCTACGGTCGGGCGCCTACGTTCTTGTTGATGACGGGGTATGAGCAAGTTCGCTCTGTCATCGCGGCGCTGGCGGGTGATTGGGATGCGGCCAAAAGGGTTGAGCTGATCCTCCCGGAAACGGGCATTTGCAACTCGGATTTCGATGAAGTCGAGGATCGCTTGAAAGCTTCGGCAAGTCAGACGTCTGGTTGTGGCACCGCAAAGACAATCCTTGAGGCCGCGCCTCGTACCTCGCCGGTTTGTTGCAAAGCCTAGTGCGCAGCAACTTAACCCGCCCTCGATGACCGGGGCGGGTTAAGGGCAACCTTATTATTTTCTTTTGCACGTCCAGGTAGTCCTTGAGCCAAGGAGCGACCTATTTCTGCGTGAGTGACAGATTCATTACAGAAACCATATATACACCGCCGCAGATATTTGAAGAGACACGGAAGGCTGGCTAGCGCCTTAATACACAGCTTTCATTGAAGGTGCTCGACGGAGTTCAATCGTTTTGATGGATTAATGGGTCGTTGGCTCTTTACCTTGTATGCGGAAAAACATATATTCGTTAAACCGCATATGAGCTGAGGGTGCAAAATGACCAGCAAAGCCCGTGTCCTGTTCGTCTGTACTGCCAACGCTGCACGCTCCCAGTTGGCTCAAGCGTTGCTGAGGCATACCGATTCGGAGCATTTCGAGGCGTTCAGCGCCGGCACAACTCCAACTCAGGTAGATCCGCGCACCTTCGAGGCGCTTTCACACATCGGTGTGAGCACCGAAGGATTACGTAGCAAGTCGATAGACGAGTTCCGTGGTGAGCATTTCGATTACGTCATCACCTTGTGTGATAAAGCAGCAGCGGAATGCCTGTCTTTACCTGGAGCGGGTGAGGCATTGGCCTGGAGTTTTGAAGACCCGGTCACCAGCACCAAACCCGATGCCTTCCGTCACACCCTTCACGAAATTCATGAGCGCATCAAGATGTTCGTCTTGGTCAAAAACAAACACTGAGAAAACGATATGGCTGACCATCTGACACCGACCACTGTTTTCAAATGCCTTGCTGACGACACTCGGGTCCGCACGATGATGCTCATCACCCGTGAAGGAGAGCTTTGTGTTTGCGAGCTGACCTGCGCGTTGAACGAGAGTCAGCCAAAAATCTCCAGGCACCTAGCGCAACTGCGTACTTGCGGTCTGTTGTCGGACCGTCGGCAAGGCCAATGGGTGTATTACCGACTGCACCCGAATCTCCCTGATTGGGTTCATCAAGTGCTGACCACCGTGCTGGAAAGCAACAAGCACTGGTTGAGCCCTGATGCCAAACGCCTTGATGAAATGGGTGACCGTCCTGAACGGGCAGCCGTGTGCTGTGAAAGCAAAATCGCCTGATTCCGCCTTCGACTACGAGATCGCTCGATGAAAATCCTGTTCCTCTGCACTGCCAATAGCTGTCGCAGCATCCTTTGTGAGGCGGTTTTCAATCACTTGGCACCGGCAGGCATGAAAGCCTACAGCGCGGGCAGTCAACCCAAAGGCGAAGTGCATCCGCTGAGTCTCAAAACTTTGGAAAACGCTGGTATGTCGACGCTCGGGCTGTTCAGTAAGTCCAGCGATGTCCATGTGAATTTGGCACCCGATTTCGTCATCACGGTGTGCGACAAGGCAGCTGGTGAAGCCTGCCCGGTATTTTTTGGACCCGCCACCAAAGCCCACTGGGGGCTGGCTGACCCTTCGGAATACCACGGGACTCAAGAAGAGATCGAGGCGGCTTTTGAAGCCACCTTGGAGCAGATCAAAACCCGTATTGAAGCTTTCTTGGCTTTACCGCTTGCCCAACTGAGTGCCGAACAGCTCAAGGCAGAGCTGGCCCTGATTGGCACGCTGTAACCACAGGAGCAATGACCATGAGTAAAAGCCGCCTTTCCTTCCTGGACCGATACCTGACCCTTTGGATTTTTCTCGCCATGGCCTTGGGCATCGGTTTGGGGAGCCTGTTTGAAGGCTGGCCGCAGTGGCTCAACAGTCTTTCTGTGGGCACAACCAACGTCCCCATCGCTATCGGCTTAATCGTGATGATGTATCCGCCTCTGGCCAAGGTTCGTTATGAGGAACTGCCGGAAGTCTTCAAGGACAAGCGCATCCTCGTTTTGTCTTTGGTCCAGAACTGGGTCATCGGCCCGGTGCTGATGTTCGCACTGGCGATCATTTTCTTGCGGGACCAGCCGGAATACATGACGGGCCTGATCCTGATCGGCTTGGCTCGCTGCATCGCGATGGTGCTGGTCTGGAATCAGATCGCAGGTGGCAACAATCAGTACGTCGCCGGATTGGTGGCGTTCAACAGCATCTTCCAGATCCTGTTTTTCAGTGTGTATGCCTGGGTCTTCCTTGGTCTGCTGCCGCCGCTGTTTGGGTTGGAAGGCAGTGTGATTGAGACCAGCTTTGTCAGCATTGCCGAGTCCGTCCTGATCTACCTGGGTGTGCCGTTCCTGGCAGGCTACCTTACTCGCAAGATCCTCATTGCCCGTAAAGGTGAAGCTTGGTTTCAGGAGCGCTTCATTCCAAAGATCAGCCCGCTGACACTGGTGGCACTGTTGTTGACCATCGTGGCCATGTTCAGCCTCAAGGGTGATGTGGTGCTGCAATTGCCGCTGGATGTAATGCGTATCGCGATCCCGCTGACGATCTACTTCGTGGTGATGTTCTTCATCAGTTTCTGGATGGGCAAGCTGCTCAAGGCTGACTATCCACGCACCACCGCACTGGCTTTCACAGCCGCAAGCAACAACTTCGAACTGGCGATTGCTGTCGCCATTGCCACCTTCGGCCTGGCTTCCCCGGTCGCTTTCGCCACGGTGATTGGCCCGTTGGTGGAAGTGCCGGTATTGATTTCTCTGGTCGGTGTGGCCCTTTGGCTGAAACGCCGCTGGTTCGATGAATCCAAGAGCGCCGTGGCGCAGGACAAAGACTATGTTTGATGACCCTATCCCCCAACTCAATACCCAACTGGTTGATCTCCCATCGACAGACAAACTCGGTATCGAAAAAACCTCCATCCACAAGCCGCGCATTTTGCTGCTGTACGGATCGACCCGTGAGCGCTCCTTCAGTCGTTTGCTGGTAGAGGAAGCCGCTCGGTTGCTGGAGCACTTCGGCGCCGAGGCGCGGATTTTCAATCCGTCCGGTTTGCCGCTGCCAGACGACGCTCCCGACGATCACCCCCGTGTGAAGGAACTGCGCGAGCTGATGCTGTGGTCCGAGGGGCAGGTCTGGTGCTCTCCAGAACGTCACGGCTCCATGAGCGCGGTGTTCAAGGCGCAGATTGATTGGGTGCCACTGGCCATGGGCGCGGTACGCCCGACCCAGGGAAAAACCCTCGCGGTCATGCAGGTATGCGGTGGCTCGCAGTCGTTCAACGTGGTCAATCAGCTGCGAGTGCTGGGACGTTGGATGCGCATGTTCACCATCCCCAACCAGTCCTCCGTGCCGAAGGCCTATATGGAGTTCGACGATAACGGCCGGATGAAACCTTCTCCGTTCTACGACCGTGTCGTTGATGTGATGGAAGAGTTGGTGAAATTCACGCTGCTGCTTCGCGACCGTCAGGACTATCTGGTTGATCGTTATTCCGAGCGCAAAGAGTCAGCGGAAGAACTCATGAAACGTGTCAATCAGCGCTCCATCTGAGGATTTTTCAACGTGCAACAACACCCATACTCCGTACTGCCCCTGGCACAGTTCAATGGCCAATTGATCTTCACCCCGTGTCCAGGCACGAAGGGCACCAAACCTTTCGAGGCGCTGCAAACCCTCAAGGACGCGGGTGCATCGGCGCTGCTGACGCTGATGCCGACCGAAGAGTTGCTTCAGAACGAGATCGACCTGCTGCCCGAAGAATGCCAAATGCTAGGCATCGAGTGGTTTCACCTGCCAGTAGAAGACGATCAAGCGCCTGGCGAAGCATTCAAAGCCGCATGGGAACAGCATCATCCGCGACTCCAGCAGTTGCTGACCGAAGGGAAAACCATTGCCATCCATTGCAAGGGCGGCTCGGGCCGTACCGGTTTGATCGCGGCTCAACTGTTGATCGAAAGCGGTGTGCCATTCAGCGATGCCATCCGCGATGTTCAGTCGTTGCGTCCGCGGGCCATCCAGCATCCAGCCCACATTGAATACATCGGCCAGTTCGACACTCAGTCGAACTCTCACTGACAGCAGATACAGAGCACAACAACATGACTATCAAAGTTGGCATCAATGGTTTTGGTCGGATCGGTCGTCTCGCTTTGCGAGCCGCCTGGAGTTGGCCAGAGTTTGAATTCGTGCAGATCAACGATCCGGCAGGTGATGCGGCGACCCATGCGCACCTGATCAACTTCGACTCGGTGCATGGCCGTTGGAACAACGAAGCCAGCGCTGAAGGCGACAGCGTCGTCATCGACAGTAAGCGGATCAAAGTCACGGCCAACAAGGCGATTGCCGATACCGACTGGTCAGGCTGCGATCTGGTGATCGAGGCCAGCGGCAAGATGAAAACCGTGGCGGTGTTGCAAGCCTACCTGGATCAGGGCGTTAAGCGTGTGGTGGTTTGCGCGCCGGTGAAGGAAAAAGGGGTGTTGAACGTCGTCATGGGCGTCAACCATCAGTTGTTCAAACCGGCTGAACATCGCATCGTTACCGCCGCTTCGTGCACCACTAACTGTCTAGCGCCCGTGGTGAAAGTCATCCACGAGAAACTGGGCATTCGTCATGGCTCGATCACCACTATCCACGACCTGACGAACACCCAAAGCATTCTCGATCAACCGCACAAGGATCTGCGTCGTGCGCGTGCTTCGGGCATGAGCCTGATCCCGACCAGCACCGGCTCGGCCACCGCGATTGCCGAAATCTTCCCAGAGCTGCGTGGGCGCCTAAACGGCCACGCCGTACGCGTGCCGCTGGCCAACGCTTCACTGACTGACTGCGTCTTTGAAGTCGAGCGTGCCACCACTGTTGAGGAGGTGAATCAACTCCTCAAGGACGCCTCCGGGAACGAGCTGAAAGACATCCTCGGTTTTGAGGAGCGTCCGTTGGTGTCCATCGACTACCGCACCGACCCGCGCTCATCGATCATCGATGCACTGTCGACGATGGTGATCAATGGCACTCAAGTGAAGATCTATGCCTGGTACGACAATGAATGGGGCTATGCCAATCGCGCCGTCGAACTGGCCAAACTGGTCAGTCTGGCGGACTAAGGAGCGGTCATGAAAGCGTTGTCAGCCCTCGCTCCGGAAGTGCGGCAGTACTTGCTCGTCACGGGCAACTATTGGGCCTTCACCCTCACCGACGGTGCCTTGCGCATGTTGGTGGTGTTGCACTTTCACGCGTTGGGCTACAGCCCACTGCAAATCGCTGCGTTGTTTCTGTTCTATGAAATCTTTGGCGTGATCACCAACCTGGTGGGTGGCTACCTCGGCGCCCGGCTGGGCCTGAACCGAACCATGAACATCGGGCTGGGGATGCAGGTTGTGGCGCTGCTGATGCTGACGGTTCCGGTAGCCTGGCTGACCATCCCGTGGGTGATGGGCGCTCAAGCACTGTCCGGGATCGCCAAAGACCTGAACAAGATGAGTGCCAAAAGCTCCATCAAGCTGCTGGTTCCGGATGGGCAGCAGGGGCAGTTGTACAAGTGGGTAGCAATCCTCACTGGCTCGAAAAACGCACTCAAGGGTGTCGGCTTCTTTCTGGGCGGAGCCTTGCTGGCATTGATCGGCTTCAAAGGCGCCTTGCTGGCCATGGCGAGTGTTCTGGCGTTGATCTGGATCAGCAGTTTGATCCTGTTGAAAAAGGATCTGGGCAAGGCCAAAGCCAAGCCAAAATTTCGCGACATCCTGTCCAAGAGCCGGGCGATCAATATCCTCTCAGCGGCGCGGATGTTCCTGTTCGGTGCCCGCGATGTCTGGTTTGTGGTGGCCTTGCCGGTGTACCTGAGTAGCGTGTTCGGCTGGGACTTCTGGGAGGTTGGCGGCTTCCTTGCGGCCTGGGTGATTGGCTACGGCATCGTGCAGTCGTTTGCGCCCAACATCACTGGCAAGAAACGCGGCCACGTACCGGATGGTAGGGCGGCATTTCTGTGGGCCATTGCACTGGCGGGGCTGCCTGTGGCAATCGCTCTCGGGCTGAACACCGGGCTGTCGCAACAGGCGGTGCTGTTGGGTGGATTAATGGTCTTCGGCGCGTTGTTCGCGGTGAATTCGTCGCTGCACAGCTATCTAATCGTGTCCTACGCCAAGGAAGATGGCGTGTCGCTGGATGTGGGTTTTTATTACATGTCGAACGCGATGGGGCGACTTATCGGCACAGTGCTCTCTGGCTGGGTTTATCAGTTGTATGGGCTGGGTGCGTGTTTATGGATATCGAGTGCATTTGTGCTGCTTGCAGCTTTGATTTCGATTGCATTGCCTCGTCACGCATGCGGTGAATGACTGCTTTTGGCCGATTGTGTTGAAAAAGTCGGTACTTCCAGACTGCCCGCGTACCGACTGCTGAAAATGCCTTTTTTGCGCGCAGCTACGCGAAATCTGAGCCCGGAATCCTCTGCACAAAGTAAAGATTTCATTCTCAAGCGCTTACTTTTCTGCGGTGGAAACCATGGCCGACTTTTTCAACAGAATCGGCCGTTTTCTGCCTGTCATCCAAGGTAGCAATCGATGGTGTATTCAATCTGTCGAGCTTCTGCTGCGCGTCATGTGTATGAGGGCCGATCGGCCGTTTCCCAAAAAAGGTCGCTCCTCAATGGCATAATGCACAAACCCAAGCTTGGGGTAGAGCAGCAGGCCTGCCGTGTTTTTGTTGAAACAGGAAATCTGCACCTCCTTGACTCCGTAACGCTCGAATGCCAAGCCGGTCATCGTCTCCACAATAAACGTGGCCACTCCTTCGCCCCGAGTGCTCGGCGAGACGATGACATTGCCGATACAGCAAACGCCATTGCGTTCAGCTTGATAGAAATTGGCAAACCCAACGACAGTCTCATTGATCTCCACGACGGTAGAGTCGAAGCGTTGGGAGATTGCGGCATTCAACTGCGTTTCCGTTAGCGGGAAGTGCGCCTTCGGAAACATGAAAAACAACTCTTGAGCATTCTGAGGAAAGCCGCAGATCATTTTTACGTCGTTAGCCTTCACTGGCCTGTGGTTCAGTTTCATTGCTGGTCTTTAAGTTCCATGAGTCAGTACTTTAGCGGCTAGCTCAGGGTGATGGAAAGCAATGGCATGTGCGCAAATGGCTGATGGCTGCCCTTGGTGAGAAGCAGCTTGTGGCCGAAAGCGGAGACTTCGGCTGCAACATTTGGTGAAAGAACCGGAGTTCAGACGGGCACATTAATTGGATCGCCATTGCGCATCTGAATGTGAGGACTAACATCAGCTAAATGATTGGTGGCTGAATATGGGGATTTAAATGGACCTATTTCTCGCAGGTCTGAAGGAGATCGCCGGAGCTTCCTCGCAGCTCACTACCTGGGCGCTGGCCATGCTCGGCGGCTCGGTAGCTGTCGTTATTGGATCGTCGCATTACAGCCCTGCTAACCGGAGGTGGCGTAGCTTCTACTTTTTCCTAGTCCCAGCCTGGATCTCCCTGCTGGTATCCGTTCGGGCGGGCAATGAGCTCTCGCGAAGCTACCTAGCTGCGTTGTTTACCAAGGGGGCTGCCCAAGATGAAGCGTTTAATCAGATTAATGCCTACTTTCAGGCCCAACTGGATTACCTGTTCTATGGGGTGATTGCGCTCGCACTTTGGCTCACAGCCTATCTTCTTTGGTGGGTGATTTTTCGCAACGTTGACTGTGGAGAGGGCGACGCATGAAATCGAACCGGGTTGTTGGGATGCTGCTTTGGATGGTTGCTATGAACGTTTCTGCGGACGTCACCTGCAAGTGCGAGTCCTTTCCATTTTTGCCGTCGCCTCCTTGTCCAAAGGTCTGCAGAACCCTTCTATTCGAAAAGGCGGACATTGGCGCGCTTACAAAAAGCCTTGAATTGTCGAACGACGAAGCCCAAGCAATTGAGCGATATCGCGTACGCTTTGGGTTTACCGATACACCTAATCAACCGATTGATAGAAATGTGGAGCTTACGTCTGAAGAACTTGCCGATATCACGAAGGTAAAGCAGAAGGTCGTCGACCTCGATAGACAGCAGATTAAGCCACTGATCAAGACAATCAAACCGGCTGATCGAACGGTCCCCTACTCTGAGTGGGTAGAGCAAAGACAAGAGTTTGAGGTACCGATCGATCTTAAGAATGGTCTGAAATAGCCTAGTATTTTTGACTGATCACTTCTGGCCGTTTTCTGCCTGTCGCGAGTGGCAGAAAACGACCCAAAGCGAACGTTCGCCAAGCAATGATTTCGGCCAAAAGCAGCCACTAAGAAACGGCATACACAGCCAATAGCTACCGTTGTAAGCGTCCGCATCCGCCAGAAGTGTGGGACGTTGAAAACCAATAGGGAGTCGAAGTCAGAGCCAGGAGGGATCATTCCTCTGGCCAATCATTGGACTGGTACCCGGAGCTTGTCGCCTGTGAAAATTCGGCCTCGAATTTGCGGATTGAATCAAATAGTTCATCATCACCAAAAGCCTTTGCTGTATGGCAAAAAGCTATGATTCCGCGATAGAAGTAGTTCCAAATGTCTGCTCTGTGCTCCGCTTGCCTCTGGGTTCCCTGCATGCCGCGCATCTGGAACTGTGGGGGGTTACCTCCATACATATCCATGATTTGAGGTGACGCGGCATGGACGTAGCCAGAATATGCCTTGCTGACAGTTCTTAATGCGTCCAAATTTTTGCTTGAGCCTTTTGGGCCGCTTACGCTTCGATCCAGGTACGACCGAATCTTTTGCCTCGGAACCATCCCCCGGTCCTTGGACGACACGACAACTTCGTTGGGATCAAACTCCTCCTGAAAGAACCAATCTAGGTAATTTTTATGTAGCGGAGTTGAATCTCCAAAAATTACCGAGAAGGAAAGAAATGAAATATCTTCGAAGATTTCGTCTAGAATTCTTTGTTGAGCAGCCTGCTCTTGGAGGAAACCTGCGTCCAAGAGAAGCCTTGCGGCGTGGAGCCCGCTTACCACTCTAGCGAGTTTCTGCACCAGCGCTTGATGTACCGTTTTCTCTGTATAGCGATAAACAAAGGAGTTCTTGTACGGCGCAAGCTTTGGCGCAGATACGCGCGATGCGAACACATTAACCGTGCGCTCCATATGTTCTAACGCTTTCTCGTAAAAAAGGCATTTTTCGTAGGGAATTGACATCAGGTAGGATTACCAGTGGCAGGTGGGATCGTTGTTGTATTCGTACGATTACTGACGTAATGCCGCGAAAGATTTGATTTTCTCATGTTCTTATTTTGCAATTTAATTCTAATATTGTCCCACTCGAAAAAGATCAGTACAACCTCTTCCGGGGTGTCTTGAGTAGCTGAATAACGGTTGGCGTGCACCATCTTGGTTGGTGATGTACACTGGTCACTATAATTTTTAAGCGTTTCCTCAAGTGAGGCGCGAGCAGCATCAACTGATGTTTGAATTCTATTGCGAATTTTATCGTGTATTCGAGAAATGCAGCCGATGTAAACCCTGATCGCTGTTGTTAGCTCTACCTTGTCAGGCATTTTATTCAGTACAAATTTCTTAAATTCTGGATTCCCCCCGAGCAGTTTTTTATCGGTGAAGACCAGAGTGCGGTTTTCCCATAGACGTCCCCCGTCGTCTACCGGATAATTTCTGTTGTCTAATGTTACTTGGCTAACGCATAGGCCTGCGTGCTGGAGATGGTTTCTCAAAGCTTCGAGGAAAGCATATTCAAAGTATGAGTCGTATTCCCCGTGCGTGAGCCCCTTTAAAAACAATTCTAGTTTAGCTTTGTCCTCGGCTGGCAAGCATTTTCTCAAATGTCTCGGCATGTGATCCATGTACATGCGCGTCGAAGTTAATATGTTTGTTATTCGTCTGTTGAATTTCGTAATTTCATCGAACATGTCAATATAGTCAGCTGAGAAACGCAATTGATGCGCTAAGGCGCAGTTCAAAAGATCTTGCTCATATTCAACGTAGTTGCAGGTGATAAGCTCATACTTTTCTTCGACAGCTAATGCAGCGCTTAATGTTGCAGTGCATTGCTTAATATCCTCAAATTTTTCCCTTGATATTTCAATTTCGGGATTTCGATCAAGGATGTTAATCGTTAAGCAATATCTATCTTGACTAAGCATCGTGCATCCTTTTGCAACTGATAAATCATTAATACTATCAAGAGTCCATTATCCGTGCTCGCCAGTTTGACCGTCTGCTCTTGGCAGATGGCTGTCTGTCATGAAGGACTGAAAACGACCCAAGCGGCGAAACCGTCCGGCCAATCGGGCGGGCTGATGCCTCAGGCGCGCGACGGGCGAACCAAATGGCATAAATCAAGAGCCCAGCGAGATTACGACCCTGCTGATGTTACCTTGCTCGACCTCCAGTCCAGGGTCACATGGGTTGGTGTAAACCGCACCCACTTCGACCTTGAAACGGTAGTGACGGACTGAGCCCTTTGACTTCGGAACGTATGCTATCTCCGTAAGCGGCTCCATTAACCATCTTTCCGTCCCGTTCATACCGGGCGGCGAGGCTAGGAGAATTGACTCAATTGCCACGCTCGATGACCCGGCCAAGCTCAACTCCTCCAAAGTTAGGACGTCAGAAATCATAAGCATGTGACGCGAAGATGAATCGCCACCGCGTTTGAGGGCTGTGAGATAAAACCAAGGCAGTGGGATAATCTGCTCCACGCATGACCACAACTGGAGATCTGGCTCCAGCCGTGACGAGAGGGTCATTGCGTCTCGTCGATAGGTTCTGAACATAAAAGCCTCCCAATGAACACTATAGATTGTAGCCCTATAGTGTTCGAAAAGGCTTCATCTTTCCATTTGCGAGTAAAGCAAATGGAGTTGAAACAAGCCTTCGGATCAGCGCTTCGCGCCTTGCGTATCAGCAGAGGTCTAACCCAAGAGGATTTTGCTTTAGTCAGCAGCCGCACGTTCATGAGCTCGCTGGAGAGAGGTATCAAAGGCGCGACCTTAGAGAAGATCGACGAGCTAGCAGGTACAATTGGAGTGCATCCAGTATCCGTCATCGTCGCCTGTTACCTTAAGAAAGACCCAGACATTAAGCTCGAAGATATCCTTGAGCAGGTCCGCAACGATCTCAGGTAGTACGCAACTCTCATGTAGGGATTTAACTTACTGATGCCGGTGCGCCGCGCCGAGGGCATCGACGTGACCAAGCTGCAGGGCTGCTGGTTCGCGATACTAGGAAACGGCGGTACACCAAACGCTAGAAAGCAGTGAGTCCGAAATCGGAAAGTTTTGCCTCACCTCCGGTTGTGCCCATAGCAGTCTGAAACGTTCAAATACTCGGTCAAACTTGGATGAGCTGCTCAGCCAAGTCCGTGCAGACGGAGGTGAGTGATGATCCGCTCACTGCTTTCGCAACGGCTCCAGTACGCCTTCGACGTCCAACCCTTTCAATAGGCAGTTATGCGCAATTACGGACAGCGCTTCGTAGAGCCTATCGCGCTGTGTAATCAGGGCGGCATTCTCTGCCTGTAGATTAGCAATACGCTCTTCAAGGCTTCTTCGCCGGCGGGCACCGTCTGGATCTCTTCCGCTTTCCTTCAGTTGTGCGATACGGGCGGACTCGATTCGCCGACCACGATCTCCCACTAAGGTCGCGCGGCTCGTCAGGCCCAATCGACGCTGCACTTCGGGGCGTGAGATAGGCGCGAGCTCCAATCCTAAGCTAACCATTTGGGCGAGGAGGGCGTCGATCGCCTCGTCCAACGTGCAGCCCCTCAAAGTCTGTCGTTGCGCCATGGTCGCCTCTAATCGTCTGAAACCGAACTGTGTCGTTTGTCCGTCTCCGCAACCGTCATTGGATGCCCATTTGGAAACACGCGTTGCACACCTGCATTGGTATCGCGTGCGAGGACGGATTTTAAATTGTTGAGCTTGTCCTCCTGGTCCGCCAGCCATACATCGCTGCCTGCCTCTCCGGTGCCGGCATCGCGCATGATAATAATTGCGGTCGTAAGATTCTCGGCTTGTTTCTCAAGGTTGGCCCGTTCCGATGGAGTGCCCATCAGATGGAGATGCGAGCAGCCATTCCAGCACTGAAGATGCTTAGGGCAGGGCGCTTGGGAGAAATCGTGAATGCAACCTCCGAAGGGTGTCACATGCAGCGCCGTGGCGTGTACGGCAAGGAATGCTTCTGCAGTTGTCGTGCCTTTATCTGACAGCAAAGCATGGTAACTGTCGGTCAAAGCGCCCTGAATACGCTTATCTCTTATGCTCGTATGTAGAAAGTCGATACGCTCGTGATGGCTATTGAACGCCAAGAACTCCTGATGTGCAGCGGTGTTTTCTTCAATGCTCGTGTGCTGATAATAGACATTCTGGTCGAGGCGTTTTCGCCCCAGGGCCAACGCTTGCTGAACGTCACTCATGCCGGTCAGATGGTAAATAGTGTTTCGCCAGTGTCGAGGCTGGTGGCTTGTTAGCCTAATCGGAGCTCCATCAGACTCGGTCAATGACCGACGCGAAAAAATGGACGGATACTTTTCATCATTACCCAACGCGCGATTGATATCCACGAGGGTTACCCGACGCGGGATTGCCCGAAACACATTTGCTTCCCGCCCACCGAGGCGGAATTGACCATCAAACGCGATGGCTAATGTTTCGCTGGTTTTTAGGACAACACAGAGCTTACCTCCAATATTTTCAGTAAGCGCTGCATGACCGCGAAGTTTGGGAACGAGAAATCGCTCAATATCACCGGCCAAGTATCTGCGTTTGATCGCTTTAGACTGATGCTTAGTCTCGTCGTGGGGGTGAATTCCGTTTCGGGAAAGATACACAGAGAGATTCCTAAGGGTATCTCGGTTCTCGCTAAACCCGAGCCAATCTAGAACCTCAATCTCTGACATTGCTGTTTGTGGTGAGTAGTTCCAGAGACGCCCTGGATGGGCTTCTTGCCACCTAGCGAGCTCTCGCTGATCTTGGGTCAGCATCTTCAATCGTTCGACCGCACGCCTGGCTAAAGGAACGTCGCTTTCTGCGAACCAATGAACACGGGATTGAAATTGCTTTTCCGCAAAGTACCTGATCCCGCATTCGACTATGGGTCTACCATTGGCATCTACAACCACCTTTCCTGCCGTCCCTTTGATCGGCCTTTCTACCCAACAGTCATAGGGAATTACTGTTACCTCATTACCCCGTTGCCCAGTCGCGATCAACAAATCGATCACACGCAGCAAAATTTCTTCGCCCTCACTGATCGGGTGGTTCGAGCATAAGGCGTAGGCTTCCATCGCCTCACGAGAAGGCAACCTGTCATCAGATTTACGCTGTCTTACCGCACGATCAGGATCGTGCAATGAAATGTAGTCGTGGCGGCGTTTCTCTGGTTTTGCATCATGCTCGAAGTGGATGGCGATCTCGGTTAATTGCAGACTATCAATCGCATCCGCTATTACTTGAAGATGAGAGATCGCGTCATAGAGGTTCTTGTAGCCACTTTCGCGGAGAAAGCCTACGACGCGATCAAAATCGCCTCGCGTCAACTGTGTGGGGTCGGATACGCCGCGCTCAAACAAAGGGTTGTACAGCCGCCGGACAGCAATATTGTAGGCCGCAACCATCGAAAACTTCAGACTCCGGGTGCGTTGCAGATACACAATCAAGGCCTTACTAAAATCCTGGAAAGTGAAGGGGAGTGGCCCCTTAGGCGGGGCAGGATAGCCTGTCTTCTCGAGGGCTTGGCGATGCGTTTCGAAGGTAAGAGCATGTTGGTTATCCCGTTGTGGTAACCAACTTCCGACGCCCCACACCGGTGATGCCCATGGTGTTGAAATTGGTAACGACTGAAAAATCTCTTGTTCCTGTGTAATAAAGCCCTCAAGGCTCTGCCTTACCTTAGACCGCGTCATCTGCGACATCCTCCGTGTGCTGCCGGCAGCGCTCGATCGTAGCGCTTACCGCCAGGATGGTTGTCTGATGCTGGGCGAGGGGCCGGTTGTGAATGAGGTCACCGGCTTGTTCTGCCTTATCAATGAACCGTTGAGCTTCTCGTTGCAACGCCTCTTTCACCTGCTCATGGCGGCCGTCAGCAAAGGGATGAAACTTCTTGCAGGTGTAACAGGCATACACGGGATTGTAGGGGCAGTGCGTATGAACTGGGAGGGCACATGCACCGATGTCCCCGATGTACTGCGTATCGATGACGCCGCGGACGGCTCTTTCTGCGACTGTATTTCGACGCTGGACGATTTCCCCGGTTAATAAACTGCGCATGATGCGCTGATAGGAAGGGCTCTTTCCGAGCGCTTTCTCCTTAATCCGGGCAATGTTGGGGGTTGCCGTTACGTAAGCACGCGCCGCAACCGTGCTGTTGTGGCCGAGCAGTTCGGCAATCATGGTTGCCGGAGTTCCCTGATCCGCCAAACCTTGCCCGAGGTGATGACGCAGCAACATAGTTACCTGGTTCGGCTTGTCTATTCCTGCTTCACGCAGCTCCTGTTTAAGGCCCATACCTATTTCAGTTACCGATAGGCGCCTTCCTTTAGGATTTACAAATAAGGGGCCGCAGTCGCTGCCAAACTGGCGTTGAATTTCCGAGATGTGGCGTGAGATTTTTTCACCCAGTCGGGAGGTAACTTTGCGGGGCCGTCGCTCAGGTCTGCGTTGGCCGACCTTTTTTGCCATGGGTAGCCACAGTGTGTAGTACCTCTCATGATCAGCGCTTTCGATGAACTCAAAATCCGCGATGTCAAGCGAGTGGAATTGAATCGAGCGTGGTGCGAGTTCGAACCCTAAGTGAAGCACTATATTAAACTGGGCTTCCTCCCAAGAGTTAGATGAAACCTCTCGTTCAATGCGTTTGAGCAACCGAACTTCCTCATCAAGGTCTAAACCAGACTGCGAGAGAAAAATTCGCGCATACGGATCAACCCGTGCTGACTTTGTATCTTTGATCGTTAGGTAAGTATTTAGATCAAAACCTTTAATCCCTCTATCAACTCCCCAGCGATAAAGCCTGCGGAACCCAATGAGATTATGCCTGGAGCGTTTGAACCCTTCTAATTGGGCGATTAAATCATGATGATCCCAAGGAAAGCGGCGGGCGAGATTGGTACTTGATAAATAGACAAGAGACCTTACAAACATGAACGCTGTCTGGGGAGCATACTTCTCTAACGCATATGCCATAAAGCCTTTGGCTATTTCATTAAACTCTGGAGTTAAGCCAAGCTCGGCCCAATCAATTTTCAGTGCGACTCCACCGTCGTACCATGTCCACACATTCAAACGAGTATCGACGTAGCGTGGCTGGTCATTAGTGCGAGTTCGAATAGCAACCTGAGCCGGGCCCTCGAATACGTAAGCCGGCAAAGAGGAGGAGGGTGACGCGTGTTCTTGATCGGATGATTTGGTCACGATGTACCTCCTTAACTGTCAAGTCGGCTCCAGGCTGCCGAGGCGCGCTGGGCGTTATGGCGGTTAGCCGACTCAGCTAGATAACGACTTGCATAACGGCGTGGCATTGCCGAAGTTTCAGACCAGCCGCAGACTCGTCGGAGTTCGTCCGTGGCGCGCTCCAGGTCATGCCCACGCTTCTCGACCAAGTAAGCCAAGAAACGGTCGGCGAAGGTGTGGCGAAAGTCATGCGCAGAAAGTGTAGGCAACAACCCCGGATGAGCCAGTTCAATGTTCAGAAACAGCCGATCGAGGACGTTAGACAATGCGCGAATCGACAGCGGGCGGCCTCGGTCAGAGATGAACAGATAGCGGTACAGCAATTTCATCGGTTTGCCGTCACGCAGAGGGCGCCGTTCGCCCTGGATATAGTGCTCGTAGACCTCATACAACTGTGCGGAGATACCTACTGTCCGTCCGTGTGTTTTCAGCGCAGGCTCTTCAGCGCGCGGGTCGCCTGGGTCATGTTCGCGGTCATTGATGCTGACATAGGCATGCTGAGAACCCTGATTGATATCCGTGGTGTAGAGCTTCAGAAGCTCTCCGCGACGGATACCGGTCTCCAGCAGCAATTCAATCATTAGCCAATTGCGCAACTGCAATCGTTCTGGAAATGGATTCTTCGCAGCTCCCGGGCGAATCAGTGTGCGAACGATCTGGAGTTGCGTATCTGTCAGGCTGCGGTAACGAGTGCGGTCGGGACGAACATTGATGATATGGCTCTCAAAGCGTCGTTCAATGACGTCGGCGACATCTGCAAATACAACCTCGATGTTAGCCAGGGTGGTTGAGTTTTGACGGGCGCGTGGGATGTAACGGGTGACACACCAGGACAGGTATTGCTTCAGCAATCGCAGGTACTGGTCACGAGTACGCGGATCGATCTGCGGAAAAGGTGCCGTTGCAGCTGTGCCGATTCGGGCGACCAGATTATCGGCCTGACGGCCGCTTTGGAGCCAAATCGCGTAACCATCCAACAAGGCGAGAATCGCCTCAAAACGGCCGGCCAAGATGGCCTCATCGATATCCACCTCCCGGCTTTCCGCATAGGTGTAGAAAGCCTGGATCGCACGCAGGTGCGCTGCGGCGGTGTTGTATGCACGATGCCTGAGCTTAAGCTGGACGTAGATGAATGGGACTAGCTTGGGCAATGGCGCCGCCTGACCATCCTGCACAAGCAGCGGTACACGCTGACCAGAAGAGTAACGGCACTGAATCAGCTTCATCGGCAGTCACCTCATTTAAGGACTCGCCATGAACACGGAGTACATGGCCCGTTGAGAGAGTGGATGCCAGAATCGGATTTGTCGAATCAGTGCCTTACGAGGCTCATGAACATTTCTAACATGGCACCTCGTTTAACATAATATACATTATGCGTACTCACAGGTATTCCACACAGCGCGTCTCCCAGGTACATTTCAACCCCCAGCCACATCCCTCGATCACATCCCCCCAGGATTGTCCCTCATGCATGAAGCAGCCCATCAGATCATCGATCTCTACGAACGTCACGCTCAGACATGGGATCGCGTTCGCTCGCGGCGTCTGGTCGAACAATCCTGGCTGGATCGTTTTCGCCAGGCCATGCCGGTTGCGGCTGGTCATGTCCTCGACATCGGCTGTGGCTGTGCCGAACCCATGGCTGGTTACTTGATCGGCGCGGGACACACTGTGACTGGCATTGATTCGTCCATGGCGATGATCGCCTTGTGCCGGCAACGTTTTGCGCAGCACGATTGGCATGTTGCCGACATGCGCCAATTGGCGCTTGAACAGCGTTACGCAGGCATTCTGGCGTGGGACAGTTTCTTTCATCTGACGCCTGAGGATCAGCGTCGAATGTTCCCGATTTTCCAGGCCCATGCCCAACCTGGTGCCGCGCTGATGTTTACCAGCGGAACGGCCCATGGCATTGCGTTGGGCAGCTTCGAGGGTGAAACGCTTTATCATGCCAGCCTGGACCACGATGAATATGTTGCGCTGCTCAATGTCCATGGTTTTAGCGTCGTTGAGCAAACAACGGAAGATCCGGCTTGTGGTGGGCATACGATCTGGTTGGCTGTTTTCGGTTAGAAACGTCCCTTTGCCCTGCTCGTTTATATAAGTATTTCTTATAACTAAACTAAACAACTATTTAGTTGAGTTATATGCTGCCTGCAATGGCCGGTACCTGGAATTCCACGACGTCAGCCAAGAGCAGGACCAGCAGATCACCGCCCTCACCCAGGCCAGGGAATCCGGCAGGCAATCATCCGCACCCGCACCCGGTTCCTGCACGATACCGGTGAGCACCTGCTGACCTTGATCCGTTCGATTGAGAAGTCCGTACGCCCATTGGTTGTTCAATGGCCTGACAACGAAAACGTGATCCACGCCCAGACCCGGTTGCAGACGCTGCATGAACAATTTGAGGTATTGCTGGATCTGGTGCGCATCGAACGGGGAACCCTCGTGCTGATGCCCCGAGCCGCAGATCTGGGTCGACAGACCGATCTCGAAATCACCGACTTCAACAGCCGCCTTCCCGGGGCCGTGCTGTTGATCCCTGCCCCATCGCCCGCCAGATGCCCATGACGGTTCTGCCGAGGTCCGCTTCTACGATCGGGATCATTGAGGTGTTATTGAACGAGGCCGAATCGTTGAGGAGGATTTCCAAGGACGTCGCTGCGCGTCCTGTCTTCGCGATGTCGTGTTGAGTGCCACGGTGAAAATCATGTACCGGGCGAAGCTTCAGTTGCCAGGTACATGTACTTCCTTCCTATGCGATCGATTGCCCATTACCGCCGATGTTCACTCGCTTGATAGCGAATACACCGCCTATCAACAGATCGCCGTCTTCAAGTAACGCTGTAATGCCACCCCATGCGTTCCACTTGCGGCTGTCGTCGGGGAACGGCCAGCGCGCTTTGGTCTCGCCCGTGTCCCAATCGACGCCGAGGTATTCGTAGATACCATCCTTTTTGCTTGCCAGATAAATCATGCGATTGGCAGCCGCAACGACCGGCACCATCACATCGGTGTTGTCGACTTCCTGATTGATCCAGTTTTTCTCGAATGATCGCGTCTGAGTGTTCCAGGTAAATTTCTGTATGCCAAACGGCGCAGGGCGGGTGACACCGGCGCTGAAAGCGTTGCTCCAGATGTCGGGCACTGGTTGCGGATAAGCGCCGTTCTGCACCACGACCCCATAGCCGAGTACCGAAAAAGACGGTTCAATCGTGACCGTCGAAATGTCGGTCCTGATCTGGCCTGCGATCCTGCGTGATTGGGTACCTGGTTGCTGCTTGAAATCGGCCGGTATCTCATCACGCCAGAAAGCAACGACCTGTGCTCCCTGCGGATCGGCATCGGAAATCACCACGAGCTTGTCCGGGTCGTCGCCAAACCCCATCAGCGAAGGCGTAGTGCCCGAACCACCGGATACCGTCAGGGCGCCCGCGGCTTTCGCCCTTTCCGGGCTCATGGTGTTGTAGGGCGACTGCCAGCCGCCGTCCGTTTCGTCGAACGAAAGCTTGGTACCGGTCCATACCACCTTGAGCATTCGCCTGGATGTGACGACATAGATGCCCTTTTCATCCGCGCAAATACTGTTCTCAATGGCCTCGCCGGGAATCGGCAGCACGCCTTTGAACTCCAGCTCGCGGTCAAGCAGGAACAATGCACCGTGGGCGGCCACTATCACATCCCCCGCATAGCTCATGGTGATGCCGACGATGTAGGTCACGCTGGCTTTCAGTTCGGCAGGTACGTCTGCGGCCAGGTCCTTGGATTTCACTATTCGCAGCTTGCCCCGTGGCTGGTTGTCGTCAGTGGATTTGACGATCGTCAACCCGCCGGACGGCGCGTAGTGGAAACCATCCTTGTCGATCATGTTGTAAGCGCCCCCGGCTATTTGCCGCCGGTTGAAGCCACTGTCCGACATCGGTCCGGACAGGGCCATGATGGCGGTATCGTCCTTTTCCCGGTAGGCCGCATCGGCTTTCTCAAGGGCGGCTTCGATGGCGGCGGGCGTGGCTTTCGCCACATAGTCCCCATGCCCCGGATAAGCAATGAAATCGATCAGTTCAAAGGCGTCGCCGGTCGCCAAGATCTTGCGAATACCGTCGACGCCCGATGCGATGATGATCCGCTCGCCACCGACGTTCTTGACAGTCGGATGGGAGGTGAAGACATTGGGAATTGTCTTCACGTCAGCCGCGGTGAGCTGCCGCCCCTTGGTCGGGCCAGCGTGCGGCACTGCCTCGGTTGCCCCGGGGTTGCTGTGTGAAATGGGAAACGCGCTTTTTGCCAGGAACGGGTTGAGCCCAGGCATGCGTGGGATCGCGGACTGCGCGAACACCCTTGCACTGGGAAGCAAAGGTAGCGCGACTGCGGCCGCTAGAATGGAAAAGCTGCCCACCAAAAACTCACGCCGTGTATTCATCGAACTCTCCTCTTGTGTTCATTGTTTTCCAGAAGTTCAGACTAACGCGCTCTGTTCAACCTTCAGGCCAGTCGAGTGCTGCACCGGGCGAGCCTTGCGAAACCGGGCATCCGGCAACAGGAAATACGACATCGCCGGAATCAACACCAAGGCGCCCACCATGTTCAGCACAAACATGAAGGTCAGTAGAATGCCCATGTCAGCCTGGAATTTGATCGGCGACCAGGCCCAAGTCACGACCCCCGCGGCCAGGGTAAGACCCACCAATGCCACCACCCTGCCGGTGAAATCCACCGAATGCCGATAGGCCTCGCGCAAGGTCGCGCCCGCCCGCTGTTGCCCCAGTTGCACGCTGAGCAGGTACAACGCGTAGTCGACGCCAATGCCCACGCCCAAGGCGATGACCGGCAACGTGGCCACCTTCACGCCCATGCCGAGAATCACCATCAGCGCCTCGCACAGGATCGAGGTAATTACCAGCGGCACCACCGCCACGATCACCGCTCGCCAGCTTCGAAAGGCCACGTAGCAAAGCACGATGACCGCGCCATAGACGAAAAACAGCATGCTGCGATTGGCCTCGCGCACCACGATGTTGGTGGCCGCTTCAATGCCGGCGCTGCCGGCTGCCAACAGGAACTGACGGTCATTGCTGTTGTGTGCCGCGGCAAATTCCTCGCTGGCCTTGACCACACCATCCAGTGTCGCCGCCTTGTGGTCGGTCAGATAAGCCACCAGCGGGATCACCGAGCAGTCCTCGTTGAACAAATCAGGATTGTTCGCCGCTGCGGAGCGCGCGGCGTAGTTGAGCAGGTTCTGATCCGGCGCAATCGTCAGCCACTTGTTGTTGCCCTCGAACGATCCCGACGTGATACGCCGGGCAGCATCGGCGAAGGAACTGGTGGTTTGAACGCCGGGGGTGTTCTGCAACATCCAGCTCAGACGGTCGATTTCGACCATGGTCGGGTACTTGAGGCAACCATCCGGCCCGGCCTTGACGATGATCGCGAACAGATCGCTGGACAGCGTGTAGTGATCGGTGATGTAGCCGTTATCGAGGTTGTAGCGCGAATCCCGGCGCAGCTCCGGTGCGCCGGGGTCGAGGTCGCCGATCTTCAAATGATGGCTGATGACAAAGCCGACCGTGGCCAGGCCGAACCACAGCACGATGGTCACGATGGCCCAGCGGCGGGTGGTAAAACGCTCCAACAGCGCCCAGACCATCGATTCGCGACCCTCGCGCCGCAACGCGCGCCGCGCCGCAGCGGGCCGCACGCCGAAGTAGGACAGCATGACCGGCAACAGGATCAGGTTGGTGAACACCAACACCGCGACACCGATACTGGCGGTGATCGCCAGATCCTTGATCACCGGGATGTCGATGAAAATCAGCACGGCGAAACCGACGGCATCCGCCAGCAGCGCGGTCAAGCCGGCGAGAAAGAGTCGGCGGAAGGTATAGCGCGCTGCCACCAGTTTATGGGTACCACGGCCAATGTCCTGCATGATGCCGTTCATCTTCTGCGCACCATGAGATACGCCGATGGCGAAGATCAGAAACGGCACCAGAATCGAGTACGGATCGAGTTCGTAACCCAGGGCCTGCACCAGGCCCAATTGCCAGATCACGGCGATCAACGAACAGCTCAGCACCAGCACGGTGCTACGCACGCAACGCGTATAGCCGTAGATGATCAGGGCGGCAATCAGCGCCGCGGCGACAAAATAACTCATGACCTTGAGCACGCCATCGAGCAGCTCGCCCATGACTTTGGCGAAGCCGACAATGTGCAGGCGCACCGGCACCGTGCCGGCCTCAACGCCCTGCTCGTATTTGGCCCGCAAGTTTTCCAGGTCGCGGGAGAACTGCCGGTAGTCCAGCGTCTGGCCGGTGCCCGGATCCCTGTCCAGTAATGGCAGGAAAATCATGCTCGACTTGAAATCGCCCGCCACCAGATTGCCCTGCAGCTGCGCGCGAGCGATGTTCTGCCGCAGGCTGTCGATGCTGGCTGCCGAGCCATCGTAGTTGTCCGGCATCACCGGACCGCCCGAATAGCCTTCCTCGGTGACTTCGTTCCAGCGCACCCCCGGCATCCACAACGACTTGACCCAGGCGCGGTCGACGCCCGGGGTCAGGAACAGATCGTCATTGATCTTGCGCAGGGTCGCCAGATAGCGCGGATCAAAAATATCGCCCTGTGGATTTTCGACCACGATGCGGATGGCGTTGCCCAGCCCCCGCAGCTCGCTGCGGTGCTCCAGATAGTTTTGAACGTAGGAATGACTTTGCGGGATGGTTTTTTCGAAGCTGGCATTGAGCACCAGCCGCGTTGCCGAATACGCCAGCACAAGGCTGATCACGGCGCAAAATACAATCACTGCCCAACGGTAGTTGAAGATCAACCGTTCGAGCCGGTTACCGGAATGGGTGTTGAAATCGTCGAGGCGTTGCACGACAGGCATGTCATCAAGGGTGTTCTTGCCAGTAACCACAGCAGTCTCCGTTTTTCTTGTTATCGGGCTACGCGTACGCCACGCATGCCGACCAGGCTAAGCCCGGCCGAGCCCATATCGGCCACGCCAAAAAAGGGCGCGGACCGCTCGACTTTCAGTCGTTTGAAGGACTGCGCCTGGTCATCACTGACCAGCACATCACCTGCCAGGCTGACCAAGGCAATCGAACCGTCGGCGCGGACTGTGCCGCTGGCCAGGCTCGCCGCCAGGCCGGTATTAATCTTTTGCCAGGTCTGCCCCTTGTCGGTGCTGCGGTAGGCGTTGCCGCGCAGGCCGATCGCCAGGATCAGTTGCGGAGTACCAATCAGGTTGAAGTAACTGCCGTTGTAAGGCGTGGGTAGCACTTCAAAGCGTTGTTTTTTACGATTCAATCGCAGCAGCAACCCTTGCTCACCCGCCACGAACAACGTGTCGCCCGCTGGGCGAATCGCGTACAGATGCAACCCCTGCGGGTTGTCCATGTGCGCCGACCACGGGCTCCAGTTTTGCCCGCCGTCCTCGGTGTAGAAAACAAGGTTGAACGCACCAATGACGAAACCATGCAGTGCATCTTCAAACCAGACGTCCAGCAGAGGGAAATCCGTACTGCCCTCGGCTGGCACCTGACCTGCTTCACGGTTTGAGTGTTGGTTCAACAGTGCGCCAATGCGCAGGCTGTCGAGCTGACGTAGCCAGGTACGGCCACCGTCCGTGCTGTGCAGCACTAAACCCTGATGCCCCACCGCCCAGCCTTGCAGGGCGTTCACGAAATAAACAGAAGTCAGGTCCACACTGCTGGGAGATTCGGCTTGCGCCCAGGACGTACCTTGATCGTCGCTGTACAGAATCACCCCGCGCAACCCGACCGCCACCAGTCGATCACCGGCCCTGGCCACCGCATTGAGTGGCGCCGACGTGGCCAGAACGCTATGCATCGCGGGCGTATCCAACGGGTCCTGGAATACCGGTTCGGCAAGCGCAGGCAAACAACTGAGTGCAGCCAGAGCCATCACAGGCCGAAGCCATTGTTGGAACATGGCGAAAATCCTCGTTCGGAAAAATCGGCAGACCGCGCGCCACCGAGGGTCGCGCGCGGACCTGCAATCTGGCGACTCAGCGAATGCCGCTACCGGCCATGGAGTCTGGCGACCAATAGTTGTCAGGCTGGTGTTCGGACGCGATACGCAAGCCAGGCGTGCCCGGCCAGAGGTGGATGTAGTAGTTGCCGCCGATCAAGTCATAGTGCCCGGCAGTGAAGCTGGAAAACGTAGAGGCATCGTAGCTCTGGGTCGGGTAGTTGAAACCGACGCGCCACAGGCTGTCACGGGCATCGTATTGGTCCACTGCCAACGGAGCCCAACTGTCTTCGTCGAGGTAGAACTCACGCTTTTTATAGATGTGTCGTGCACCCGGCTTGAGGGTCGCCTCGACCACCCAGACCCGGTGCAACTCCCAGCGCACATAGTCAGGATTGATATGGTTGGGCGTGAATATCGCCTGCGGGTTGTCGGCATACACCAGGCGGTAATCGTTATAGGGCACGTACACTTCCTTCTTGCCCACCAGCTTGAAGTCGAAGCGGTCCTGCTTGCCGTTGAACAGGCCGACATCGTCCATGGTGGACATACCCGACGTGGAGGTGTTGGGCGTGTCGTAGGCAAGGTCCGGCGCCAATTTCACCCTGCGCTGCCCGGGCAGGTACTGAAAGGCGCGGCGCTCGGTCTTGGTGTACATAGCCGGTTCGAGCACCATGGCCACCTCCCCCGCACGGCGAGCAGGTCCGGTGTAATCCAGACGGGTACGCTGCAGGAAGCTGCTGTCGGCCTTGGCCGGGTTGTAGTACTCCGACTCCACCAGGAAGCGCCCTTGGGTGGACATGCTCATCTGGCCTGAGGAGTTGACGTTGAAGGCCTTGAAGTTGCGAAAGTCCATCGTGTCGCCGTTGTAACGCATGAGCAGGTTCCACATGGCTTCGTTGCCATTTTGCGGAATCGGGAACGGGATACTCGCATGGACCCCGGCCACCGACGTACCGTCAGCCTCCAATGTCGCCTTCCCGGCATTCTTGATCGTGTTATCCAGCACCCACTGAGGCGAGGTCGCGGTGCGGTGAGTGGGGTAGATATCGACTCGGAAGCTCGGATAGCGCTTGATCAGGGCCACCGTGCCCGCCGTTAGCTTGTCGGCGTACTGGCTGACGTTCTTCTGATCAATCGAAAACAGCGGCTTTTCGTTGGCGAAGGGGTCTGGACGCACAAAGCTGTTTTTATCGAAGCCGGCGGGTACTGTCGTCAGGCCGCCGGTGTATGCCGGGATGCTGCCATCCTGATTGCCGCTTTGTTGCGCGCCCATGGCGGTCAGGCTTTTGCCCAGTTGGCTGTAGTCGGGCGCCGCCATGGCGACACTGCCAAACAGCGACAGAAGGCTGGCAACGAGCACTGTATGTGATGTGTTCATGTCATTGTTCTCGCTTCAGATGGTGGTCTTGAAGGTGAAAGTGATGAGGCCACGGTCCTTGAGGATCGCCGAGGTGCCGTTGGCAACGGACACCACGTTGTTAACGTCTTTGTCGACGTCACCGAAGAAGTCGACGTATTTCAGGTCGAACCGGTATTGCGAGAGATAGTCCAAGCCCAGGCCCACCGAATAGCTGCCGGTGCCTTCGTTGCCGCCCAGGGTCACCACCGAGTTGCCGCGCAGTCCCTGGGAGTAGCTCAGCGGCAGCGAGAGGTCACCGCCGGGGAATACCTGGTACCAGGTCGGCGTGAAGTTCAGTCCCATCGCGATGGCGTTTTTGTCTGGCTTGTCGACGGAATGGTAGGTGTCGTTGCCTTTGAACAGATCCTTGTGTTCGGTGACGGCCGTCCAGGTGTTCCAGGTCAGTTCGCCGGCGTAGGAAGCGGAGTCGAATAATGGCGTGTTCGACAAGGTGCCGACGGCATTGACCAGGCCGTGCACGGTATTGCCGCGTGCGCCTGGCGTATCGTCAGGCAAGGCACCGCCCGGTAGCGCCGCTACGGCGCTCACCAATGGCATGTTCTTGCGATAGTTGAGATCGGCACCGATGCTCAGGCCACCCACCACGGTGGACAGGCTCAGGCCATACATATCGATATCGTCGCCATAGGCCAGGCCGAACCGGCGGGTGGAGGCCTGCTGATAAACCTGGGGCAATTTGTCGGTGAAGTTGCGGTAGTAGAAACCCAGGGTTCCATCCAGCCACGCTGGCCGCCAGCGCGCGGCCAGGCCGTAGTCGCCATGCTCTTCCTTGATGATGTCCGGTCCACGAAATAGCCGCACACCTGGCACGCCCGGGCGGGCGACAAGGCTTTCAGCGCCTTCGTTGACAATGTCCTGACCACCGAAATAGGTGCCGGCTTCCGGGATTTGCATGCGTTCCCAGTCGAAAAAGTACTGCGCGGCCAGCGAGAACTCCGGGGTCAACTGTGCCTGCATCGAAATCTGCGGTTGCGGGCGATACAACTCCTTGGCCTCGATACCCGGCGACGCCTGGGCCTTGCCCAGGTCCAGGGAGTTCTGGCTGTAGGAGACGCCATGGATCGCCCCGCCTGTCAGCAGTGCTTCACCCCAGGCCAGGGAATGTTGACCCAGCTTGCCGTTGAGCTGCACGTCGCTGACATCGAACTGGCCAAACACGAAGGCATCGAGGATTTCTCCCGACGGCCCGTGGTAATAACGATCCGCGTAACGACTCAGACCGAGGGCCGGTTGACCGTTGGATACGTGGTTGGAGGTGGCAACACTATCGTTGTCCAGGTTCTCGTAAGCCTGGTCATACCATGCAGCAGCGCTGACGCGCGCACCGTAGCGTTGATTGAAGACGATATCCGCCTCGCTCAACAGGTCCAGGCGATTGCTGACCAGACCTTTGTCAAAGTTGCGATCACCGTCATCGAAATTCGGGTTGCCGATAATGGTGTCATCCTGGGATTCCACCCGGTAACCGAGGTTGTATCGGATGGTGTTATCCCAACGCACTTGTATATCCGGGTTGCCGGTATCGATGGAAGTCGCACTGGCGTTCTGCAGCATGCCTGAGGAAATGGCGGTGACAGCGATACCGAGGACAGCCTTCTGGAACTGGCCTTCTCGTACCCAAAGGTGAGCAGACTTCATTACCCCTCCATGTTGTGCAGAGCACTTTCTTATTCGTTGTTTGGAATGGCCTTGCCAAGGGGACAATCCCCTTGAACCCAGCCTAAGGGCTTGGGGCGGCGCTGAAACCACCCACTAGCGGCAGGTGGGGCCCAGCCAGAAATGGGTGGTGTGCCAGCCAACCCATGCCGCCGTGCACAAACCGCACGCAGCACAAAACGGCCGGCCGCATGGAGACGGCCAGCCGAGGCTGAAAAAATGAAAATTCAGAAAAAACACTGACCCCTGTAGGAGCTGCCGAAGGCTGCGATCTTTTGATCTTGCTTGTAAAAAACAAGATCAAAAGATCGCAGCCTTCGGCAGCTCCTACAGGGGGGATCGGGCAGGTTTTAACGGACCCAATGACTTACGATCGAGCGAACATCCGCGCCCGCCCTGCCGGACGCCAGCGGGCGCAAATGCAAGGGGGTGGATGGGCGTCGCTCGCCTTCGCAACCCTGCACCCACGCGGCATGCCGCTCGACCCGCTCCACCGCCCCCTGTGCCAGAAACCTGGCCATGCTCGACTCCATTTCACAGTCTTGCCCGTCCTGGGCCAGGACCAGGCCGTGATGACACATCAAGCGGGCCGACTCCAACTGGGTGATCATTTCAGCCAGGTGCAGGCTGATCAATTGTTCACCAGCGGTGGGTTTGGGAGCCGTTATCGGGTTTGTCTGTTCGGCCAGTGCAGCGTCCAGAATGCCCTGCCCCTGCGCGACCCGGGCAATGCCCTCGTGAAGCCGAAGGAAGTCGAGCAGCCTGCGCGACAACTGCGAACCGGCCCCGGTCTCCCCAAGACGAAAATCCTCGGACAGGTGGGTACCAGTCACCTGAACGCGTGCGTTAACCACGTAGTTATCCCGGAACACAAGGCGGGTTTCATAGCGATCACGGCGTTTATCCAGCAATACAAAGCAGGATTCGTGCTTGTCCAGCGTGGCGGTACTGATCAGAAAGTCGGCCCATTGGCCATTGGTCACTGCCTCGATATTGCCGTTGAGGAGCAGATGCCCGCCTTTGCGTTGCGCATGCAGAGCCTTGCCCTGCACAGTATCGGCTAGCATCGAGCCGAGGCCGGCAATGCTGCGACCTGCAAGCAGATCTGGCAAATATTGACCGCACAGCGCTGGCTGACTCATCAACAGCTCTACCGCAACCATGTTCACCAGCACCACGGTAGCCAATTCGACACTGCCTTTGACCAGCTCCTCGAACAGCCTGGCCTGAATCACCCAGTCCATTCCCGAGCCGCCGAACGCCTTGGGCACGGCAATTCCGGGCAACCCGAACTCCGCGACCGCCTGGGTCAATTCCAGTACCTGCTCACGCGATGGCGTGCCAAAACGAAGCAGTGATTCGTTCGGCTTGACGTCCTGCTGAACAAAAGTGCGCATGCTGTCGATTGACAGTCGCTGAATGTCGGTGAGTTGTGGGATCTTCAACTTGGGTTCTTCAGCATCGATGAAAGCCCAAAATTAACCGATCGCGCATCCGAATGGACCCGCCCGTAATGGGGTGGGAAAGGTGGGTGTCAGTGCCCCATACTTGCCAATAACAAGAACAAAAGAATCCTCGAATAGATGAAGTCGACTTCTCTGCTGGTTACTACCAAGTTCGCCCCGCCAAGGCTCTCCGCCCAGAATGTCGTGCGTGAAGACCTGGGCACACAGCTTCACCAGACCCACAACAGCAAGGTTTCCATCATTTGCGGCGGTGCCGGATTTGGCAAAACCACCTTGCTGGCGCAGTGGCGCCTGGATTTGATCAAGGAAGGTGCCACCGTTTGCTGGTTGTCACTGACGCCCGATGACGGTGCCTTCACGCTGTTTTCCGCCAGCCTGATCGGCGCCTTTCAGCAGGTAGGGCTGCCGCTTGAGGATGATCTGTTGCTGTTGGGCGACAGCGGTGGCAGCGAAGGCATGCTGGCCATCGGCTCGGCACTGATCAACTCCCTGGCCAGGTTGAACACCGAGCTGTACCTGATCATCGACGACTTTCATCATGTCGTTGATCCGCGTATCAACCAGCTCATGCAAACCCTGATCGACAATGCGCCGCCCCACCTGCATTTCATCATTGCTTCGCGGATCGCCCCTGCTCTGCTGCTCGGCCGGCTGCGGGCCATGGGGCAATTGTGTGAAATCGGCGGCAACGAACTGTCATTCAACTTCAGGGAGTCATTGGCCTTTCTCAAGACACACCTGGATGCGGACATCGACCTCGACGCCGCTCACGCCATCCATGCCCAGACCGATGGCTGGCCGATCGGCCTGCAGCTGGTATCGATCTCGCTCAAGTCCACACCGCGCAAACGCACGGGATTGAGTGCGCTGGCACCCAATAGCGCAGACCTGAGCGCTTATCTGTCAGAGGACGTCATCGCCAACTTGCCCGAGGGCCTGATCGAGTTCCTGCAAAAGGTTTCCATCCTGCGGCGCTTCAATGCCGACCTGGCCGCCCATTTGACCGAGTGTCCTGAAGCGCCGCAGCTGATTTCGACCATCGAAGCGCTCAACCTGTTTTTGCTCCCCGTGGACATGGAGGATCGATACCAGTGGTATCGCCTGCACCCCATGTTCGCCGAGTTCCTTAACCAGCAGCTCCTGCAAAGCGCAACTGATGTGCGCAAGCTTCATCAGCGTGCAGCGCAATGGTTCGGTGATCAGGAGTTGGTCATGGAGGCCCTGCGTCATGCCCTGCTCAGCGAGGATTTCGACGCAGTTGTGCAACTGTTGGAGCATTCGCTGCATCCGTTGAGCAACATCAGCCACCTCGGCACCTTCCTGCGCTGGATCGAAAAGGTGCCGCAGGATTTGCTCATGCGCCATCCGCGCCTGGTGATTTTCGGTGTCTGGGGTTATGCATTGACTGCTCGCATTGATCAAGGCGTGCGCTGGCTCGAACTGCTCGAAGCATCGTGCGGGGACAGGTATGCCGCCCAGATTTGTCTGGTGAAGGGCATGATTGCGGGTCAGCAAGATGATTCCGAGCGCAGCCTGCAGGCCATTGCGCCGATCATGGATTCGCCCTTGCGCAATCCGCTGCTGGAACACTTTCGTCTGGGTCTGATCATCGGCAATCAGGCCATGGTCGGTAACTATGCCCTGGCCCGCGCCACCTACCGGTCAATCAATTTCACCGGCACTGAAGAACCGCTGTGGATCGCCCGCAGTTCCATGGCTGTCGCCACGTTGCTCGAAGGCAATGTACTGGAAACCGAACGCCATGCCGCCCCCCTCCTCGCCCAGGCTGAAGTCGCCTATGGCCGACGCTCGATCAGTGCCTGCACCTGTGCCGCGCTCATGGCAGAGGTGCGCTATGAGCAAGACCGTATCGACGACGCCCGTGAAACGTTGGCGAACCGTCTGGACGTCCTGAGCTTTTCGGTACCGGCTTGTACTTACAGCGCCGCATTGATCTATGCACGCTTGCAGTTGCTGCAGGAAACACCCCGCGCCGCACTCGAATATCTGGGCAAAAGAGCCGAGCACTTTCGTGCACGAAAACTCGATCGTGGTATTGCCTTGATGTTGGCAGAGCAGATCCGCATTGAGCTGATGAGCGAAGACTGGCAACGGGGTGACTGGCGGCATGGGCAAATGCTGCAAGCTGAGCTCGATGAGCTCGCGGGTCAGCACTCGGGAGAAAAGGCTAGAGATCGAGAAATTTGTGCCATTTCGGCACTGTCTCGCGCACGGATGGCGCGCGCCAGCCACCTGCCTGACCAAGCGCTTCAGGCACTCGATTTGGTATTCAACATTGGACAATTACTTGGACGGGGTCAGTTGCTGGTCAAGGCCAACCTGCTCAAGGCCTTGGTTCTGATTGACCTTGACGATGAGGCGCAAGCGCAGGCCTGCCTCAAGGAAGCTCTGGCGCTGGGATACCGTCTCGGTCTGGTGCGCACATTTCTGGATGAAGGTGAAGAGTTGTGCCAGGCGATGGCGAAGCTCGAAACGTTCGAAAGCAAGGCTATCGAAGCCTATCAAAAGCAGCTTTGTGCTCAGGTACTGGAAACGCAGCTTTCATCTGATGGTCGTGAGGGTCAGGGTTCGCCAGGTGCCATTTCTGCCGATGGCGTCGCGCTGACCAAACGGGAAGAAGATATCCTCGCCTTGCTTGAGCAATCGATGCCCAACAAACGCATCGCCCGAACGCTCAATATCAGTGATCAGACGGTCAAGTGGAACCTGCGCAATATCTTCATGAAGTTCGGCGTATCCAGCCGCTACGAAGCGATCATCATCGCCCGCAAGCGCTCCAACAAACCTGAAATGCCATAACTGAAGGAATCGGCCCTGTGGGAGCGAGCTGCTCGCGATGACGGAGTGTCAGTCAACAGGGATGTTGAATGTGACCGCCCTATCGCGAGCAATCCCGCTCCTACAAGGATCAATGACCTCAGCGACCCAGGTAGACCGGCGGACGTTTTTCCAGGAAGGCCTTGATCGCTTCCTTGTGATCGACGCTGTAGAAGTTTTCCTTCTCCAGCGCTAGCGAGGTGTCCAGCACCAGGTTCACCGTATCGCGCAGAATCTTGTTGACCGACGCCTTGCTGGCAGCAATGGCCAGGCGCGGTCCGTCGGCCATGCGACGGGCCATTGCCATGGCACGCTCCAGCACCACATCGCCAGGCACGACCTCGTTGATCAGACCGATGCGCTCGGCTTCGGTGGCCGAAAGGCTGTCACCGGTGAGCAGATACTGCTTGGCCCGCGCCGGGCCAACCAGCCACGGCCAGATCGCAGCACCGCCATCCCCCGCGGCCACACCGATACGTACGTGCGGATCGGCGATTTTGGCTGACTCGGCGGCATAGATGATGTCGCAGAACAACGCAAGGGTCGCACCCAGCCCGGCCGCAGGACCGTTGATGGCGGCAATGATCGGCTGCGGCAGTTCCAGCAGGTCGATGATCAGCTTGCGTGCTTCGCGGAACAACTTGTCGACCCCTTCGGGGGTGATGTCGCGGAACCAGCTCAGGTCGCCGCCGCCACAGAAACCGCGTCCTTCGCCGGTCAGGACCACGGCATGCACCTCGCGGTCGCTGGCGATCTCGGCAAACACCCGGGACAACTCTTCGTGCAGGCCGGCGTTGATGGCGTTCATCGCCTCGGGCCGGTTCAGACGCATGGTCAACACGCCAGTGTCCAGTTCAAATGCGATGAATTTGTAATGTGCGTAGTGCATGAAACCTCCGTCAGGCATGGGAATTAAGCAGTGGCGCCGCCATCGACGACAAAATGCGCACCGGTGACATAGGAGGCCTCGTCCGAAGCCAGCCACAACACCATTTCGGCCTGTTCCTGTGGCTCGCCAAGACGGCGCAAGGCCGTGGTCTTAACGGCGTGCTCGAGCACTTTGCCGTTGAATTCGCTTTCAGGGCCGACGGTCATTGGCGTCGTGACATAGCCTGGGCATAGCGCGTTGATGCGGATGCCGTACTTGCCATATTCCATCGCAGCACTGCGGGTCAGGCCGATCACGCCGTGCTTGGAAGCGCTGTAGGCGGCAGCCCCCGGCGTCCCCTGCAGGCCCATGATCGAGGCGGTATTGATGATCGATCCACCCTTGGCCTTCATCGCACGCAACTGATGCACCATGCAGTTGAAGACCCCGGTCAGATTCACGTCCAGCACCAGCCGCCATTGCTCCAGGCCCTGCTCTTCCGTCAATGCAGGGGTGCCGCTGATGCCGGCATTGTTGAAGGCGATATCGAGCTGGCCGAAACGGGCCAGGGTTGCAGTGACCAGAAGCGCGCACTGCGCATCGCTGCGTACATCGACCTGCTGGAAGTACGCCTGTCCGCCCGTCTGGGTGATCAGCTTGACCACCGCCTGGCCCGAGGCCTCATTGGTGTCGGCGACCATGACCTGGGCACCCTCATCGGCAAACCTCAACGCCGTGGCTTTGCCGATACCCGATGCACCACCGGTGACAATGGCGACCTTGCCTTGCAAAAGGCTCATCTAAAACTCCTTTCCGAATTGTTTTTGTTGGGAAACCATTTGCTTTACGCGGTGGCGCCGCCATCGACGACGAACTGCGCACCGGTGACGTAGGAGGATTTGTCCGACGCGAGCCACAGCGCCATCTGCGCCAGTTCTTCAGGCTCGGCCTGTCGACGCAGTGCGGCATTGTTGACGGCCATGTCGATCATCCTGTTGCTGAAGCTGCTTTCCGGGCCCTGGGTCATGGGCGTCGCCACCAGGCCCGGGCAAAGTGCGTTGATGCGGATCCCTTGTTTGCCGTATTCGAGCGCAGCACTTTTGGTCAGACCGATCACGCCATGCTTAGAGGCGCAATAAGCCGAACTGCCCGGTGTGCCGGAGAGGCCGGCGATCGACGCGGTGTTGATGATCGAGCCGCCACGGCTCTTCATGGCGCGTAGCTCATGGACCATGCAGTTGAAGACCCCGGTGAGGTTGACGTCGAGGACGCGCCGCCAGAGACCCAGTCCCTGATCCTCTGTGAGTGCCGGCGTGGCAAAGATGCCGGCGTTGTTGAAGGCAATGTCCAGTTGCCCATAGCGCTGCAGCGTGGTGTCGATCAAGGCCGCACAATCGCGTTCGTTGCACACGTCGAGGTATTGAAAGAATGCCTCGCCACCTTGCCCCTTGATCTGTTCGACCAGTTCATTGCCTTCCTTCCTGGCCATGTCGGCGATCACCACGCTGGCGCCCTCTTTCACAAACAGCTCAGCTGTGACGCGACCGATGCCGGAGGCGCCGCCGGTGATGATCGCGACCTTGTCTTGAAGAAGCGTGCTTTGAAGAAGAGTCATGGATGCTCCGATAAAGAATGCGCCCGCCGTACACGCAGACACTCGGCAAAAAGGTTATTACAAGGCGTTCGCCCACCTAACCACCCACTACGTATTGGCACCACCTGCGCTCCCCGCCCTCTCGCCCCACCCATCCTGACCGGGTTACGCCCCTGACGTGTTCAGTCACATTTGAAGTGTGGCGGCATCCACTGCCGCTGACGCCTCGCCAAGTGTTCGTGGCGAAGCATCATCAATTGAGCATGGAGTTTGAGATGTCGCAGAAAATCTACGTGGCCGGCGTCGGCATGATTCCCTTCGTCAAGCCGGGCACCAGCGGGACTTACATTGAAATGGGCTCGCAAGCGGTGCGCCTGGCGCTCAAGGATGCCGGCCTGGACTACGGGCTGATCCAGCAGGCTTACGTGGGCTATGTGTACGGCGATTCCACCTGTGGCCAGGCGGCGTTGTATGACGTCGGCATGAGCGGCATCCCGGTGATCAACGTCAACAACAACTGTTCGACCGGCTCCAGCGCGTTGTTCCTGGCACGCCAGGCGGTGGAAAGCGGTGCGGTGGAATGCGCATTGGCCATGGGCTTCGAACAGATGCAGGCCGGTGCGCTCAAGAGCCATTGGGACGATCGCCCCGGCCCGATGGGCAAGAGCATCGCCATCGTCGACCAGTTGGCCTCCGATGCGGCGGAACTGCCGATGGCCTTGAAAATGTTCGGCGGCGCGGGCCGCGAGCACATGGAAAAGTACGGCACGCAGATGAGCACCTTCGCCGCCATTCGCGCCAAGGCCAGCCGTCACGCCGCGAACAACCCGTTGGCGATGTTCCGCAAGGTCGTAACCACCGAAGACGTGATGAACGATCAGGTGATCTGGCCAGGGGTGATGACTCGCCTCATGGCATGCCCACCTACTTGCGGCGCCGCTGCCGCAATCGTCTGCACCGAAGCCTTTGCGAAAAAACATGGCCTGCGCACTGACGTGGTCATCCTGGCCCAATCGCTGACCACCGATAAGCCGGTCGCTTTCGATCCGCCGTCGATGATCCAGATGGTCGGTTTCGACATGGCCCAGCGCGCGGCCAAAGAAGTCTATGAAAAGGCCGGCGTCGATCCACGGGACATCCGTGTGGCGGAAATGCACGACTGCTTTGCCCACAACGAATTGCTCACCTACGAATCCCTGGGCCTGTGCCCGGTCGGCGAAGCCGAGCAATTCATCCTCGATGGCAACAACACCTACGGCGGACAGGTCGTCACCAACCCGTCCGGCGGTCTGCTTTCCAAGGGCCACCCACTGGGCGCAACCGGCCTGGCGCAGTGCTACGAGCTGACTCATCAGCTGCGCGGCACCGCCGAAGCGCGCCAGGTCGAGGGCGTGAACCTCGCCCTGCAACACAACCTCGGCCTGGGCGGCGCCTGCATCGTCACCCTGTTCGGCCGCGGCTGATAAATGATGCGCGTCGGGTTTCCGGCGCGTTTTCCCGACTACTGATAGGAATCAACTGAGATGGCAGACAAGAGTCTGATCGGTCGTTCGCTCGGCGTAACCACCGCCGAAGTCGAAAAAGGCCGCCTGCGTTTCTTCGCCAAGGCCATTGGCGAAACCGACCCGGTGTACACCGATGAAGCCGCCGCCAAGGCAGCCGGCTACAAATCGCTGCCGGTACCGCCGACCTTCCTGGTGTGCCTCAGTGGCGAAGGCCGCGATATCGAAGCGCAACTGCGGATCTATGAATTCGACCTGGGCCGCATCCTGCACGCCGAGCAGTCGTTCGAGTACCACAAGCCAGCGGTTGCAGGCGATGTGTTGACCTTCGACAGCAAGATTGTCGATGTCTACGAAAAAGCGGGTGGCCGTTTGCAATTCGTGGTCAACGAAGTCCGCGTCACCAACCAGGATGGCGAGCACATCGCCGATCTCCGTTGCTCTCTCGTACAGCGTTAAGGAACCGTCGATGACTACCGTTCAATACTCCGATATCCAGGTTGGCGACGAAATCCCGCTGCTCAAGCTGCAACCGGTCAACCGCACCACGCTGGCGCTGTACTGCGGCGCTTCCGGCGACCATAACCCGATCCACATCGACCTCGATTTCGCCCGCAAGGCGCGCATGCCCGATGTGTTCGCCCACGGCATGTTGTCCGCCGCCTATCTGGGCCGTCTGCTGACCCGGTGGGTACCACAGCAGCAGGTGCGCAAGCTGTCGATCCGCTTCACCGGCATTACTCAGTTGGGCCACGTGCCGACCTGCACCGGCCAGGTGGTCGAGAAATTCGAAGCCGATGGCGAAAAACGCGTTCGCCTGTCGATCCGCTGCGCCAATCAATATGGCGAAGACAAACTCGTCGGCGAAGCCATCGTAGCGCTGCGCTGATCCCCTCCTCCAACCAACAACAATAGAAGGTTAAGCACAATGAAAAAGCTTGAAGGTAAAGTCGCATTGGTCACCGGTTCCGGCCGTGGTATCGGTCGCAGCGTCGCTCTGCAACTGGCCGCTTACGGCGCTCGCGTGGTGGTCAATGACCTCGACGCCGCTCCAGCCGAAGAAGTGGTTGCAGAAATCCGCAACGCCGGCGGCGAAGCCGTGGCTTGTGTGGGCAGCGTGACCGCCGCTGATTTTGCCGATCGTTTTGTGCAAACCGCCGTTCAGAACTACGGCGCCATCGACATCATCATCAACAACGCCGGCTACACCTGGGACAACGTGATCCAGAAGATGACCGACGAACAGTGGTACGCCATCCTCGACTGCCACTTGACCGCACCTTTCCGCATCCTGCGCGCCGCCCAGCCGGTCATCAGTGCCCAGGCGAAGAAAGAAGCCGCCGAAGGCAAGGAAGTGTTCCGCAAGGTCATCAACATCTCCTCTGTGGCTGCAGGTGGCAACGCCGGTCAGACCAACTACTCCTCGGCCAAGGCCGGCATCCTCGGCATGACCAAGACCCTGGCCCGCGAGTGGGGCCGCATGAAGGTTTGCGTCAACTCCGTGGCGTTCGGCTTCATCGATACCCGCCTGACCCAGGCACTGGCCGGCACCGAGAGCAAGACCGTGAACATCGAAGGTCGCGAAATCAAGGTCGGCGTCCAACAGGCGATGATTGATGGCGCCAGCCAGAACATCCCGCTGGGCCGCCCGGGTACCGCGGACGAAGCCGCAGGTTCGGTGGTGATGCTGTGCCTGCCGGAAGCCAACTACGTCTCCGGCCAGACCCTGGTCTGCGGCGGCGGCATGGGCAGCCTCTAAGCTCGCCGTTTCCCGTTCGCCCCTGCTCCGGTGCGAGGGCGAACGGACCCTGAACTTTCGATGAACCCGAGGTACACGCCATGCTGGAAAATTATCGTTCGCCGTGGATGGACGAAGACGTACAACCCTTCGCCGATAGCATTCGTCGTTTTGTGACCCAGAGCCTGGCCCCGCGCGAAGAAAAGTGGCGCCAGCAGCATCAGGCCGACCGCGAGTCGTGGCTGGCCTGCGGTGAAATGGGCATGATCCTGCCTGACGTGCCGGTTGAATACGGTGGCGCCGGCGGCACGCCGGCCCACGTCGCCGCCGTGGTCAACGAGCTAAATTATGCCGGTGTCAGCGGGATTTCCCTTGGCATCAACCACATCGTCGGCCACTACATCCTCGATGACGGCACCGAAGAGCAGAAGCTGCACTGGTTACCGAAAATCGCCTCGGGTGAAGTGATCTGCTCCGTTGCCATGACCGAACCGGGCACCGGCTCCGACCTGCAGGCGGTTCGCACGCGGGCGGTCAAACAAGGCGACAAGTACATCATCAACGGCGCCAAGACCTTCATCACCAACGGCCAGCTCAGCGACATGGTCGCCGTGGTGGCGAAAACCGACCTGAGTGCCGGTTCCAAGGGCATTTCGATCTTTCTGGTCGATACCAGACTGCCGGGTTTTCGTCGTGGCCAGTGCCTGGACAAAGTCGGCCTGCAGTCCTCCGACACCTCGGAAATGTTCTTCGACGATGTCGAGGTCTCAGCCGAATGTCTACTTGGCGGCGTCGAAGGCAAAGGTTTCTATACACTGATGAAGCAACTGCCTTACGAGCGCGCGCAAATCGCGATTTGTGCGGCGGCACAGATGGAACGGGCCCTGGCGCTGACCCTGGAATACACCAAGGAACGTACCGTGTTCGGCAAGACCGTTCTGGAGTACCAGAACACCCGCTTCACGCTCGCGGACGTCAAAGCCACGGTACTGGCCTCGCGGACCTTCTGTGACTACCTGATCCAGCAATGGGCCGACGGCAAGCTCGATTCCGCCACCGCGTCCATGGGCAAGTTCTGGTTGACCGAGCGTAACAGCGAGGTCCTGGACCGCTGCCTGCAGTTCTTCGGCGGCTACGGCTACATGAACGAATACCCGATTGCCCGCATGTGGGCCGATGCCCGGGTAGCGCGCATCTACGGTGGCGCCAACGAAATCCAGCGCGAGCTGGTGGGGCGTTCACTCTGACGCAGTAACGATTTTCTTGCCGGTACGCGCGCGGCTGCCTGTGGCCGCGGCGTACCGGATGTGACTACACGATCAACGATAAAAATAAAATTCTGGAGTCTCCCCATGTACATCACTCAAGGATTGCATCGGCACTTGCAAGCCAGGCCGGACGCCACCGCCGTGCGGTTTGAGGGTCGCAGCATCACTTACGCCCAACTGGGCGACCGCGTTGCGCGCCTGGCGTGCGTCCTCCAGGGACTGGGTGTGAACCGCGGCGATCGCGTTGCCATGCTTTCGCTCAACTCACAGCGCTACATCGAGTACTACCTGGGTGTGCCATGGGCCGATGCCGTACTCAACCCGGTGAACATTCGCTGGAGTGCGGCGGAAATTATCTATTCGCTGGACGATTCAGAGACCACGGTGCTGATCGTCGACGATACGTTCAAGGCGTTGGGCAGCAGAATCGCAGCCGAGGCCAAAACCATTCGTACGGTGATTTACGCCGGCGAAGGCGAGACGCCGAGCGGGATGCTCAACTACGAGGCGCTGCTGGATGTCGCCCATCCGATCGAAGATGCGCGGCGTTGCGGTGATGAGATGCTGGGGATTTTTTATACCGGCGGCACCACCGGATTTCCCAAGGGCGTGATGCTCAGCCACAGCAACGTTGCATTTTCCGCAATGGCCACCTTGAACATGGGGACCTATGGCGCCGATGCGGTGTTCCTGCATGTCATGCCCATGTTTCACCTGGCCGACTTCGCCGCCATGACGGCGTTGTTCTTAAGTGGGGGCACCCACGTCGTCCTGCCCTCCTTCATTCCGCAGATGGTACTGGAAACCATCGAACATGAGCGCATCAGCGAAATTCTGTTGGCCCCGACCATGATCCAGATGCTTCTGGATTGCCGGGACAAACACCCGCAGTTGGCGAGCCTTGAGCTGGGCTCGCTGACGGCCATCGGTTATGGCGCATCGCCCATTACCCCTGTCCTGCTTGATCGAGCCCGGGAGGCATTCCCCGCCGCCGGCTTCTTCCAGGGTTATGGCATGACCGAACTGGCGCCCATGGCCACTTCCCTTTCGGCCGAGTATCACTGTCAGGCACACCACGACAGCGGCAAGATGTATTCCGCAGGCCGCCCTGCCATTTGCGTCGAAGTGCGTATTGTCGATGTCCATGACAACGAGGTTCCACGCGGCACTGTGGGGGAAATCATCGTGCGCGGTCCGAACGTCATGCTCGGCTACCTGAACAAGCCGCAAGAGACCGCTGAAGCGCTGCGCAACGGCTGGATGCACACCGGCGACGGTGGCTACATGGACGAAGACGGCTTCATCTACGTGTGCGATCGGCTGAAGGACATGATTGTCAGCGGTGGTGAAAACATCTATTCGGCCGAAGTTGAAACCGCCATCGCCAGCCACCCCGCCGTCGCGCAGATCGCTGCCATCGGTATACCCTGTGCCAAATGGGGCGAAACGGTGCATGCAGTGATCGTGCTCAAACCAGGCGAAGCTGCCACCGGCGAAGACATCATCGCCCACTGCCGCGAACGCATCGCCGGCTACAAATGCCCGCGCAGCGTCGAGTTCCGTGAAGCCTTGCCGCTGTCCAGTGTAGGCAAAGTGCTCAAGACCGAATTGCGTCAGCCTTTCTGGGGTGACCGCAAGCGCAACATCGCCTGATCCCCCTGCCCCTTGCATGCCAAGGGGCAGCTCATCGCTGATGCAATCATCTTTGGGTCGATGCCAATCATGACAAGAATAAACACGCCTGAAACAAACAAAGCGAAGCTGTGTGCCGCGGCGTTGTTGAGCGCCTTGTTGATCGCCGTATTGCAGACGGCACCTGCCTCCGACAAGCAGCAACTGGAAGCACAGGTCGTTGCAGGGCGGGCCTTTGAAGCAGCGGTGTGGGGCATGCCGCTGGTGAATTTCGATGCCATGCGCCAGGCCTATTTCCGCGATGCCGGTGCGCAGTACAACGACATCATGTTCTGGTCCCGTCCTTCGGACTGGCGCAACCAGACCACCACGCCCAACCATTCGACGCTGTACGTGATGTTCTTCGTCAACCTCAAGGACGGGCCGGTGGTCGTAGACATCCCGGCCACCCGCCAGGCGGGGCTGTACGGGACATTAATCGACGCCTGGACGACGCCCCTGCTGAATGTTGGCAACAAGGGCCAGGACCAGGGAAAAGGCGGCAAATACCTGATGCTGCCACCGGGCTACCAGGGGCAAGTCCCGGCAGGCTACATCCCTGTGCAAAGCAATACCTTCAACAACTACAGCCTGCTTCGGGTGATCACCAAAACCGTTGACAAACAGGACCTGGCTGCAGGTGTCGACTACCTCAAGAACTTGAAAGTCTACCCGTTGGCGAGTGCCGGCAATGAACCGGCGAATCGCTACATCGACATGGCTGACAAGGTTTATGAAGGCATCGCCAAATTTGACGACAGCTTCTATGACGCCATTGCCAGAATGGTCGCCGAAGAGCCAGTTCAGGAGCGAGACCTGGCGATCATGGGGCAGTTGCGTTCCCTGGACATTGGCAAAGGGATGTCTTACAACCCCGACAGCCAGCGGCGCCAAGTGCTCAGTCAGCAAGCAAAACAGGCGCAGTTTTACCTCATGAGCGGTTACGAGCAGTCGGGGGTGCCGATCTGGGGCGAGCAACGTCAGTGGCGGTCATTGGCCGATCCCAAGACCACGCTGGCTACCAGGCTGACTTTCGTCCAGCCCGGGCAGAGCGTATTGCTCGATGAGCGTGCCTACGCCTGGTTTGCGATGTTTGGGCCCATCGTGCCCCCGGGTGTCCAGGTCTACATGAAGTCCTACGCAACCGCGACCGGGCAACCACTGGACGGCAATCACAGCTACCGCCTGCGGGTCCCGGCCGACGTACCGGCCAATGATTTCTGGTCGGTGGATGCCTATGACGTCAGCACCGGTGGGTTCATCCGCCAGGCCCGGGTGGTCGGTCTCGACTCCTACGACCAGCAACTCAAGCGCAACGTCGATGGCACGGTGGATCTGTACTTCGCGCCTGAAGCCCCGCCCGGCCATGAGAGCAACTGGATCAGCACCCAGCCGGGCCAACGTTTCTTCACCCTCTTCCGCATCTACGGTCCCAAGCAGGCAATGATTGACCGCAGCTGGGTGCTCAATGATGTGGAAAAAATTGACTAAGCCTCGGGCAAAGGGCTGACGACCCACTGACTTCCCCTTTGCATCGGTGTGCGATCGCCGCCGATGCTTTTTTTTTACGCTGCCGATCATCCCCTTGGAGACACCTGCCATGAGCGAATCACTCGCCCAGACGCTATTCACACGCCTGCAGATAACCGGTCCGGACGTGGATGGCATTGCCCTCGTCACCCTGGCCCGCCCGGAAAGCCTGAACAGCATCGACCTGGAAATGTTCACCGAACTCAAGCGACTGGCGGTGGTTGCCGAGGCGGATCCGCAGGTGCGCGCAATGATACTGACCGGTGCAGGCCGCGGTTTCTGTGCGGGCCTGGACCTGGAAGTGGCCGGCCAGCTCTCGCGCTTGAGCATCGAGCAGTACATGACCATCCAGGAGTTGGCCGGCAGCACGATCACTGCCTTGCGCTTGATGCCCAAGCCGCTGATTGCGGCGGTGAATGGCGCGGCAACCGGCGGCGGACTGGCCCTGGCACTGGTGGCCGATATCCGCCTGGCCAGCGAGCAGGCACGTATGGGCGTGGCGTTCACTCGTCTCGGGCTGTCTTCGTGCGATGTCGGCATGTCGTGGCTGTTGCCTCGTATCGTTGGCCTGGGGGCCGCCAGTGAACTCATGCTCACCGGACGCATCATCGACGCGCAGGCGGCCGCGCGCATCGGCCTGGTCAACCACGTAGTGACGGCCGATGAACTGCTCGACAGCGCTTATCAGGTGGCTCGGGAAATTGCCCGCAACTCGGCGTTTGCCATGCGCCTGACCAAACAGGGATTGCAGACGAACGTCGACGCAACCTCCCTGCACGCCGCCATCGAACTTGAAAACCGGACCCAGGCGCTGGCGGCGCGCTCGGAAGAGATGCAGACGGTTTTCGCCAGATTCAGCGAAGAACAGGCCAGCAAGCGCCGGTAACTCCTCCCCACAACACACTCAGGTGACCTTTAAATGAGCCAAACCTATACCTCTCCCTGGATGAACCCTGAACTGCAATTGTTCCGCGACAACGTGCGGCGCTTCTTCGCCGAAGAAGTAGTGCCCCATCAGGAGCGTTGGTACAAGCAGCATCACGTCGACCGCGAACTCTGGTACAAGGCCGGTGAACTGGGCTTGCTGGCACTGGACATGCCGGAGGAATACGGCGGCAGCGGCGGCACCTTTGCACACCTGGCGGTGTTTTTCGAAGAGCAGGCAGCGGTCGGTGACTGGGGTTTTGGCGTGCAGGTGCACCACATCGTCTCCCACTACATTCTCAATCACGGCACCGAAGACCAGAAACGCCTATACCTGCCGAAAATGGCCTCGGGCGAGATGATCGGTGCCATCGCCATGACCGAACCGGGTGCCGGTTCCGACTTGCAGGGCATCCGCACTCGTGCCGTACGCGAAGGCAACGAGTACGTGATTGACGGTGCCAAAACGTTTATCTCCAATGGCTCGATGGCAGACCTGGTGGTGGTCGTGACCAAGACCGATCCGAATGCAGGTAGCAAAGGCATGTCGCTGATCATTGTCGAGACCCGGGATAAGGCAGGCTTCAGTGTCGGTCGACGCCTGGAGAAACTCGGCCAGCACAACGCCGATACCGCCGAATTGTCGTTCGCCGGTGTACGGGTGCCCGTGACCAACCTGCTCGGCGGTGAAGAAGGTTTGGGCATGCGCCAGTTGATGTCCGACCTGGCCTATGAGCGCGTCGGTTGCGCAGTTGGCTCCACGGCGGCCATTGAACGAGCGGTGCGCCTGACCGTGGAATACGTGCGTGAACGCAAAGCTTTTGGCAAACCATTGCTGGACCTGCAGAACACCCGCTTCAAGCTGGCCGAAGCCGATACCCAGGCCACCCTCGCCCGGGTTTTCACCGACAACTGCATCCAGCGCATGCTCGACGGCACCATGGACACGGTCACCGCCTCGAAGGCCAAGTTGTGGACGACCGAAACCCAAGGCAAGGTCATCGACGAGTGCCTGCAACTGTTCGGCGGTTATGGCTACATGATGGAGTACCCGATCGCCCGCATGTATGCCGACGCCCGCGTCCAGCGGATCTATGCCGGCACCAGTGAAATCATGAAAGAGATTATTGCGCGCGCGCTGTAAGCGATGCCCCGGTCCCGAGAGGCCATCGGGTCGAAAGATTTCGACCCGATGGCCTCGACGGTCAAACCTCCTCGCGGCTCAACGCAGATTGTTGGTCATACGGGGAATAGCGCGATTGGCGATCACGAAAAATCCTGACCGCTGCAGCCTGTTGGTCGCGAGCCAGAAACAAGCGACCGCCACGGTCGATCACATGATCAAGCAAGCGCTCCTTCTCACCGATCAGGCATTCCGGGTTACGGTCGTAACCACCGGTGAGGGATAGATCCAGCCAGCGGATCGCGGGGATCAGGTCGCCAGCGAACAACAGCGGCCCACCCGGCATGCTGATCTCCGGCAGTAATTGGCCAAGGGTGTATCCGTTACTCTCATGCAAGTGCCACCCAGCACCGAGCTCCGCATTCGTCCCTGCCTGAAGCAGCTTCAAGCGCCCGCTGTGCTCCAGTTGGCGCAGAATCGAGCGAACGAACAGGTTGCGGTCATGTGGGTGAGGATGTTGCGCCCGACGCCAATGATTCTCGCCCGTCAAGTAATGGGCACGAGGGAACAGCACGCGCTGCACCAAACCATCTTCGATAACCCGCAACAGGTCCTGGGAAGGCCATGTGTGCAGATGGGTGAAAAACACCACATCGATATCGTTTTCACCCAGGCCCAGACGGGCCAGATTATGCAAAAGGCTCGGAGCATGAGGCTGGCAGTTGCAGGTGCGTGGCAGCGGCGCCAGCAGAGATTCGCTACCCGCCATGACCAGGATATTTCGCTTTTGCTCTTGAACCAGCAGGACGCGCGAAGCCAACTTGACCAGGTTGTCCTGATCGGGCTGCATCCACTGAGTCCACACGCGACGAGGCGTATTGCCAAACAATACGCCACCATCAATTGTGCGCGGCGCGCCGCTGATACTGGAGAGTTGTCGCTGCAAAGCGACACTCCCATGCTGGGTCAGATTCAACGCCATACCGATGCAGCAGCGTCGTCGAGCGCGGCCATTACCTGATCGGTATGCTCACCAAATCGCGGAATCGGACCAGGTATTACAACCTGGTCATCAAAGCGCGGCGCGGCCACCGTTTGCAGCATATTGTCCCGCTCGAAATACACTTGGCGGGCCACGTTATGGGGGTGTTTCGCAGCTTCATCCGGACTCAGCACCGGGGAGAAGCAAACGTCGGTGTACTCCAGTAATTCACACCATTGATCTCGGGTGCGGGTCTGGAACAGTTCCGTGAAATGTTGATGCATTTCGCCCCAGCGTTTGCCGTCCCATTGGCGAGCGAAACGTGGATCGTCCTGCAGGCCCAATTTTTCCAGCAACAGCGCGTAGAACTGCGGCTCAATTGAACCCAGGGTTATGAATTCGCCATCGGCGCAGCGATAGGTCGAGTAGAAATGTGAGCTGTCATGCAGGTTGTTGCCGCGATTGAAACCTTCGCCGAAGAAACCGGCATTACGGGTCGACAGCATCAACTGCATCATGTGCGCGGAACCGTCGAGGATCGCCGCGTCCACGACCGTCCCCTGCCCGGTTTGGCGTGCGTTCAGCACACCGGCCAACAGGCCGACAGCCAGATAAAGCGCACCACCGCCGATGTCGCCGAGTAGTGTGATAGCGGTGCTCGGTGGCTCAGCAGCGGTGCCGTTGTGGTACAGCGCGCCAGATAACGAGATGTAATTGTTGTCGTGCCCCGCGGCCTGCGCCATCGGGCCACCCTGACCCCAGCCGGTCATGCGGCCAAACACCAGGCGCGGATTACGCGCGCGGCACACGTCAGGTCCAAGGCCCAGACGCTCCATAACTCCCGGGCGCATGCCCTCGATCAATACGTCCGCGTCTTCGATCAGCTTCAACACCAGTTCGCGACCTTCGGCGGTCTTCAGGTCGGCAGCGACGGATCGCTTGCCGCGATTGACGAGGTTCGCCCGACCTGCGCCCTGATCGGCGCGCTCAACCGCAATGACGTCCGCACCGAGATCGGCCAGGTGCATCGCACAAAAAGGACCGGGACCGATCCCACAGATTTCAACCACCTTGATACCCGACAGCATGAGCACTCTCCTCTTGTTTTTGGCGTGATTCAGGCATTGGGAACGCAGGTTAAGTGATATGGAGCATCCTGACCCCAACCCACTAGAGGTGGTTTTTTTCATCCTGACGACAGCCAATAATTGAACGCGAATGCCGGTTTGGCGCTTTCACAACGATGACAAGGTTTCGGTAATGACAGTGCAGATAAACGAACGCGCGACACGCAGGCTCCTGCATACCCGCAACGTGGTATGCAGCGGTTATGAGCGCAGTGATGGCCTGTATGACATCGTGGGAACGTTACTGGATACCAAGGCCGATGACTCCGACATTTTTTTCAAATATGTCCAGGCCGGTGAGCCTTTCCACCAGATGCGTCTGACCATGACGATCGACCTGGACCTGGTGATTCACGCGCTCACCGCCCATACCGACGTTGGCCCTACGCCCTACTGTGCCGAAATCAGCCCGGTGTACACGAAGTTGGTGGGCATGAAGATTGGCTCGGGTTTCAAAAAGCGTGTGTTGGAACGGGTGGGTGGCAGCCTTGGCTGCACGCATCTGACCGAACTTCTGGGACCGATGGCGACCACGGCCTTCCAGACCACTTTTTTCCTGCAGCGTGAGGCCCAGAAGCAAAAGTGCTGCGATGACCCTGCTTATCAGATGCCCAGGCCCTGGGTTATCGGTACCTGCCATGCCTATCGCGCAGAGGGAGAGGCCGTGCGTCTGATCTGGCCGCAGACACTTTCGTCACCGGTTGGCTGATTCTTGGCGATTTGCAGTTTTCGTAGGAGCAGGTCGGATTTTTTAGCGGTGCGGGCGGTCACCCTCCTCGGCTAAATGGTCTGCCCCTACTTTTTATTTGCCAGGCAGCGCTGGCTGGCCGCTTGGTCGTTCAGGCCTGACACTGCGATAAAAAAAACGCCGCCCATCGTGAGATCAGCGGCGTTTTTTGTTGCATTTGCGATTTCCCCGCTGCACGGGCCCAGCACGCCTCGATCAAGCCTCGAATCAGCCAAACGTGTCTGGGACTCGGTGACACTGGACCTCGCCACCGTGAAGCAGATCACAGGCGCGGTGCCGGGAGCGACGATCAACGACGCGGTGCTTGCAATGATCGGCGGCGCGATGCGCCGCTATTTGCAGGCAAAAGACGAACTACCGGAAAAATCCCTGGTGAGCATGGCACCCGTCAATACCCGTCTGGAAGGAGCCGCAAGCACGACCAATACGATTTCAATCCTCAGATTTCCGTTAGGCACCCACATTGAAGACCCGCTCGAGCGACTTCAGGCGGTACAACTCGCTACGGCGGAATCGAAGGCGATACAGAATGCAATTGGTGCTCATGAACTGACGAACCTGCAGAAGTTCACCCCACCGGCGACGCTGGGCCTTGCCGGCCGACTGGCGACACTGACCGGCGGGGGCGGCAAGGGCCCGGTCTTGCTGCACAACTGCATGGTGACCAACGTCCCTGGCCCCAACACTGAGCTCTACCTGCTCGGAGCGAAGCTTATGCACTGGGGCGGCATGGGCCCGCTGGCCGATGGCATGTCACTGATCTGGAACCCGACCAGCTACTGCGGGAAGATGTTCATCTCGTTGACCAGCTCGCCGAACATCGTTTCCGATCCGGATTTTCTCGCGCGCTGCCTGCTGGATTCCTACGAAGAAATGAGTGAGGCGGCCAGACAGATGACCCCATCGATCCCGGCGAGCAAAGTGCTGAGCAAGCGTCGCAAACAGGGGCCAGGCAAACCAGGGCAAGTCCGGACGCCAGCCTGAGCACTGGCGACTGCCTGATCATGCGCCCGATGTAAAGACGGAACAGATCTGTCAGGGATCGCTCTTCGGGTTGGGGTTTCTGGTATTTATCCCGGGTTTTACAGGCGCAAGACTGCACGGACCCGGGAAATGGATTAATCCGATTACGACTAATGCCTAGTGCTTATCGTGATTAACCTCGGTGGAAAGTTCCGGCCCAGCAGCAATACTCCACTCTGTTTCGAAAACCATTCGAGAATAGCGTGGGGCAATAAGACATGAACTTGAGCGTCTGCGAAGCGAAAGAATCTCGACTTTCGTTAATCAAGCGATGCCTGCGCCAGCCGTTACTGCACTTCTTAGTTGCCGGTTTTGCACTCTTCGTACTGTACGGCGGTTTGCACCCTTCAACGGTCAATCAAGATCCGCAACGCATCGAAATTACCCCTGAAGTTGTCCAGCGGCTCGCGATTTCCTGGCTGGCACGTTGGCAACGCCCCGCCTCGGAGCAACAGTTGCAGGTCCTGATTGATGATTATGTGAGAGAGGAAATCCTCTATCGCGAAGCACTGAAACTTGGCCTGGATAAAGACGACACCATCATTCGCCGCCGACTGGCGCAAAAAATGGATTTCCTCGCCGAAGATGTCGCCTCACTTCGTGAACCGGCGCCCGGTGTACTTGAAGCCTGGTACAACCAGAATCAGGACCAATATGCCCCGCCCCCTCTGGCGACCTTCCATCATGTGTTCTTCGCCCTGGACAAACGCGGTGCGGATGCGCAGGCCCAGGCTCAAACCGCGCTAAGGGGGCTGACTGACAGGAACAGCGGTGAAGGCGATGCCTTCGTGTTTGAAAGCGCCTACACAGAGCAATCACAGGATCAAGTGGCGCGGGTCTTTGGTTCTAAGTTCGCACTTTCGTTGTTCCAGCAAACGCCGGGTAGTTGGGTGGGGCCTGTGGAGTCCGGTTTTGGCTGGCATCTGGTGTGGATCGATACGCTGGCCAAACCACCGGCACCGCCTTTCGAAACCGTGGCCCAGCAGGTCAAGTCCGATTGGTTGTCCGAGCAACGCAGCGAATCGAAACGCGCGAATTTCGATGCGCTCAAAGCACGCTATGAAGTCGTGGTGATGATGCCGGCTTCCGCCGCTGACGTTGCCACTATCCAGACGGAGCGGCCGTGATGAGGCGCAGGGTCTGGCTGCTGTTGCTGCTCGGGTGCATGGGGCTGAGCGCGATGGCCCATGAGTCCCGCCCTGCTTATCTGGAACTCAACGAAACGGCCGCTGGGCGCTATGACGTACTGTGGCGCACGCCGGTGCTGTCAGGCATGCGCTTGCCGATTGCGCTGCGGTTTGCCGAAGGTGTGCGCACTGTCGTTGACCCGGTGGAAAGCCAACTGAACGACTCGTTGATCGAACGCCGGGTCATTGAAGCCGGTCCCGCCGGCCTGGTCGGGCAACGCATCGAGTTTGTCGGCCTGCAAGCGAGCATCACCGATGTGCTGGTGCGTGTCTCGCGCCTGGACGGCAGCCTGACCACCACCCTCGTCCACCCCGCGCAACCCTGGATGGAAATCGCTGCCACGCCGGGAATGTTCTCGGTGGCCGGTGCGTTTCTGGTCCATGGCATCCAGCACATCCTGGGGGGCTTCGATCACTTGCTGTTCGTCTGCGGTCTCCTGCTGCTGGTGGGTAATGGCTGGATGCTGGTGAAGACCATCACCGCGTTCACCCTCGCCCACTCCATTACCCTGGCGCTCGCAGCATTGGGGGCGGTGCAGCTTCCCGGCCCGCCTGTGGAGGCGACGATTGCCCTGAGCATCCTGTTGCTGGCGGTGGAAATCGTCCGCAAGAACCGTGGCGACGTCAGCTTCACCATCCAATGGCCATGGGTGGTGGCGTTCTGTTTTGGCCTGTTGCACGGTTTTGGTTTTGCCGGTGCGCTGGCGCAAATCGGCTTGCCCCAGCGCGACCTGCCGCTGGCGCTGTTCACTTTGAATGTCGGCGTCGAAATCGGCCAGTTGATGTTCGTCGCCGCCGTGCTGTGCCTGCGAGCGTTGTTGCTGCGTTGTCAGTTGCCACGGCCCGCGCTCCTGTATGCCCGACCGATGGCTGCCTACGGTTTGGGAACACTGGCGGCCTTCTGGTTTTTCGAACGAGTCTCGAGTTTCTGGGCCTGAACTTCACCCTGTCACTGCCGTATTCCGGAGACGTGGAATATGAAACCCCCTACACACTTCACCGCGCCGTCACTGCTCGGTTGCGCCGTGCTCACTGTCAGCTCATTGGCATTGGCAGAGGGCAATCCGGACCGCGAGGTTTACTTTGGCCAGACGCACTCGCACAGCTCCTGGTCGATCGATGCCTACCTGATCGGCAACCACCAGGTCGATCCCGAGCAAGCCTACCAATACTCGCTTGGCATGCCGGTCAAGCACCCGATGGGGTTTGAAGTGCAGCTCAAAGGCCGACCGCTGGATTTCCATGGCGTGACCGATCATTCGGAGTACGTGGGCGTGATCGCCTTGGCCAACGATCCGAAGTCTGACTTCAGCAAACTGCCCATCGCGCAAAAACTGATTGCCAAGACTCCGGAGGATTTCAACCGGGTGTTCAAGTGGATCGCCGGCAGCTTGAACGCCCCCATCAAGGAACTGATTGATCCTAAGGTGGCCGGCAACATCTGGCAGCAGAACATCGCCATCGCCGACAAGTACTACAAGCCCGGCAAGTTCACCACCTTCGTCGCCTATGAATGGACCTCGGCACCGAACAATCAGAACATGCACCGCAACGTGTTTTTCCGTGACTCGAAGAAGGTGCCGGACCTGCCCTTCACGGCACTCGACTCGAGCAAACCCGAGGACTTGTGGAGCTGGATGGACGATCAACGGAAAAAGGGCAATGAAATACTGGCGATCTCCCACAACGCCAACCTCAGCAACGGTCTGATGTTTCCGGTGGACGTCGATGATCGTGGCCGCCCGATCGATGCGGCATGGGCCGAAACGCGGATGCGCAATGAATCGCTCACGGAGATTCACCAGGTCAAGGGCACTTCCGAAACCCACCCCGAACTGTCGCCAACCGACGAATTTGCCAATTATGAAATCATGAGTTTCCTGATCGGCATCGACAACAGCACCTCCAAACTCAACGGCAGCTACATCAGGCAGGCCTGGCAAAACGGCATGGCCATGCAGGAAGCCCGCGGCTACAACCCGTACAAGATGGGCGTGGTCGGCGCCAGCGACTCGCACAACGGGGTGATTCCCTATTCGCAGAGCAACAACTTCGGCTCCCACGGTTTCACCGACAGCACCCCGGCGGCGCGACTTTCCGGCAAACAGAACTCGGGCATGATGGCCCTGCAAACCAGCACCTCCGGCCTGGCCGGCGTCTGGGCGGAAGAAAACACCCGTGAATCGATCTTCGATGCCATGAAGCGTAAAGAGGTCTACGGCACCAGCGGCGTGCGCATCCCCGTGCGCATGTTTGGTGGCTGGGGCTTCGACAACAGTCTGTGGAACGAAAAAGACTGGGTGCATGCCGCCTATGCCAAGGGCGTTCCCATGGGCGGCGACTTGCCGGCAAAACCGGGCAAACAGGCACCGTCCTTCGTGGTATGGGCGGTCAAGGATGCCGACGATGGCAACCTCGACCGAATCCAGATCATCAAGGGCTGGACCAAAAACGGCCAGACCTTCGAGAAGGTCTACGACGTCGCCTGGGCCGGTGATCGCCAACCGGATCCGGTCACCGGCAAAGTCCCTGCGGTGGGCTCGACCGTCGATGTTTCCAAGGCGACCTACACCAACACCATCGGTGCCACCGAGCTGAAAAAAGTCTGGGTCGATCCGGACTTCGATCCGGCCCAGCACGCGTTCTACTACGCCCGCGCGCTACAGATCCCGACCCCGCGCTGGAGCACCTATGACGCGGCCAAGCTGCAAGTACCGCCACCGGCCGACGTCTCGTCCACCGTCCAGGAGCGCGCGTGGACCTCACCGATCTGGTACACGCCAACAGCCGAGGACAGCAAGTCTGTCGCTGGCGGCAAAACCATTGACCAACTGAAAACCGAAGGCGCCAAAGCGCTGACCAACGAGCAGTTGCAAACCTTCGTGGTGGGCAAAACCATCAAGGTGCGCAATACCGTCACTGGCCAGACATTCGAAATCGTCTATGGCACCGACGGCCAACGCCTGGTCGCCAGCGTCGATGGCAAGGCGCCCGCCGAGGGGGAATACCTGAACATGCTGCATGGCGGGCAGTTCGGCGTACCGGCCAAGTATGAAATCAAGGACGGGCACCTGCTGACAACACTCGGCGGCACGCCCTTCGAGGCCACGGTGTTCGAGCAGAACGGCAAGTACGTGGCGGCTCGCAGCAACGAGTTCGGTTATGTGAATTATGAGGTTGAAGCGGTCAAGTAGCGCCGAGGCCGGCACCGATGCTCTGCATCCATCGGTGCTGGCAAATTAACGCGAAAGGATAGGCATTACCGCAGGCCCAAAAAGCCAGCCGATGACTCTTTACATCTCAACCTGTGTGCCCAATTCTATTACCCGATTCAATGGCAACTTGAAGTACTTCAGATTGCTATTGGCATTTTTCAGCAAAAATGCGAACAGGCTTTCTCGCCAACGGGCCATACCGATGCGCTTGGTCGGGATCACCGTTTCCCGGCTGAGGAAATAGGTCGTGCGCATCGGACTGAAGTCCAGTTCGGTCAAGTGACAGAGACTCAACGCCAAGGGCACATCGGGCTCCTCGATAAAACCAAAGTGCAGACTGACCCGGAAGAACCCTTCACCATAGGCCTCAACCTCGAACCGCCGATCAGCACTCACGCGAGGGCTGTCTTCAGACACTACTGTCAGCAATACCACTTGCTCATGCAAAACCTGGTTATGCAGCAGGTTGTGCAGCAGCGCATGAGGAACAGCATCGGTCCTGGCCGTCAGGAATACCGCCGTGCCTTGTACGCGATGGGGCGGTTGCGTACGGATGCTGCTGATGAACAGCGGTAGAGGCAGCGCCGATTCATCCAGCCGCTCGACGATAATCTTTCTGCCGCGCTTCCAGGTCGTCATCAAAATGAACAGACCAATGCCGGCGATCACCGGGAACGCACCGCCCTGGAAAATCTTCGGCGCATTGGCCGCGAAATACAGACTGTCTACGAGCAAGAAGCCGAGCAGCATGGGAATGGCCAGCCAGCGCGGGGTTTTCCATAGGAGCAGGACGACTGCCGAAGACAGGATCGTTGTGATCAGCATGGTCCCGGTCACCGCGACGCCATAGGCTGCGGCCAATGCGCTGGACGACTCGAAACCGATGACCAGCAGGACAACACCGACCATCAGTGCCCAGTTAACCGTGCCGATGTAAATCTGCCCCTGCTCCTGACTGGAGGTGTGCTGGATAAACATGCGCGGGATATATCCCAACTGAATGGCCTGGCGAGTCAGGGAGAAAGCGCCGGAAATCACGGCTTGTGAAGCAATGATGGTGGCCAGGGTGGAGAGCGCAACCATCGGCAGCAATGCCCAATCAGGCGCCAGCAAATAGAACGGGTTACGCACAGCCTCCGGGTTTCCCAGGATCAACGCGCCCTGGCCAAAGTAATTGAGCGCCAAACCGGGCAGTACGAGCATAAACCAGGCACGGGAAATCGGCTTTCGACCAAAGTGGCCCATGTCGGCATACAGTGCTTCAGCACCGGTCAATGCCAACACGACAGCCCCCAGAATCGCCACACCGATGCCCGGATGAACCACGAAAAACTGCACTGCCCAGACAGGGTTGAGAGCTTGCAACACTTCCGGGCGCTGCAAAATCCCGTAGATGCCAAGCGCGCCCAACACCACAAACCACAGCACCATGACCGGACCAAACAGGATGCCGATTCGAGCCGTGCCATGTTTTTGTATCAAGAACAGCGCCACCAGCACGATCACTGACAAGGGCACAACCCAGTGCTCGATCCCGTCAAACGCCAGCTGTAGTCCTTCAACCGCAGAGAGCACCGAAATAGCCGGGGTAATCATGCTGTCCCCGTAAAAAAGTGCCGCACCAAACAGGCCGAGCAGTACCAGTACCTTGCTCATGTGCGGATAAGGTGCTGCCGCGCGGCGGGCTAGCGCCGTCAACGCCATGATGCCGCCTTCGCCCTGATTGTCGGCTCGCAGGATGAACAACACGTACTTGATCGAGACCACCCAGATCAGCGACCAGAAGATCAACGACAGAATGCCAAGCACCCCGTCGTGATTGACCTGAACCCCATAGTGGCCGGAAAAGACTTCTTTGAGCGTGTAGAGGGGGCTGGTGCCGATGTCCCCGTAAACCACACCAACGGCGGCGACGAGCAAGCCCGCGCCAGACGTTTTGGATTGGGAATCTGTTTGCGCGCTGATTACATTTTCACTCAAGGGTCGCTTCTCTCAAATTGCGGGGGAGGAAGTTCTCGCCATCCTTGGGCAATACGGGGCCAGCGTCATTGGAAATGCAGGCGGACGCATGGATGGACTAAAAAATCGCGGCCAGTATCGTTGGGGGCAAAACCGCCTACCGTAAAGAAAGCGTAAAAATTTATACGGCAGCCTCCAAACGTTCTGATAAACCTCACCCGTCCAGGCCTTCTCGAACCATGTCGAGGAAGGTCGTCAAGATACGCCGCGAACTCTGTGCGCGCAGGCACACCAAGGTCTCGGTGAAGTGCCGCTGACAGTCAACGATCGGCAAGCCGCGAACCCGTGAATCCGAGCCCAGTTCGGCGGCCGAGACGACCCCGACGCCCATGCCGATCGCCACCGCCTCGCGCGCGGCTTCACGCCCCTCCACTTCGATGGCTTTGCGGATGTGCAGGCCCGCCGCTGCCATCTCCTCTTCCAGGGATAAGCGCGTGACCGAGCCCTGCTCGCGCAAGACCATGGGCGTGTCGTGCAGGTCGGCCAGGCAGATGGAATCTCGTTGTGCCCAGGGATGGTCCTGGGCGACGAAAGCGAGCATGGGATCGCTGCGCAGATGCAGCGACATCAAGCGGTCGTCTTCGATGTTGCGCCCCAGCAGCGCGATGTCGGCCTGGTGGCTGAACAACCGCTGCAGGACCTCATCGGTATTGGCGGTTTCAATCTTCACATCGATACCGGGGTAACGGCTGCAGAAGCGTGAGACATAAGGCAGGACGTGCACCGGCGCATCCACGGCCAGGTTCAGGGTCCCGGTCGACAGGGTACGGTAGTCCGTGAGCATGTCGTGGGCATCGACACTGATATCGAACAGGCGCTGGGTCAGGCCGAACAGCCGCTCGCCCACCTCCGTCAGGCGCACCAGGCGCTTGTCGCGGTAGAACACCATCACCCCGTAATAATCCTCGAGCTTGCGCACCTGGTCGGATACCGCAGGTTGCGACAGGCAGAGTTGCTCGGCCGCCCGGGTGAAGCTGCCATTCATGGCGACGGCGTGAAACGCCTTGAGTTGGGTATGGGAAATCGTCATTGGCGCACCTTGCTATAGGTTCAGCTTATTCGTTCATACGATAAATCGATTTTATTTATGAACAGTGAACTGCAAGCATGATTTTCACAAGTGCCGTCCCTCGTATCCCTCCAGGAATGCCCTATGGAAATTGAACGTTTCGCTGTGACAAAACGCCGTTCGGACATGGTCCGGTACGACAACCATCTCTATATCGGTGGCCAGGTTGCCACGGACCTGCAGGGTGATATCCAGGCGCAGACCCGCGAGGTGTTGGCTGGAATCGAGCAGCTTTTGCTCAGTGCCGGCAGCTGCCGCGAGCGGGTGCTTTCGGTGCGCATCCTGCTCGCCCATCGCGAAGACTATGAAGGGTTGAACCGGGTCTGGGACGAGTTTTTCCCCGAAGGCCATGCCCCCACACGCGCTTGCACCCTGGCGCAGCTGATCGACCCCGGTTGGCGCGTGGAAATGATCGTGGTCGCCGCGTGCGGCTGATTGCGTCCCCAACCCTGCCTCGAACCGATCCAACGGAGATGACCCCATGCGCCCCTACTGGCTGGACCAGGCCCTGAAAAATCAACCCGCTGCGCCCTGCCCTGCGCTGCAACAGAACACCCGCGCCGACGTCTGCATCGTCGGCGGTGGCTATACCGGTCTGTGGACCGCCATCATGCTCAAGGAACAGAATCCCGAGCTGGATGTGGTTATCGTCGAAGCCGACATCTGCGGTGCCGGTGCCAGTGGACGCAATGGCGGCTGCGCGCTGTCATGGTCGGCCAAGTACTTCACCCTCGAGCGCCTGTTCGGCGTCAAGGAGGCGATACGCCTGGTCAAGGAATCGGAGCAGAGCATCTACGCCATCGGCGCCTTTTGCGAAAAGTACGCGGTGGATGCCGATTACCGTCTCGACGGCACGCTCTACACGGCGACCAACCGTGCCCAGGTCGGCTCGACCGATGGGGTGATCGCGGCATTGGAGCGCCATGGCATCAACTCTTTCGCCAAATGTGCGCTACCTGACGTGCAACGCATGTCTGGCTCGGCCCGGCACATCGAGGGCTGGTTCTCGCCGGCGGCTGCCAGTGTGCAGCCGGGCAAGCTGGTCCGTGGGCTGCGCCGGGTGGCACTGGAACTGGGCGTACGGATTTTCGAGGGCACACCGATGACCAGCCTGGAAGAAGGCATGCCCGCCAGCGTCAATACGCCGAACGGCAAAGTGACCTGCGACCGGGTCGTGCTGGCGATGAACGCCTGGATGGCCCGCGCCTTTCCACAGTTCTCGCGTTCGGTGGCCATTGTCTCCAGCGACATGATCATCACCGAGCCGCGACCGGACTTGCTCGAGCGCATCGGCCTGACCAGCGGGGTCACCGTGCTCGACTCGCGGATTTTCGTGCACTACTACCACAACACCCCGGACGGCCGGATCATGCTCGGCAAAGGGGGGAACACCTTTGCCTACGGCGGTCGTATCCTGCCGGTTTTCGACCAGCCATCGCCCTACGCAGGGCTGTTGCGCAACACGCTGACGGAGTTCTTTCCGGATTTTGCCGACGTCGGTATCGCCGCTACCTGGAACGGCCCCTCCGATCGCTCGGTCACCGGCCTGCCTTTCTTCGGCCGCATGGGCGCGAGCGGCAACGTCTTCTATGGCTTCGGCTATTCCGGCAGCGGCGTGGGTCCGTGCCATATGGGTGGGCAGATCCTGTCGTCACTGGTGCTCGGGGTGGACAACCCCTGGACGCGCTCGCCGCTGGTGCAAGGTCCGCTTGGGCATTTTCCGCCGGAGCCGGTGCGCTACCTGGGCTCATTGATGGTGCGTAACGCCATTCGCCGCAAGGAGCATGCTGAAGACCACAACCGACCTCCCCGTCGACTTGACGTGCGCCTGGCGAAATTCGCGGCAGCCGCCGGCAAGGCGGACAAGGGATAAGCGCCCCGCCCCGAAGCGAAATTTCACGCTAACGAACAGAAAACCCCGCCCGGTTATTCACCGCGCGGGGTCTTTCTGCTGCCTTTGAATTCCTGCTGCGGATGAACCAACCAGGCGAAGGCCACGTGCCACCTCAGTTATAAGCTCAGCTTGTTTGTGACATGTGATAAATCGATTTCAGTTATTTCTTGCCAGATGTTTTTATCAACCCATGCATCACTCCCCACAAAAACAACATCGCCGGAGAAGATCATGACCAAAGCCGAATTCCCGACTACCCAGCCACTGGCAACCCCAGCCCTGGGTGAACCCTACCTGCTGACCCCAGGCCCGCTGACCACTTCCAAAGCCACCAAGGAAGCCATGCTGCGCGACTGGGGATCATGGGACGGTGCCTTCAATCAGGTCACCGCTGAAGTTCGCCAGAAACTGCTGAGCATGGCCGGCGTAGAGGATGACAGCTTCGCCTGCGTGCCACTGCAGGGCAGCGGCAGCTACTCGGTCGAGGCCGCCCTGGCCACCGCCATCCCCCGTGACGGCAAAGCCCTGGTGCTGATGAACGGCGCCTACGGCCAGCGCGCCACCAAGACCCTGGAGTACCTCGGTCGTGCGTTCATTACCCTGGACAAGGGCGATTACCTGCCGCCCCAGCCCGAAGAAGTGGACGCCCTGCTCAAGGCCAACCCTGACATCACCAACGTCTTCGTCGTCCATTGCGAAACCAGCTCCGGGATCCTCAACCCGCTGCGTGAAATCGCCGATGTCGTGAAGGCCCACGGCAAGAGCCTGATCATCGATGCCATGAGTTCCTTCGGGGCCGTGCCGCTGACGGTGAAGGACATAGCCTTCGACGTGGTGGTGTCCTCCGCCAACAAGTGCATCGAGGGTATCCCGGGCTTCGGTTTCGTGATCATCCGCCGTTCCGTGCTGGAAGCCGCCAAAGGCCGCGCCAACTCGCTGTCCCTCGATCTTTTCGAGCAATGGGCCTACATGGAGCGCACCGGCCAATGGCGCTTCACTCCGCCGACCCACAGTGTGGTGGCGTTCCACAAGGCACTGGAACAGCACAGCGACGAAGGTGGCGTACACGGCCGACTGGCGCGCTACACCCGCAACCGCGACGTGCTGGTTGCCGGCATGCGCGAACTGGGCTTCAAGACGCTGCTGGAAGACCGTTGGCTGTCGCCGATCATCACCACGTTCTTCAGCCCTGAACATCCCAACTTCGATTTCACGCGCTTCTACGAAGAACTCAAGGCCCGGCAGTTCATCATCTACCCCGGCAAGTTGACCGTTGCCGAGAGTTTCCGCATCGGCTGCATCGGCCAGATCGACGAATACATCGTCCACCAGTTGCTCCGTGCAATCGCGGACAGCCTGGTCGCCATGGACGTGGACATGTTCAAGCCCGCGGCCTGATCGACCCCTTTAAAGGTCTCTGCCGATTCGAGCGAAGGTGCAATGGGTAGCACCTTTGGGCAGGGATCTTTTTTTAAACCATGGATTCGATGACGTACCGCTCGGCAGCGCCGGGCAGGAGTCAGCGATCGCGTAATTCATGAATCAAAGCCTGATGCCATTTGCACGTTCATCGATCGATGTCGTGCGAATGGACAGACTTGTGCACCGAAAACAAAAACAAAAACCGACCAATTTGCGCTGTCTGGCACCACATACGGGATCAGTACACCATGAACAACACGACAAGCCCTCTCGCCACCGGCTGGAAATCCCTCCAGCGTTGGCGCGTGCAGATTTTCCTGATCACCTGGGTGGCGTATGCCGCCTTCTACTTCACCCGCAAAGCGTTCTCCGTGGCCAAGCTGGGTATTGGCGAAGACCCGGACTTCATGCTCGAAAAGGCCGTGATGGCCAACCTCGACGCCCTGTACCTGACGGCCTATGCCGTGGGCCAGTTCCTGTGGGGCAACTTCTCCGACCGTTTCGGCCCAAGGGTGGTGGTCCTCAGCGGCCTGGTCATTTCGGCGGTGGCGGCGCTCCTGATGGGGACCTACGCCACGCTACCGATCTTCGCCTCCTGCATGCTGGTGCAGGGCTTCGCCCAATCCACCGGTTGGTCGGGCCTGTGCAAGAACGTCGGGAGTTTCTTCAGTACCAGTGAGCGTGGCCGCGTACTCGGTTACTGGAGCACCTCGTACGCCTTTGGCGGTCTGGTGGCCACACCGTTTGCCGGCTGGTGGGCTTATCAGGCCTATCACGACTGGCGCATCGCGTTCATCAGCAGTGCCGTTGTCGTGCTGGTGGTGGCGGTGTTGTTCTATTTCCTGCAACGCAACCGTCCGGAAGACGTAGGCCTGCCTGCTGTCGAAATCGAGATCGAACCGGTCAGCAACGTCGTGGTGCCCCGCGAAAGCATGTGGGCCGGCATACGGACCGTGATGAAAAATCGCACCGTGCTGGTGCTCGGCCTTGCCTATTTCATGCTCAAGCCCGCCCGCTACGCCATTCTGCTGTGGGGCCCGGTCATCATCTATGAACGCATGCCCGAGATCGGCAAGGTTGCATCTGCAATCGTTCCTACCTCGTTTGAACTGGCAGGTCTGGTAGGCCCCATCCTCATCGGTATCGCCTCAGACAAATACTTCGGCGCTCGCCGCATACCGGCCTGCGTGCTCAGCCTGGTGGTCCTCACTGTCTGCCTGGGACTGTTCGTTCCCGCCATGCAAAGCGGAAGTCTGTACCTGGTGGTCGGCCTGCTGTTCATGATGGGCCTGACGCTGTACGGGCCGGACTCGATGATCAGCGGTTCGGCGGCCATCGACTTCGGCAGCAAGGACGGGGCTGCCTCCGCCGCAGGCTTCGTCAACGGCTGTGGTTCGGTCGGTGCAGTTCTCGGCGGCCTGCTGCCGGGTTATTTCGACACCATCACCGTGTTCATGGTCTTCACCGGCGCCGCAATACTGGCCATCTTGATGTTGCTGCCATTCTGGAACAGCCGGCCGAAAACCCTGGAAAACCCGCTGTTGGTATCGACCCCGGTACAACCGGTCATTGTCGGCACCACGCCCTGAATTCGTACTACCCACTCAACTTTCCCTGGAGCAATCATCATGCAATACAAACAACCTTCCCAACTGCAAGCCGTGGTTCTGGACTGGGCGGGCACCGTCGTTGATTTCGGTTCCTTTGCACCCACGCAGATTTTTGTCGAAGCCTTCGCCGAGTTTGGCGTAGCGGTCTCCCTGGCAGAAGCCCGGGGTCCGATGGGCATGGGCAAGTGGGACCACATCCGCACGTTGTGCAACGAGCCGCAGATCGCCGCACGTTACCAGGCCGCCTTCGGACGCCTGCCGACGGATGACGATGTCACCGCCCTGTATGAGCGCTTCATGCCCTTGCAGATCGAGAAGATCGCCCTGCACTCGGCGCTGATTCCAGGGGCTCTGGATACCATCGACGCCTTGCGCGACAAGGGCCTGAAAATCGGTTCGTGCTCCGGTTACCCGGCGGTGGTCATGGAGAAAGTCGTCGAGCTGGCGCGCAAGAACGGCTACGTCGCCGACCACGTCGTGGCCACTGACGAAGTACCCAATGGCCGCCCGCACCCGGCCCAGGCCCTGGCCAACGTGATCGCGTTGGGCATCAGCGATGTGGCCGCTTGCGTCAAGGTCGACGACACCTGGCCTGGCATCCTTGAAGGCCGCAGTGCCGGCATGTGGACGGTCGCATTGACCTGCTCCGGCAACGCACTGGGGCTGACCTATGACCAGTTCCGGGACTTGCCTTCGGACAAGCTGGCCGAAGAGCGTGCCCGCATCACCAGGATGTTCGAAGGTTCACGCCCGCACTACCTGATCGACACCATCGTCGATCTACCGGCCGTCATTGAAGACATCAATGCACGCCTGGCTCGTGGCGAACCCCCTCAGGGTTCCTGACCCTGCACGGCTTGTGCACCTGACAGTGACCGTCCTGTGGGCGGTCACACCCCAAAACAACAAGAGAACGCGATCATGAACTACGCCCACCCAGGCACTGCCGGTGCCATCGTTTCCTTCAAGTCCCGCTACGGCAACTACATCGGCGGCGAGTTTGTCGCACCGGTCAAAGGTCAGTACTTCACCACCACCTCGCCGGTGAATGGCCAACCGATTGCCGAGTTTCCCCGCTCCACGGCCGAAGACATCGACAAGGCCCTGGACGCTGCCCACGCCGCTGCCGATGCCTGGGGCAAGACCTCGGTGCAGGACCGCTCCCTGGCGCTGCTGAAAATCGCCGACCGCATCGAGCAGAACCTCGAACTGCTGGCCGTCACTGAAACCTGGGACAACGGCAAGGCCGTGCGTGAAACGCTGAACGCCGACATCCCGCTGGCCGTGGACCACTTCCGCTACTACGCCGGTTGCATCCGCGCCCAGGAAGGCAGCTCGGCGGAAATCAACGAACACACTGCGGCCTATCACTTCCATGAGCCGTTGGGCGTGGTCGGCCAGATCATCCCGTGGAACTTCCCGATCCTGATGGCCGCGTGGAAACTCGCTCCAGCCCTGGCTGCCGGTAACTGCGTGGTACTCAAGCCCGCCGAGCAAACCCCGCTGGGCATCA
>NZ_JAVAJJ010000019.1:0-140965 GCF_052112305.1 Pseudomonas sp. QLc11A
AGGTCGGGCAGGGCGGGGCCGCCGTGGCCGGTTTTGGCTTCCCAGCCGCTGGCTTCGATCAATTGATCGAGGGTGTCGTAGCGGAAAGTCTTGAGCGGTTCGATGCGCTGGTTGTTGAAGTAGCGAATCGGTTGGGCGGCGTCTTCGAGGCTTAGCACGTTGCCGGTGGCATCGTAGCTGTAGCGCAAGTCTTGAAGGGGTGTGCCATCGGCTTTGTGCGCGCTCAAGCCCATCAGGCGTCCGTCCGCGAGGTCGTAGCGATGGCGGGTGATGACGCGATTGCCGGCGGTTTCCGACTCGATCTGGCCCGAGGCGTTGTAATGGAGATCGCTGACCAGCGTCATCTCGTCCTCACCGACCAAGGTCAGCCGGGTGTTTTTCAGTGCGCCGGCGACGGTGTAGGCAAAGTGCTGGCGGTTGCCCAACGCATCCGTTTGCTGGAGTGGTTCGGTGCCCGGCGAGTAGACATGGGAAGTGGTGGCGCTATCGCCGGCTTCGAGCAAGGCGTCGCGGGCGGCTTCGCTCGCAGGCCAGTCCGGTGTATCGGTATCGCGCAAGAAATGCCGAACCTGTTGCAGCACCGCGCCGCCGAGCCCCAACTCCTTCAGGTGCAGCGTGCCAGCCGGATCGTCATGGCGAATCAGTTGGCCGCACAGGTTATGCTCGGCTGTGTCGGCATCAACCCCAGCATAGGTAAAACGCTCAAGCACCTGTTCAGCGCTATCGTCGCCACGCTCTCGCACCGCCACGGGGCGCAACAGTGCATCGAACTCAGTCAGCGTGTGGCTACCTCGACCATCCCAACGCTCAACGATTTGCCCGGCAGCACCTTGCAATGCGACTCGCCACCCGGCGTCAACGCTGTCACTCGCCAACGGCACGCCGGACAGGCTGAACACCTGGCTGAGGTTTGCCGGGACCGACGCATCGTTCTGCGCCAGGGCAAACAGATACGGATCACGACTGGCGACCGGTCGCCCGGCGGCGTCGAAGCGTTGATGCGTGACCCGCGCCTCAGCCGGGTCGGTCGCTTGCCGCCGATGGTATTGAATGGCCCTGACCGCCAGCCCGCGCGCGTCTGAAACCGCAAGGGTTGGCGTGCCGTGATGCGCATGGTCCACAGACATCCGTGCCGGCCTCGATCAGGGTGACTTGCCTATTACAATGCATCGCCGTCAATGCCGTGGATACTGTAAGAAATACCAGTTTTACCAACATATCCGTGGGTTGCTTCGCTGAAGCGAAGAAGGTTAACCGGCGTCGTGGTGGCCAGCTGCAAGAGGAATCAGACCGAGTGTCGGGATGTCCTGGCGATACCACGGCGTCACGGGCTGCCCGTTTTTACGGGAGCCCGCGACTGGATAGAGCGATTTAATCTCCTCACCACTTCACCCGAACCCCCACGTTACCGAATGTCCCCCGTTGTTGGTTGCTGTCGATATTGCTGGTGTAGTCGACGCCGGCATACACACTGACGGATGCCGCGACGCTCAGTACCATGCCGATTCCGAGGTCGGCGGACGAGGTTCGTTGCTGGGTTTCGACCTGATCGACATGGTCAAAGGTGACCGTATCGGTACCCGTGAAGGTGTGCCAGATATTGGCCCGCAGATAGGGTTCCAGCGGCCGGCCACTGACTTCGTAGCGACCCTTCATGCGTGCGCCGACGCGGCCGGTCCAGGCACTGTCGGAATCGAACGAGACATGGGAGATGCCGTCGTCCTGGCTGTCGAGTTTGACCTTCTGGTAAACCGCCTGGGCCTGGGGTTCGACCACCCAGTTGCCTGCCACGGTGATCGGGTATCCGACCTCTGCCGATAACGTCGTTACGTGGCCATCATTGTCGATCTTCAGGCCACTTTCGGAACGGTTGTCGCCATTGAGCCAGGTGTACATGGCCACGGCATCGAAATAGGCGCCGGCGGGATCGGTGAGGGTCCAGTACGCGCCAAGGCTGTCGCCTTTGAGCTCGACGTTGCCGGAGCGCTTGCCTTCGAAGCCCTGATTGAAACCGTCGACATCCCCTTGCAGGCGACTGTGGCCGATGAAGAAACCGCTGCGCTGGGTTTGCCCACCCGCCAACTGTGTACTGAACAGGTCATTGCCGACCTGGAAGCCATTGAGCGAGCCATCCAGCCTTGGTGTGACGGTGCCAGCCCAGGTCTGATCGAGGTTCTTGCCGTAGACCCGTCCCCAACCTGCGCTCAAGGCGCCGGTTTCGGTCAGCAGACGCTGATCGCCCTGACGGTCATGAAAGGTACCCAGTGCTGTCAGGGTCAATTGTGCTGCAGCCGGCGGCACCACCGACCAGGCAGGCACCGCCTCGCGATACAGGGGGATAGGTTTTGCGCCGGGTACGGCGGCCGGTAGCACAGGCGCTTCGAGCGTCACGACGCCTTCAGATCCTTGTACCCCGGTTGCCACGACCACGGGCGCGGCGACCGGCACTGCCACGATGGGCTCCAGCGTCGGCGGTAAAGCGGGATCAGGATTGGCGACGGCAACCACGGGCGGCGCCACCACCGAGGAACGTAAGTACCAACTGTTTTCGCTGCCCGGTGTGATGCCGCCTTTGAACAGGCGGTAATCGAAGGCGCCAACCGACACCCGGGCTTTGAGGGCGAACGCGGTGTTGTCGCTGACCGCCGTGCCTTGGGCCTGAACCAACTGGATGCCGTTTTGCTGGGTAAGGGCCCCCGCGCCGCCAACGTTGGTGACGCTGATCAGGGTGCTGCCGGTCAGCGTTCCGTTGTTGACCACCAACTTGTCGCTGGGGGAGCTGTCATCGCCCACTGCGCTTTGCAAGAGCAACTGGCCGCCGTTACCCACGTAATTGCCTTCAACGGTCAGGGTATCGTTGGTACGCGAGTTACCGCTGGCAAGGTCGATGACCCCGCTGTTGTTCAAGGTCGCGAGCCGACCCGCGGTCGAAGACGTGATGCTGCCCTGAATTGACGTGAGCATACTGCTGCCGTCGATGTTGAACACGCCGGTGCCCGTGGCGCTGTCCCCCAGTTGAAGATTGCCATCGAGATCAAGGCGCGAGCCCTTGACCAGATTGAGGGTTTCCCAATTGATATACCGGGCAGCGCCCGATGACGTGGTGTGATCGAAGGTCAGCAAGTCATTGCCACTACCGCCATTGAGACTCGGGGTCAGGGCGAGGGTGCTTTCGGTCAGATTGCTCAAAGTGGCGCGGTCGTTGCCTGCCTCCATCAGGACTTGCGAGCGGATGATCCCGCCGCCATCCCACACCAGCGTGTCATCGCCGTTGCCGGCGCGAATCTCGCCGACGATTTCTCCGCCGGTGATCGTGATGCTGTCGTTGCCGTTGCTGACACTGATGTTGCCGCCGATACGCCCCCCGGAAACGATGATCTCATCGGTGCCCAAACCGGTCACCAGGTTGCGGAGGATCTGCCCACCGGACATATCGAAGATATTGTTATCGAGTTTCATGTCGACCCGGTCGATGATGCCGTCGGTCATGCTGGCCACGTCGCCATCTTCGAAGGCGCCAAGGATGGTGCCGCCGGTCATCAGGAAGGTATCGCGGCCGTCCCCTTGGGCCAGGGACTTAATGGTTCCACCGGACATGATGAAGTCATCGATGCCATTGCCTTGGCTGACCGCCCCGGTGACTTGCCCGGCGCTGATCATAAAGCTGTCCGCCCCGTCGCCCAGATCCACTGCACCGGTCACGATGCCCGAGGCCATGTTCACAGCGTCGGCGCCGGCACCGAAGCTCACGCTGCCGTTGATCCTGCCGGTGCCATTGGCGGGGAAGGTCAGGGTGTTATTGCCCGACAAATCGGTCAACGTCCCACTGGTGCCGCTGTCACAGACGAAGTTGTCGTTGCCGGCGGTGGGGGTGAGTGTGCAGGCGGCATAGGTGGGTTGGGGCCAGTTTGCACATAACCAGATCGAGAACAGGCAGGCGCCATAACGGTACTTGGACAGATCTGTCGAAAACTCCATGTTGCCTCCGCGATGGGATCAACTTCCGTTCCTTTGGCCGTTATCGATGGCCAGGAATCAGACGTGCTTGGCAGCGCGAGTTGCAAGACAACATCGGGCGGGACTATGACCCGCAAGTACCTTCGGCAACCAAGGCGCTACGTGTGTGTCGCAAGCCCCTGCGGATTTCCGTCAGGGCGGCAACAACGTAGCAGGCAGCGATCCAGCATGGCTACTGTCAGAAATAACAGGTGGGGGACGATTTCTCGTTACTTCACACTCAATCGCCGCGATTCAAAGATGCACTTCCACCGCTAACGGCAAATGGTCGGAAAGGTGCGTCCACGGCTTGTTCCCGAGTATCTGCGGCTCATGGCTGCTGGCATTGCGCAGGTAGACGCGATCCAGGCGCAGCAAGGGGAACCGCGCGGGGTAGGTTTTGGCCGGGCGGCCATGGTGGCGCTCGAAAGCTTCGTGCAGGTAGTCGCGGCGGGCAAGGGCGGCATTGCCTTGCATCTGCCAGTCGTTGAAGTCGCCGGCAATGATCACCGGCGCATCATCCGGCAGGGACTCGAGGAGCTGGCAGAGCAACTGCAATTGCAGCTGACGATGGCTTTCCAGCAGGCTGAGGTGCACGCAGATGGCATGCACTTCGCTGTGCCCCGGCACGTCCAGCACGCAGTGCAGCAAGCCGCGGCGTTCCGGGCCGGTAATGGAGACATCCAGGTTTCGGTATTCGCGGATCGGGTATTTCGACAGCAGGGCATTGCCATGGTGACCGTCGGGATAGACGGCATTGCGCCCATAGGCGAAGTCGCTCCACATGCTGTCGGCAAGGAACTCATATTGCGAGGTCTGTGGCCAATCGTTGTAGCGGGAGGAGTGGCGGTCGTGCTCGCCGACCACTTCCTGCAGAAAAACCAGGTCTGCCGATGTACTGCGCACGGCTTCACGCAGCTCGGGGAGGATGAAGCGCCGGTTGAGTGCGGTAAATCCCTTGTGGGTGTTGACCGTCAGCACGCGCAGTCGGTGGATGTCCGGGGGAGTACTCAACGGCACCGATTCAGCTGTTTGCCGCTTGGAATGACTGGCCACGTTCGCTCCTGGGATTGGGGACTGCCTATGCATGCGACTGATGCATGGACGGGCAGTTCAGTTTGCCGTTAACGCCAACGTGCCAGATCTGACACTTTGCGGCGCTCTCACCTAAGGGGTTTGTGTTTTCAGCATCGGCGGCCAACGCTTCCTGTAGGAGCGAGCTTGCTCGCGATAAACCTGAGAGCACCGCGGGGTGTCAGGCTCCCCGCATCATCGTTGACCTCCATCGCGAGCAAGCTCGCTCCTACAGAAAGCGCAGTGGGCTTAGACGAAGACGATTTCATAAGGCAAACGAATGCGCTCCAGCAGCGTGCGCGGCAGCGACGGCGCAAGGCCGATGGCGGGTTCACCATCGAGTTGGCTGGCGTAGGCGTGGGTGGCGTGGCTCTTGCGGGCGACGGTCCAGGCATCGAGGCGCACCTTGCGCGCACGGTGCCAGGGGATCAGCTCCCGGTCCCGTGCGGGCCAGTGCCAAGCCCGGAACGGCACGTCGTTGTAGGTGGCTCCCACACTGGCCGCCGCCCTGGCACTGGCGCGGCCGACGGTGTCGTGGTCGACGTTGCCGTCTTCGCACCAGGTGCTGAACACCACATCACCCGGGCGCAGGTAGCGCCTGATGAACTGGGTGATCCGTTCTTCGTGTTCCACCAGGGCGTTGTCGGTAAACCCGCCACGGATCCACTTCAGGCTGTGCATCGGCAAACCGAGTCGGCGGATGGCTTCCACGCTTTCCTGGGGACGAAACACACTTAGGCGTTTTTCCGACCACTGTCGAGAACCGGGATGGCTGGCGCTGCCGTCGGAGATCGAGATCAATTGCAGCGGGTGGCCCAGGTTGCTGAGCAACTGCAGCAGGCCGCCGCAGGTCACGACTTCATCGCCGGGGTGCGGGGCAATGAGCACTGCGCGTGCACCGGCTGGCACCAGGGTTTGGGTGTTGATGACCGCAATGCTGTCCAGTTGCGGGGCACTGTTCCAGATCTGGGAGGGCAGGCTGGCTTCGCTGAGGGAAACGGATTTCATGGGTATACGTCCTTGTGCTGCTTCGCCTTCAGTCGTGCGCGAGACAAGCCCGGCCGACCCGTGAGGGCTGGTGGATAGCGAGGTGCGACAACCCCAACCCTGGATCGCCGCGAATCGAGTATTGCTCATGCAACGCTATTCGTCGCGTCGCGAACCCGGCCAAAATGATTTTTCCGCTCTGCGGCAGTGGCGCGCTAAAAGTCTGAACCTCCTCGTCACTCCTCTTCCTCATGCTGCAACTCGAACAGCAGTAATGAGCGGCCGGTAACCGAGTACTCGTGGCCGAACTCGAAGCGCTCCTGGCCACGGATCGACGGCTGGTTGGTGTCGATCATGCACGTCCAGAAACCGCCGTCAGGCACTTGCGGCAGGCGGAAATTGACGATGTCGTGATGCGCGTTGACCACCAGCATCAAGGTCGCGTCGACGCCTTTGCGGCAAATGCCGGTTTCCTGGGCGCGTCCATCGAGCAGCATGCCCAGGCAGCGGTTGTGCGCATCGTGCCAATGCCTGGTGGTCATTTCCGTGCCGTCCGGCGCCAGCCAGGTCACGTCCTTGACGCCGATGTCCTCGTTGTAGTTACCCACCAGAAAACGCCCGCGGCGCAGGATCGGGTAGGTCAGGCGCAACTTGATCAGGCGTTTGACGAACTTGAGCAGGGCCTTGCCGTCTTCGCTGAGGTCCCAGTTGACCCAGCCGATCTCGCTGTCCTGGCAATACGCATTGTTGTTGCCCTCCTGGGTGCGGGCGAACTCGTCGCCGGCCACCAGCATCGGCGTGCCCTGGGCCAGCAGCAGGGTGGCGAAGAAGTTGCGCATCTGCCGATGGCGCAGCGCGTTGATCTCGGGATCATCGGTGGGGCCTTCGACGCCGTGGTTCCAGGACAGGTTGTTGTTGCTGCCGTCCTGATTGTTTTCATCGTTGGCCTCGTTGTGCTTGTCGTTGTAAGAGACCAGGTCGTTGAGGGTGAAACCGTCATGGGCGGTGACGAAGTTCAGCGATGAGTAGGGGCGGCGACCCCGTTCATTGAACATATCCCCCGAAGCGGTCAGGCGGCTGGCAAAGTCCGCCAGTTGACCGTCGTCGCCCTTCCAGAACGCGCGCACGGTGTCGCGAAATTTGTCGTTCCACTCGACCCAGCCCGGCGGAAAATTGCCGACCTGATAACCGCCGGGGCCACAGTCCCAGGGTTCGGAGATCAGCTTGACCTGGCGCAGCACCGGGTCCTGGCGGCAGGCGACGAGGAAACTGTGGCGCTCATCGAAACCGCCGTGATAGCGCCCGAGTATGGTTGCCAGGTCGAAGCGGAACCCGTCCACGTGCATTTCCGAAGCCCAGTAGCGCAGGGAGTCGGTGACCATTTGCAGCACGCACGGGTGACTCAGGTCCAGGGTGTTGCCGGTGCCGGAATCGTTGATATAGAAGCGTTTGTCATCGGGCATCAGGCGGTAGTAGGACGCGTTGTCGATGCCGCGCATGGACAGGGTCGGGCCTTGCTCGTTGCCTTCGGCGGTGTGGTTGTAGACCACGTCGAGGATCACTTCCAGATTCGCTTCGTGCAGGTGCGCGACCATTTCCTTGAACTCGGCAATCTTGCCACTGGCCAGGTAACGCGGGTCGGGGGCGAAGAACGCGATGCTGTTGTAGCCCCAGTAATTGGTCATGCCCTTGTGCAGCAAATGCTGGTCGTTGACGAACGCGTGGATCGGCAGCAACTCCACGGTCGACACGCCGAGCTTGCGGATGTGCTCCAACACGTCATCGACCATCAACCCGGCAAAGGTTCCGCGCAGGTTTTCCGGGACCGAGGGATGACGCATGCTGAAGCCGCGCACATGGGTTTCATAAATGATCGTCTTGTCCCACGGTACGCTGACGCGGTGGTCGTGGCCCCAGGTGTGCGCCGGGTCGATGACCTTGCACTTGGGCACGAAGGGCGCACTGTCACGTTCATCGAAGCTGAGGTCGGCGTCGGGGTGGCCGATGGTGTAGCCGAACAGCGCTTCGGACCATTTCAACTTGCCGACCAGTTGTTTGGCGTAGGGGTCGATCAGCAGTTTGTTGGGATTGAAGCGATGACCGTTGGCCGGGTCGTACGGACCGTAGACCCGATAGCCATAAATCAGCCCGGGATGAGCATCGGGCAGGTAGCCGTGGTAGATCTCGTCGGTGTATTCGGGCAGTTCGATGCGTTCGAGTTCCACCTCGCCGCTGTCGTCGAACAGGCACAGTTCAACCCGGGTGGCGTGGGCGGAAAACAAGGCGAAGTTGACTCCCAGTCCGTCCCAGGTGGCACCCAGCGGGAAGGGCAGGCCTTCACGGATTCGCGTGGCTTCGACACGGGGGGCTTTCTTTGGGCTGGTCATAAGTGCTCCTGGCTACAAATACTCGCTGATCAGCATTGCAACCTGTGGGAGCGGGCTTGCTCGCGAAGGCGGTGTGTCAGGCAACATCAATGCTGGAAGTGATGGCCTCTTCGCGGGCAAGCCCGCTCCCACAGGGACCTGTGAGTTGCCACAGATTGCAGTTACAACACCAAACACTGTGGGAGCGGGCTTTCCCGCGAAGGGGCCTCAAGTCATATTCAAACCGCGGGCGGTTTTCGCGGCGCCCGAGGCTTTTTCTCGACGGCCTTTTCCCCTGGCGGAATCACTTTCGAGGCCGCTGCAGGCTTGGCTTTGGGTTTGGGCGCAGCGACTTTGCTTTCGCCGGCCTTGCCATTGGCCGTTTTGCTGACCGGGGTTTTGCTCGCCGCTGGTTTGGCTAGCTTCTTCGGGGCCAGGGCTTCGGCTTCCGCCAGTTTGCACGCCATCTCCCAGTGGCGGGCTTCCTGGCCTTCGGGTTTTCCTTCGGATTCCCAGATCTGATAGGCGAATTCGCGGATGCGTTTATCGTCGGTACTCATCGCAATGCTCCTGAACTGAACTCAAGTGTGGTGAGTTTGAATAATGAGATTGACCGGGAAATCCCCCAGCGCGGCGCTGATCAGCAGCTCTCTGTGTTTTGTGACTGTGATGCCGGTAAAAAGTCCCTTCAGATGTTCGTCCGCAACGGTGAACGGCAGTTTGACCCGGGTATCGCCCCACAGCGGCGCGTGGACCTGGGGGGCGGCACTGTTTTCCAGCAATTCGGCACAGCGTATCGGCACTATCACGATGGCGCGTTCTCCCTCCCGCTCACGGACAAAACCCAGCACTCGATGGGCCTCGCTGCCAAGCACTTCCAAGGCCTGGTAAGTGCCACGCCGAAACAGCTCGGCGTGTTTGGCACGCAGGCCCAGGGTGCGTGCAATCAGGGCTTGCTTGATGCGCCCGTCCTGCCAGTTCGACAACAGGTCCGGCAGGTCTGCCGCTTGCTGCAGTGCCTGCTGGCGGCTGGCGTAATCCACGGGGCGACGGTTGTCCGGGTCGACCAGGCTGAAGTCCCAGAAATCGTTGCCCTGATACAAATCCGGCACGCCGGGTACGGTCATGCGCAGCAAGGTTTGCGCCAAACCGTTAAGGGCACCGGGGGCGGCAATCGATCGGGCCGCCTTGGCGAGGGTCGCACGCAGCAGCTCACCCTCTGGGCTGAGCAGCAGGCGCTGAATAAAGTCCTCGGTGGCTTGCTCGTAAGCGTCATTGGGCGCGCTCCAGCTGCTTTGCAGCTTGGCTTCGCGCAGGGCTTTGCGCTGCCATTGCCAGAGGCGTTTGGCGTAGTCCTCGAGCGCCGGCGGATTATCGATAGCCAACCCCAGCGGCCAACTGCCGAGGATGGCCTGGTACAGTATCAACTCATCGCCCGCCGAAGGCACTTGATCGTCTTGGCGCAATGGCCGGGCGAGGGTGCGCCACAGGCCGATCTGCTCGGTGTACCAGCTGCTGCGCTCACTCAATACCGCCAGCCGCGCGCGTGAGTCTTCGCCACGCTTGTGGTCGTGGGTGGCGCTGGCCAGCAGATTGTCCGGAAAGGTTTCAAGGCGCTCGATGCAGGCCCGATGAAAGTCGGCCACCGGCGCACTGAACTGCTCGGTGCTGAACCCCACGTCATTGCGCGAAAGGAGGACGGCCGAACGATAGAACGCGGTGTCTTCCACCGCTTTCGCCGCGGCTGGCGAGGTCAGTTGCTGGAAACGTACGCAGGCGTGCTTGAGGCGTTTGCGCTGACGACCGGCCGGGCGTTGCCGCCAGGGCTCACCGCCGAGCCAGCCGGCCAGGCAGTCGAGCACCGGCCAGTCAGCCTCGCTCAGTGTCTGGCGGGCGCCGTCCATGGCCTGCTGGAAAAACACCTCGTCCTGGCCTGTCCGGCCAAGGGGGCCGATGTAGGTGCGGTACACCGGGAAATGCACGATCAGCTCCTGCAAGGCCCGGCGAATGGCGCCGAGCGTCAGGTCGCGGCTCATGAGATTGTCCCGGGCCACTTGGAGCAAGGCCTGGGCGACGCTTTCGAAATCGCCGGCCAGGGAACCATTGAGGATTTGCTGGCGGGCCAGTTGTGCTTCCCGGGAGAAGTCAGCGGGTCGCTCACTGTGGCGTTGCCAGAGTTCGGCCAGTGTCTGCGCGCCCCGTGGGTCGTGTTGCAGCAGTGACAGCTGGTTCATGAATTCATAACCGGTGGTGCCGTCCACCGACCAGTCGAGGTGCAGGGACTCGCCTTCGCCGAGGATTTTTTCGACAAAGATCGGCAGGTGGCGGCCCGCGGACAGACTGTCGACCCGGCGCCGCAGCTTTCGGCAGTAGCCCCGCGGGTCGGCGAGGCCGTCGATGTGGTCGATGCGCAACCCGTCGATCAGCCCCTCGGCCACCAGCTGGAAGATCTTCGCGTGGGTGGCTTCGAACACCGCGGGACGCTCGACGCGCAGTCCGCCGAGTTCATTGATATCAAAGAAGCGCCGCCAGTTGATGTCATCGGCGGCCGTGCGCCAGCTGGCGAGACGATAGCTCTGGCGCTCCAGCAGGTTGTGCAGGCGCTGGAAGCCCTCGCCGGTCAGTGAATCGTAGTGCTTCAGGTGTTGCTCAATGGCTTGGGCAATGGCCGGATCACTGACCAGATCGCGCAGTTCCGCTTTCAGCGGTATGGCCAGGCTGTGGGCATCGGTCTGGTAGCTCAGGGTGCTGAAGCGATCGGCCAGGTTTTTCAGTTGTTCGGCCTGCTCCGTATCGAGCGCTGCATCGGTCTTGAGCAGCTCGCCGTAATCCCGGGGGCAAATGGGAAAGCGGTGTTCGTAGTGCTCGACATGGAAGCTGCCGTGCCAGGCATCGAAGCGCAAGGGCAGGGTGCCGTCCTGCAACGCCACACCGTAATCGCTGCCCAGGAACGGCAGGAGCAACTGGCCTTCCATCAACGGATCGGGAGAGTGCCACTGGATGTCGAAAAACTCGCCGTAGGGGCTCAGGCGTCCCCACTCCAACAGGTCCAGCCACCAGGGATTGTCAGCGCCGCCGACCGCCATGTGGTTGGAGACAATGTCGAGGATCAACCCCATGTCCTGCTCGTGCAAGGCGTTGACCAGGCTGCGCAGCGCTACTTCGCCACCCAGTTCCGGGTTGACCCTGGTCGGGTCCACCACGTCATAGCCATGCATCGATCCGGCTCGGGCACGCAGCAAAGGGGAGGCGTAGACATGGCTGATACCCAGGCGTGCGAAATACGGCACCAGCGGCACCGCATCTTCCAGCGTGAAACCTTTATGAAATTGCAGGCGCAGTGTGGCGCGCAGCGGGCGGGTCGGCTGTCGGGTCATCGGTCACGCTCGGCCGCCTGCAGTCGCGCACAGGCGAGCAGTTCCAGGCGCCGCGCGGCATCCGGCCCGTCGAGCAGGGCTTCGCTGTAACCGGGCAAGCGCCGTGACCAGTTCGGGTGGGTGTCGATGGTGCCGGGCAGGTTGGCCTGTTGTTCCACGCCAAGGGCATCTTCCAGCGGCAGCAGCACCAAGGGCGCCCGGGTATGACCGAGAAAACGCACGCTCGCATCGAGCACCTGGTCGGTTTCGTGGGATTCTTCGCGGAAGTTCTGCGGGTCCTGGCTCAACGCCCGGCGCAGGCCCTCGCGCTCGCGCTCACGATGCTGGCGCCATTCGATCTCACCGCTGGCGTCGACCATGCCGAGCCGGGCGTTCCAGTCGATATCGCGGCCATGCCACCAGCCGTTGAGGGTGGGCAGGTCATGGGTGCTGGTGGTCGCCAGGGCGTTGTCCGGCCAGTCGAGGATCGGCTTGAAGTGCGTGTTGTCCTGCTCGAACAGCAGCACCCGCATGCCGAGCATCGAACGGGCGATGAGTTTTTCCCGCAGGCCGTCCGGCACGGTGCCGAGGTCTTCGCCGAGGACAATGGCCTGGTGCCGATGGGATTCCAGGGTCAACAAGCGCAACAGGTCGTCCACCGGGTAATACAGGTAGGCGCCGTCGGCCGGCGGCGAGCCGTTGGGGATCACCCACAGCCGCTGCAGCCCCATGACGTGATCGATACGCAAGCCACCGCAGTGGGCGAAATTGGCCCGCAGCATTTCGATGAACGCCCGGAAACCATTGCGCACCAGGCCTTCAGGGGAGAACGCGGAAATCCCCCAGCCCTGGCCAGTGCGGTTGAGAATATCCGGTGGCGCACCGACGGTGAGGGACGCGAGCAGTTCGTCCTGACGGCTCCACGCCTGGCTGCCGCCGCCATCGGCGCCAACGGCCAGGTCGGCGATCAGGCCGATGCTCATGCCGCTGGCGCGGGCGGCGGTTTGCGCGCGCTCCAGGCAGCGGGTGATCAGCCATTGGCAGAAAGCGAAGAAGCCGATGCGCCCGGCATTCTCTTCGGCGAATGCCGCCAGTTCGGCGCTGCGCGGGTTGCGCCAGGGTTCGGGCCACTGCCGCCAGTCGAGGTGTTCACCACGGGCAGCGCGTGCCTCCTGGATGGCTTCGAAGCGACAGTGGTTTTCCAGCGCTTCGCCAGCGGCGTGACGAAAACTGCTGAAGTCTTCGTGCAAGGGGTGTTCACCCTGGACGAAACCTTCGTACAGCGACTGCAACAGCCGATGCTTGGCTTCGGCTGCGGCCGGCCAGTCAATCAGCGGACGCTCTTCCAGCGCCTTGAGTTCAATGGCCAGCCCGGTTGCATCGATCGCGGTGCGCAGGGCGCGCTCACCGAGAATGGTGCCGGGGGCGCAGTACAGGCTGTTGAGAAACAGACGGCTGGAGGGCGAGTAAGGACTGTAGCGTTGGGCGTCATTGGAAAACATCGCATGCAAGGGGCTGATCGCCAGCGCCTCGGCGCCACGTTCACCAGCCACCCGGGCGAGCTCCTCCAGCGCCTGGGTGTCACCAAACCCGCCATCGCCGGGGCGGCGCAAGGCATACAGTTGCACGCTCAGGCCCCAGGCACGGGGGATCGGGTTATCCACGGCATCGGCGACGCTGTAACAACGGGATGGGGCCACCGCCAGGGTGAAGGTTTGTCTGTCGATACTGACCTGTTGATAGCCGACCGGTACCAGCCCCGGCAGCTTTGCGTTGGCGTCCAGCTTGAGGTTGAGCCGCGAACCGTCTTCGAGGTGGATTTCGCAAGGCGTTTCAGGTGCAAAATAACGCGCCAGATCCAGGCCAACTCCTACATCGGCGGTGATTAATGGCGGCAAGTGGTGCGTCTGCTGCGCCGCTTGCAATTCCAACAGGCTGGCGTCGATTTCCTGGGCACTGCCCGCCGGGTGACCGAGGCCAGTCAGCACATTTCGCAACACGGAAGGCGCGACTTTTTGCGGGCGGCCGTTGGCGTCGATCCAGTCGACTGCGAGGCCGGCACGGCTGGCCAGAATTTCCAGTTGCGCATCACTCATGGACGCTCTCCATACGAACTAGCAAAGGGGCTGCGGCGGTGAGGCTGACGAGCGCGCAATACGGGGCAAGGATGCCCTGGTCCAGCAGATCGGCGCTCTGTGGCGGGTATTCGAACAACCGCGTGGCACCGGTCTGTGAGGTGTGGACTACGGGCTTGTCGCTGAGGTTCAGGTCAATGCGCAGCTCGCTGCCATCGCCCAGGCGCCAGGCGGCACTGACCGCGCCTTCGCCCAGCTTGTCCGCCCCCAGTGCCTGGGTGCCCGGCAAGCGCGGGATGAGGAGCCGGTGACGGATCTGCAACAGCCGGCAATACAGCTCGTGCATCTCAGTATGGCCGGTCGAAGGCATGACAGGGCGGGACGCTGAAAATGTCTGCGGATCGTTCGGGTCAGGAATGTGTTCGCGCAGGAGTGGGTCGGCAAACACGCTGAACGCCGCGAACTCGTTGCGCCGGCCGTCCCGTACCAACTTGGCCAACTCGCCGTGATGGCTGGTGAAATACAGGAAGGGTTGTTCGACGGCGAACTCGTCGCCCATGAACAGCAGCGGAATCATCGGCGACAACAGCAGCAACACCGTGGCGGCCCGCAGCGCTTGCGGGTGGGCGAGTTGATGCAGGCGCTCGCCGAAGGCACGGTTGCCGATCTGGTCATGGTTCTGCAGGAACAGGATGAAGGCGCCGGGCGGCAAGTGCCCGCTGGGTTCACCGCGTGCCACACCATGGCGATTGACATGCCCCTGGAACACGAAACCCTGACTCAGGCAACGCGCCAGTTGTTCGGTGGGGTTGTGCGCGTAGTCGGCGTAATAGGCCTCGGTTTCGCCGGTCAGTAGCACATGCAGGGCATTGTGGCCGTCATCGTTCCACTGGGCGTCGTAACCCTGTTCGAGCAGGCCGGTCTGGTTATGTTCGTTCTCCACCATCAGCCACACATGGCGCGCCGGTCCCGTCTGCTGGCGCACCCGTTGCGCCAGTTCCTGGAGGAAATCCGGATCTTCGATGGCGTGTACCGCGTCCAGGCGCAAACCGTCGAAACGGTATTCGAGCAGCCACATCAAGGCGTTTTCGATGAAGAAGTCCCGCACTTCGCGGCGGCGGAAGTCGATGGCCGCGCCCCACGGCGTCTGTTTGTCTTCGCGAAAGAAGCCCTTGGCATAACGATGCAGGTAATTGCCGTCCGGACCGAAGTGGTTGTAGACCACGTCGAGAATCACCGCCAGACCATGACCGTGGGCGGTGTCGATCAAGTGTTTGAGCTGCTCGGGTGACCCGTACGAAGCCTGGGGCGCGTAGGGCAGGACGCCGTCATAGCCCCAATTACGCTCACCGGGAAACTGCGCGATGGGCATCAGTTCGATCGCGGTGACCCCCAGCTCGACCAGGCGCGCCAGATGCTGCTCGACGGCACTGAAGCCGCCGAGGGCACCGACGTGCAACTCGTAGATCACCGCTTCGTTCCATGGCCGTCCCGACCAGGCACTGTGTTGCCAGGCATAGGCCAGCGGATCGACCACCACACTGTGCCGGTCGATATCGCCGTCCTGAGCGCGGGAAGCCGGGTCGGGCACTTCCAGTTCGCCGTCGATGCTGTAGCGGTAACGCGTGCCCGCCGGGCATCGGGTGTCGCTCACGAACCAGCCGTCTGCCTGGGGCAACAACGGCAAGGACTGTCCATGTTCCAGTTCGACACTGACGTAAAACGCATCTGGCGCCCACAACGCGAATCGCGTGTGCTCTGCGTCCAGCATGATTGCGCCGTGGGGCCAGGTCTCAAGGGTCCGTAACGGCATCTTGAAAGCCTCTTACTGTTTGTTCGATTTCCCCAACGCTTTTGCCACAAGCTGTTCATAGAGTTCGGCGTAGGGTTCGACCGCCTTGCACCAGTTGAACGGCGCTGCCATGGCCCGGCAGCGCATGGCGTGCAGCAGGTCGGGGAAGGCGAACACCTTGAACGCGCGGCTCAGGGCTTCCTGGTAGCTCTGCACGGTGGATTCATCGAACAGGAAGCCGGTCACGCCGTTTTCGATGGTGTCGGCCAGGCCACCGGTATTGCGCGCTACCGGCAACGAGCCGAAGCGCTGGGCGTACATCTGGCTCAGGCCGCAGGGTTCGTAACGCGAAGGCATCAGCAGGAAGTCGCTGCCGGCGAACATGCGCCGGGCATCGGTTTCATTAAAGCCGATGCGCACGCCGATCTGCCCGGGGAAACGCAGGGCCAGTTCGCGCATCGACTGTTCTTCTTCCGGCTCGCCACGGCCGATGATCGCGATCTGGCCACCGGATTTGACGATGTACTCTGAGACGGCTTCGGTCAGGTCCAGGCCTTTCTGATAGACCAGGCGCGACACCACGGCGAACAGCGGCCCTTCGGAGTCTTGCAGACCGAATAGCTCGCGCACATGGGCGGCGTTCACCGCCTTGCCATCCCAGTCGCCGATTTCGAACGGGCAGAACAGGTGCGGGTCGGTCGCCGCATCCCAGCTTTCATCGATGCCGTTGGGAATCCCGCTGAGCAGGCCTTGCTGGGTCTTGGCGGCGAGGAAACCGTCGAGTCCGCAGCCGAAGTCCGGGGTGGTGATTTCCTGGGCGTAGGTCGCGCTGACGGTGGTGATGTGGCTCGAGTAGGCCATGCCGGCCTTGAGGAACGACATCTTGCCGTAGAACTCCATGCCTTCCTGTTGCAGCGCGTGATGGGGAATGCCCAGTTCGGGGCACGAGCCAAGGCTGGTCACGCCTTGATAAGCCAGGTTGTGAATGGTGAACAGCGTTGGCGTGCGCTGTCCGCGCCAGTGCATGTAGGCCGGGGCCAGGCCGGCCGGCCAGTCGTGGGCGTGCACCAGGTCCGGGCACCAGTGGATTTGCGCGAGGTTGGCAGCGATATCGGCCGCCGCCAGGCCCAGGCGGGCGAAACGGATATGGTTGTCCGGCCAGTCGCGGCCGTTGTTGGCGCCGTAGGGTGAACCTTCGCGCTCGTAGAGTTCGGGGCAGATCAGTACGTAAATGACCAGACCATCGGGCATGTCCATGCGCCCGATCTTGCACGGTGGCAACGCGGCATGACCGCCGAGTTCGCCGATGATATGAATGGGGTTCTCGCTGTGCAGCACCTGCGGGTAACCCGGGATCAACACCCGCACATCGTGCAGATGGGCCATAGCCCGTGGCAGCGCCGCGGAAACGTCGCCCAGGCCACCGGTTTTCACCAGGTCGGCAATTTCCGAGGTCACGAACAACACTTTCTTACGGTTCGGATTCTGCTGGGCTGCCGGGGTCAGCGTCCTGGTGCCGGGCACGCTGACGGGTTGGGTGTTCGCGGCAGTTACGGCGCTCGATTCGCCGACCTGATGAGCACGTTCTCCCTGTATTTCCAAAGCCGTACTGATCATATGAATCTCCCGTGCTATTGATCTAATTCTTAGGTCTGGCAAACGGTGTTTCATGGCCAATTCCCGTGGCCGGGCAAAAAAACGCTGCGCATCAGTGAGCAAGCGCTGCCCGATGCTTCGAAGCAAAAGGGGTGAATGAGCCGTTGCAAAGATTGCACCAGTCGCAACGCACCTTCTTGTCAGAGGACCGATCGGGAATGGAAAAAGTTTCGACTGTTTTTCCACTTTATGACCGACCGGTTTCGCTTTGAGAAAATGAGTCTAGGCCAGAACTTAGAGCGGTAAAGGGCAGATGGCAAAATTGTTCGACAATCGGTTTGTAACGGTACGGACGTGCCTGATCGAGGTGCAAACGCCCCGACGAAGTGCATGTTTTTTTGCGTTTTTGCCGCAAAAAGTCACCGGGCCGTCACATCAATGTGCGACGTGATCGAGCGGTCGCGCACCAATGTGGTGCGCGTGCCAAGTCCCGGATTTGGCTGAACCGCTGCCTTACTGCCGGTCGCGATGCCTTGTTATAGTTCGGGCCTCGTTTTCTGCCCGCAAAAGGATCAATGGAATGTCTCAGTACAGCGCGTTCAACGTCGAACTGGTTGATAAAATCGCCCATGTGCAGATCAACCGGCCGGAGAAGATCAACTCGATGAACGCTGCGTTCTGGAGCGAGATCGTCGAAATCTTCCAGTGGATCGACGACACCGATGAAGTGCGCGTGGTGGTCCTCAGCGGGGCAGGCAAGCATTTCTCCTCGGGTATCGACCTGATGATGCTGGCCGGTGTGGCCAATGAACTGGGCAAGGACGTTGGCCGCAATGCGCGGCTGTTGCGGCGCAAGATCCTTACCCTGCAAGCGTCGTTCAATGCCGTCGACAACTGCCGTAAACCGGTGCTTGCAGCGATTCAGGGCTACTGCCTGGGTGGCGCCATCGACCTGATTGCCGCGTGCGACATGCGTTATGCCGCCGAGGACGCACAGTTCTCGATCAAGGAAATCGACATCGGCATGGCCGCCGACGTGGGCACGCTGCAACGCTTGCCGCGGATCATCGGTGACGGCATGCTGCGCGAACTGGCTTACACTGGTCGCACCTTTGGCGCCGACGAAGCGCGGAGCATGGGCCTGGTCAATCGCGTCTACAGCGACAACGACAGCCTGCTCGACGGCGTCATGGGCATTGCCTACGCAATCGCCAGCAAGTCGCCGATCGCCGTCACCGGCACCAAGGAGATGATTAGCTACATGCGTGACCATCGCATCGATGACGGCCTCGAATACATCGCCACCTGGAACGCCGCCATGCTGCAATCCACCGATCTGCGCGTGGCCATGGCCGCCCATATGAGCAAACAGAAACCCGAATTTCTGGATTGATTAACCATGATTCCTCGCTGGACCACTGCAGTACTGGACACCGACCAACCCGGCGGCTGGGCCGTCGCGCGCAGCCCCGAAGGCTTTCTGTTCGATGACAATGGCGCACTGTTTCCACGCGAATGGTTGAAGCGTCAGGACCTGCCGATTCTCGCCGAACATGGCATCGGTCATCTCGATGGCGAGCCGGTCTACCTGCTGGAGCTGCGCAGTCACAGCGAGGTGTCGGGCTGCAACTGGAAGGGCTTGCGGGCGTTCATGCTCGAAGGCGATCACACGGTCTACAAGGTGCTCGGTTACGCCGCACAGATCGGCACCTGGGCCCGCGAGCACCGCTTTTGCGGTAACTGCGGTCAGGCCATGACCCAGGTGCCGCGCGAACGGGCGATGTATTGCCAGCCGTGTGATCTGCGCAGCTATCCACGGATTTCGCCGAGCATGATCGTACTGGTCACTCGGGGCGACGAAGTGCTGTTGGCACGCTCGCCGCGTTTTGTCAGCGGTGTCTACAGCACATTGGCGGGGTTCGCCGAACCGGGCGAATCGGCCGAGGACTGCCTGATTCGCGAGGTTCGTGAAGAGGTGAGCATCGAGGTCAGGAACATCCAGTACATGGGCAGCCAGTGCTGGCCGTTCCCGCACTCGATGATGCTCGGCTTTCATGCCGAATACGCCAGTGGCGAGATCGTCTGCCAGGAAGACGAGATCGAGGACGCCCAGTGGTTCAACGTGCACGCGCTACCGCCGTTGCCGGCGTCCCGCTCGATTGCCCGTTACCTGATCGATGTCTATGTAGCGCGGCGCTTAGGCCACGCTGAACCAGTGCTGCCAGGCTAGGCGCACGGTCAGGCCCAGCACCACGGTGATGAACACCGGACGAATGAATTTCGCGCCGCCGCTGATGGCGGTGCGAGCGCCGAAGAAGGCGCCGACCATCAATGACGAGCCCATGCACAGGCCGATGACCCAGTCCACCTGACCGGAAAAGATGAAGATCGACAGCGCCGCCGCGTTGCTGACGAAGTTCATGCTGCGCGCCACGCCGCTGGCTTTCACCAGATCGATGGGGTAGAGCAACAGGCTGCTCACGGTCCAGAACGCACCCGTGCCGGGACCGGCCACGCCGTCATAGAAACCGAGGCTGAAGCCTTGGGTCGACTGCCACGTTTTCTTGATCGGTGCGTTGCTGTCCAGGGGGGCTTTCGGCGTACCGCCAAACAAGAGATAGACACCGCAGGCGAAGACGATCACCGGCAGCATTTTGTTCAGCCATTCCGCCGGCAGGTAATGCGCGACCACGGCACCGGTCAGCGCGCCGACCAGGGTGCCGACGATGGCGTGCACCCATTGCGCGGGGTGGAACAGCTTGCGGCGGTAGAAGGTGAAACTGGCAATCGCCGAGCCGAAGGTCGAACTGAGCTTGTTGGTGCCCAGCACCAGATGCGGCGGCAGGCCGGCGGTCAACAGGGCCGGGGTAGTCAACAGTCCACCGCCACCGGCGATGGCGTCGATGAAACCGGCAACAAAAGCGACAAGGGCCAGGATGGCCAGGGTGGAGAGGTCAACGCTGAGTTCGAAAGGCATGGGATCGGCTTATTCGGCGGGTGCAGAAAGAGGCTGCGGGGAAGGGCAGCATCTTAACCACCTGCACAACACAAAACCATTGTGGGAGCGAGCCTGCTCGCGAAGAGGCCGTCAGATCCAGCATAAATGCTGGCTGACACACCGCTATCGCGAGCAAGCTCGCTCCCACAGGGATTAGTGTGGATTTAAATTACAGACCCAGATCCGACAGCCCCGGATGATCGTCAGGACGACGTCCCAACGGCCAGTGGAACTTGCGCTCGCTTTCCTTGATCGGCATGTCGTTGATGCAGGCGAAGCGGCGGGCCATCAGGCCGTCCTCGTTGAACTCCCAGTTTTCGTTGCCGTAGGAACGGAACCAGTTGCCCGAGTCATCGTGCCATTCATAGGCATAACGCACGGCGATGCGGTTGTCGGTGAAGGCCCAGAGTTCCTTGATCAGTCGATAATCCAGCTCCTTGGCCCATTTGCGGGTCAGGAAGCCTTTGGCTTCTTCGCGGTTATAGGCGAACTCGGCGCGGTTTCGCCACTGGGTGTCCAGGGTGTAGGCCAGGGACACGCGCTCCGCATCGCGGGAGTTCCAGCCATCCTCAGCCAGGCGAACTTTTTCAATGGCCGATTCACGGGTGAAAGGAGGCAATGGCGGACGAACTTCGGCATTAGACATTTCAAGTCTCCGTATCAAGTTAAAGTTAAAACAATTGTCGAGCTTGATCTGGTTGCTACAGGTCCAATAACTTGCGCGCCATGCATTGCGCATTATCGGCGGCACTGTGATCACCCGTTACAAGCGCCACGGTAATGGCACCATCGATCAGGATCAGCAGTTGTCTGGCCAGCGTCTGCGGATCCTCGGCGCCATGTTCGGTACACAGCTCGCACAGGTAGTCGAGCAGTTTCTGTTTATGTTCTTTGGCGACCAGGCGCACCGGGTCTTGCGGGTCGCCGGTTTCGCCACTGGTGTTGATGAAGGCGCAGCCGCGGAAGCCTTCGCTGTCGAACCACGACTTGAGTACGGTAAACAGGTTGAGCAGCCGCCCGGCCGGGGTCTGTGCCTGGCCGACTTCGCTGCGATACCAGTGCATCCAGCGCTGATCGCGGCGTTGCAGGGCGGCCACGACCAGTTCGTCTTTGTTGGCGAAGTAGCGGTAAATGCTTTTTCTCGAGACACCGGCGGTTTTCACCAGGAGATCCATGCCAGTGGCGGCAATGCCACTTTTGTAGATCAACTTTTCGGTGACATCCAGAATGATGTCGCGTGTGTCGTTGCTATTGATTTCGTTCATGTGGCTAACAGTAGAACGATCGTTCTCCTTGGTCAATCGATATTTTTGCAGTGCCTGATAAATGGTCTTCGCGAGCAGGCTCGCTCCCACAGGGGGAATGCATTTCAATGTGGGAGCGAGCCTGCTCGCGAAGGGGATATTACAGACCGTAACAAGACCCGAACCTTTGCATGGTGTAAGCTCTCAGGTTCTTCGGATTCGACCCATTGCGAGCCCTATGCCGTCGCTTTTCAAACGCTCCCTGCTGCCCAAGCTGCGCAGTTTTCCGCTGACGGCCGATGCCGTCGGCATCCTCTCCGGCGCTGCCCAATTCCGTCGTTGCCTGCTGGAGAAAATCGCCAGTGCGACCCGGCGCATTTACATCGTTGCGCTGTACCTGCAACAGGATGAAGCCGGCCAGGAAATTCTCGATGCCTTGCACGCGGCCAAACTGGCGCGTCCGGAACTGGATGTGGTGGTGGTCGTTGACTGGCTGCGCGCCCAGCGCGGCCTGATCGGTGCCGGCAAGCAACCGGGCAACTCGGCCTGGTATCAGGAAATGACCCGCACCCACGAAAGCGTTGTGCCGATCTATGGCGTCCCGGTGCAAACCCGCGAGCTGTTCGGTGTGCTGCACCTCAAAGGCTTCGTGATCGATGACTGCGTGATCTACAGCGGCGCGAGCCTGAACAACGTCTACCTGCACAAGTTCGACAAGTACCGCTACGACCGCTATCACGTGCTGCACAATCGCGAACTGGCCGATTCGATGCAGCACCTGGTGCAGCATGGCCTGGTGGCCTCCAAAGCGGTGCACCGCCTCGACCTGCCGAACCTGCCGACCACCCGCAGCCTGCGCAATGACATCGGCGACCTGCGCAGCCGGCTCAAGCACGCAGCGTACGACACCACGCGAGGCACCACCGACCGGACCGGCCTGTCCGTCAGCCCGTTGCTCGGCGTCGGCAAGAACAATCCGCTGAACCGGGTGATCTGCGAGCTGATCGCCAGCGCCCAGCAGCAGCTGACCATTTGCACGCCGTACTTCAACCTGCCGCTGGCGATCATCCGCGAGATCAACCGCGCGCTGGCCCGTGGGGTGAAGATCGACATTGTGGTCGGCGACAAGACGGCCAATGACTTCTACATTCCGCCGAGCGAACCGTTCCGGGTCATATCGGCGCTGCCGTACCTGTACGAAATCAGCCTGCGCCGGTTTGCCAAGCGTCATCAGCGCAACATCGACAGCGGTCAGTTGAACCTGCACCTGTGGCTTGATGGTGACAACACCTATCACCTCAAGGGCATGTGGATCGACCGGCGCTATACCTTGCTGACCGGCAACAACCTCAACCCGCGGGCGTTCCGGCTCGATCTGGAAAACGCCTTGTTGATCGATGATCCGTACGGCGAATGGCTGGAGCCGCGCCGTCAGGAACTGGCGGAGATTTTCCAGCACACCCGGCGAATCGAGCACTTCCAGAACCTGGAGACCCTGGCCGAATACCCGATGGGCGTGGCCAAGTTCCTCAAGCGCGTGAGTCGTGTGCGGATCGAGCGTTTGCTGTACCGGATTCTCTAAAGATTAAAATCAAAAGGTCGTTTTGGCTTTTGATCGTCTTACCCCCCGAGAGGCTTCGTTGCGGTTCTTCGCAGTGGGTAACCCGGCTTGGATGCCGGGTTAGCCGCCACCGGCCATGGATGGCAGCGGGCTCTGTAGGAGCGAGCCTGCTCGCGAAAAACCTGAGAGCACCGCGGGGTGTCAGGCTCCCTGCATTATCGTTGACCTCCATCGCGAGCAAGCTCGCTCCTACAGGGGATCTGCGTTCAATGGGTGGTTTCAGCTAATATGCCCCCACTCGAACAAGAACAGGGCTTGCCGCAATCCATGTCGGAAAAAGACACCATCTCCATCCAACTGGTGCGTGAAGCACTGTTGCAAAGCTGTGCGCCAGACATCGACAAGGACGAGGTGTTGATCAAGGTTGGCATCGACCCACAGCTGTTGGGCAATTGCGGCGCCCGGGTTCCAGCCACCGCTTATGCGCGCCTGTGGCGGCTGCTGGCACGGCGTGGGGATGATGAGTTTTTTGGCATGGACCCACGCAAACTCAAATCCGGCAGCTTCGCATTCCTGTGCCGCAGCGCCATGCTCCAACCCAACGTGGCGGCGGGACTGGCTGGCGGCCTGGCGTTTCTGTCGTTGATCCTCGAACACCTGCCGGCGCAGTTGGTGCGTCAGCAAAGCCTGGCGGAAATCGTCCTGCTCGAAGACGACAAAGAGCCACGCCGGGCCTTCACCTATTTCACCTACTGGATGATCGTCCACGGCGTTGCCTGCTGGCTGGCAGGGCGGCGGATTCCGATTCTGGCCATTGAACTGCGCTGTTCGAAACCGGATTTCTGCGATGATTATCAGGTGATGTTTTCCGAGAACCTGCGTTTCGACCGTCCGCGCACGCGGATGATTTTCTCCGCCGATTGCCTGGATTTGCCGATCAAGCGCAGCCCCGAAGAGCTCAAGCGATTCCTGGCCCACGCGCCGGCGAACATTCTGGTGAAATACCGTGATCCGCAGAGCCTGGCCAACCGTATCAAATACGATCTGCGTCACCTGCCGGCCGAGCACTGGCCGGAAACCGAGGCCCTGGCGCAACGCCTGTGCATGTCGGCATCGACCTTGCGTCGCCGGCTGGCCGAAGAAGGGCAAACCTATCAAGGTCTCAAGGACAGCGTGCGCAAGGAACTGGCGATCGTCTGGCTGGCCGAGCCGGCGATCAGCTTCAGCGAAATCGCCACACGGCTCGGGTTCGCTGACACCAGTTCGTTCTACAAGGCCTTTCGCAAGTGGTCGGGGTCAAATCCGGGGCATTACCGCAGCCTGATTCTCAATGACGTCGAGTAAATTCAGCGCCAGCCTGACCCGCTCTCGCTAGCGACTGCCAGTGGTCGATCCCGGCAGATTGAGTGTGCCGCTGTCGACGAAACGCTTCGTGTTGAACACCCCGCCCGAGAGCTTGCCGCGCAGGATATAAGGCATGTTGTTGAGGGTTTTCATCTGGCTGATGCCATAGGTCTGGCGGATGAACGAAAATGCCGAAACGCTGACCGGCACGCTCACGACGGTGTCGGAAAAACGCCCGATCTCGCCCCTCTGATCGCTGACGCCCGAGGCGAATGGCTGGCCGTTGATGTCCAGATCCAGGGCCACGCCGCTGTAGGTGAGGTTGTTGTCATTGGGGTTCTGCACGCGGATTGTCACGGCAAAGCGTACTTCCATGCCCTCGCCCTGCAGGGGCTCGATACCCACGACGTTGATTTTCAGCGGGTCTCGATTGGGCAGCGAGGAACAGGCGCTCAGGCAGAGCAGGAGGGAAATCAGGACCGCGTGAACGCTGCGCATGGACGTGCTCTCATCTGAAAGGGGCTGTTCCGCTACCGGCTCAGCCCCTGAGCCCGTCCGGCGGTTTTACGGTGCAACCAGCGCAGCTTTTGCGGGTTCATCCCTGGTGGTCACATCGGGGTTCTGCATCACCTGAAGCACGGAGGCCTCCGGATCGAATTCGTCCTCCTCCAGCTCGATGAACTCCTCAGGCAGGAAGATATTAAGAACGATAGCGCACAGCGCGCCGACAGTGATGGGCGATTCGAAAATGTTGTGCAGGGCCTTGGGCAGTTCACGCAAGACTTCCGGCACGGCGGCCACCCCCAGGCCCATGCCGATGGAAATCGCCACGATCAGCATGTTGCGCCGATGCAGGCCGGCCTCGGCGAGAATCTTGATCCCGGCCACGGCGACGGTGCCGAACATCACCAGCTCCGCGCCCCCCAGCACCGGTTTGGGCATCAATTGCAGTACCGCGCCGATCATCGGGAACAGGCCCAGCACCACCAGCAAACCGGCAATGAAAAACGCCACGTAGCGACTGGCCACGCCCGTGAGCTGGATCACCCCGTTGTTCTGGGCGAAGGTCACCATTGGCATGCTGTTGAACACCGCCGCCATGGCCGAGTTGAGACCATCGGCGAGCAGGCCGGACTTGATCCGGCGAATGTACACCGGGCCTTTGACCGGTTGCCGGGAAATCATCGAGTTGGCCGTGAGGTCACCGGCGGCCTCCAATGGCGAAACAAGGAAGATCACCGCCACCGGAATAAACGCCACCCAATCGAAGGAAAAACCGTACTTGAACGGCACCGGTACGCTCATCAGCGGGACGTCGGGCAGGCCGTTGAAATCCACCTGGCCCATGAGCCAGGCCACCACGTAACCGAGGGTCAGGCCGATGACAATCGCCCCCAGGCGCAGAAACGGCACGTCGACCCGGTTCAACACCACGATGGTTCCCAGCACCAGCGCCGCCAGGGCCAGGTGACTGGCAGCACCCAGGTCTGTTGCACCGAAGCCTCCGGCGATGTCGGTCATGGCGACCTTGATCAGCGACAAACCCATCAGCGTGATGATCGTCCCGGTCACTACCGGCGTGATCAGCATGCGCAGTTTGCCGATGAACTGGCTCAACACCACTTCAATGAACGCGGCAAAAAAGCACACGCCGAAGATGGTCGAGAGAATCTCGTCGGTGCCGCCGCCCCGGGCCTTGACCATGAAGCCGGCGCTGAGAATCACACTGATGAACGAGAAACTGGTGCCTTGCAGGCACAACAGGCCCGAACCCACCGGACCAAAGCGCCGCGCCTGGACGAAGGTGCCCAGGCCCGAGACGAACAGCGCCATGCTGATCAGATAAGGAATTTCGCTTTGCAGACCCAGGGCGCTGCCCATGATCAGCGTCGGGGTGATGATGCCGACGAAACTCGCCAGCACGTGTTGCAGGGCGGCGAAGACGGTGGCGGTCAGGTGCGGGCGGTCGTCGAGGCCGTAGATCAGGTCATTGTTACGTGGCGCGGGGGCTTTTTCGGAGGCGGTCATGGAGGTTTGCGTGCCAGAAGGCGGCCGGGTCAGAAAATGGAGGCGCAGGATGCCAGAACCGCCCGGCCACGGCAAAAGATCCTCCAGAACAGGGGCTTACGGACGCGGGGCGAACACCTCGGCGACGCTGCGGCGTTTGGCGTGCAATTGGCTGGCCTGGATCAGCTGTTCGAGGTCCTCGGGCGTGACGTCATAGAAGGCTTCCATGTCCGCCAGCGCCAGTTTCAGGTCTTCGGCGGTGATGGCCTGGCTGTCGACTGGCGGGTGATCTGCCGGGACCGTGACGGCCGGTTCGCTGCTGCCCTTGGGGTAACGAACGCGGGTCAGGTTGTTGTAGGCAAGGGCGCTGAGCAGCATCGTCGCTGCGCTGAGCATGACTGGCTCAATGGCTTTCCAGTCCATGGCAATGGTCACCGGATCGGCCAGTACCAGGGTCAGGGCCAATGCCCCGGCCGGTGGATGCAGGCAGCGCAACCAACACATCAGCAACACCGCCATGCCCGCCGCCAGACAGGCGCTACCGAGGGTTCGGCCCAACACATGGGCCACCAGCAGCGCAATCACTGCGGCGCACAAGTAGCCACCCAGAATCGACCAGGGCTGGGCGAGCGCTCCCGAAGACACCGCAAATAACAGCACAGCAGACGCCCCCAGCGGGCCGATCAGGTGCTGGGCCACCTCAATGCCAAACACCAGGCTACAGAGCCAGACGCTGAGCAACGTGCCCAAGGCCATGCCGATGGCGGCGCGGCTCCATTCGGTGGGGCGGGTGTTGATGGCGACGGGCAACCAGCGGGCAAGCATTGCGAGAAAACTCCGGCAGAAAAAATCGAGGTAAAAAAAGGGCTTAGCTGGCAAACCCAGAAAGCCCTTGAAGGTGTTCCAACTGTTGGGGGAGGAACAGGCACAGTGTGCCGTTCAATCCAGCTACTGACAAATTCATATTAATGAGCTTTCAGTGCATTAGTTTTGCTTTAAGTGGCCCCGTCGACCACTCATGTAGCAGAGCAGGCCACCCAGCGCAGCCAGTGCACTCAAGGCATAAAACATCGTCGGCGCCGGACTGTGCATCAGCATGAAGCCGCAAATCACCGGGCTCACCGCGCCACCAAGCGCAGCCAGGTTTTGCGCGCCGTAGTAACTGCCGCGCAGTTCTTCCGGAGCCAGGGTGTCGACAAAGAGAAACTCGGCCGGGTAAATGATGATTTCACCCAGGGTGAAGATGAACATTGCCACGCACCAGCTCACCAGGCTGTCCGCCAGGCTGAAACCGATCAGGCCGAGAATGAACAGGCCGGTGCCGGCCACAATCCACTGGCGCAATTGTTCACGTTTGAGAAAACGCCCGACCTGGTATTGCAACAGGATCACGCTGATGGCGTTGCAGGCGAGCAGGGCGGCCATGATTTCCATGGTGTGCCTGGGATTACTGGTCACCAGCAGGTATTGCGACAGGTAAAAGGTAAATCGCCCGTGCACCACGGTGCTGAGCAGGCAACCGGCGGTGAACATGATCAGGGTGCGGTCGTTTTTCAGGGTGATCAGGGTTTTCAGAAAACTCTGCGCTTGACCCGCAGGAGCCACTTTGGCCGGATCCGCGGGAATGCCGGTCATCAGGAAAATACTGAAAAAAGCGATGGCCGCCGCGATCAGGAATGGCGCACTGGCAAAGGCGCCGGCAATCAGCACGCCAAGCATCGGCCCGACCGCGTAGCCAATGTTGGTCAGCGTATAGCTCAAGGAAAATGCCTTGGCCCGCTGGCCCACGGGCAGGTTGTCGCTGAGGATCGCTTTCGAACCGATCAGGAACAGTGCCGAGGCGGTTTCGGTGACGATCAGGGTGATCGTGGTCAGGTAGAGGTTTTCGGCAAAGGTCAGCAACACCAGGCCGACCGCGCTGGACGCCATCGACAGCACCAGCAATCGGCGTTTTTCGAAGCGATCGATGATATAGCCGCCGTAGAGGGAGAGCAGGGTGGCGACGAACACCGCAATGCCGAGCAACAAGCCGACGTCCTGCTGGTCAAGGCCAAGCTTGTCGCTGACGAACAACGTGAGTAACGGGCTGGTGATGGCGCGGCTGACGACGATGGTCAGCGAGCAGATCAGCAGGCGGCGGATGAGGGGGGAGTAGGTGGTCACAGCGTGAATATCCTTATTCGATCGGGTCGGCATCAGGCCAATCGTGGGCGCTACTCTAGCAGTCGGACACTCGCTCGTTGCTATGCAATTTACTGGCAGTTCAGCAACACCCAGTCATTCCCGTCGAAGCGCCCGCTACGCAGCATTGCAGCAAGCGCAAGGCGGACCCGGTTTTCCGTGAGCCTGACAACGCAGCAGCGCCGATGCCGGCAATCCGAAGACAAACCGCCGGGAGCATGAGGCTTAAGCGACCACTGACTCGGCCAGCCATTGCTGGTAAGGGATCGGCAACTTGTGCGACTCACCCCGACCGATCGGGAAGTAGGTAAAGCCGATGCGTGCCAGGCGGTCCGCGTCGTACAGGTTGCGGCCATCGAAGATCACCGGCGTGTTGAGGCGTTGGCGGATAAACTCGAAGTCCGGCGCCTTGAACTGTTGCCATTCGGTGCAGATGATCAATGCATGGGCACCGGACAAGACTGACTCAGGCGTACCCATGAGCATCAGTCTCGACTCATCCGGATACAGCTTCTGGGTTTCCTGCATGGCTTCCGGATCGAACGCACGGACATTCGCCCCGGCGGCCCACAACGATTCGAGCAACACCCGGCTCGGTGCATCGCGCATGTCGTCGGTATTGGGTTTGAAGGCCAGGCCCCAGACGGCAAAGGTCTTGCCGCGCAAGTCGCCCCGGTAGAACGCGTTGATGCGCTCGAACAGCTTGTGCTTTTGCCGCTCGTTGATGGCTTCCACTGCCTGCAGCAGGTCACTGGAGCAATGGGCCTCTTCGGCGCTGTGGATCAGGGCGCGCATGTCCTTGGGGAAGCACGAGCCACCGTAGCCGCAACCGGGATAGATGAAGTGGTAGCCGATACGCGAGTCGGCGCCGATGCCCAGGCGTACCGATTCGATGTCGGCACCCAGGTGTTCGGCCAGTTCGGCGATCTGGTTGATGAAGCTGATCTTGGTCGCCAGCATGCAGTTGGCGGCGTATTTGGTCAGTTCGGCGCTGCGCAGGCCCATGAACATGATGCGTTCGTGGTTGCGGTTGAAGGGGGAGTACAGTTCACGCATCACGTCACGCACTTCATCGCGTTCACAGCCGATGACGATACGGTCCGGGCGTCGGCAGTCTGCCACGGCCGAACCTTCTTTCAAGAACTCCGGGTTCGAGACAATATCGAACTGCAATACCCGCCCGACACTGAGCAGGCATTTGTCGATGTGCGCGCGCAAGGCGTCGCCGGTGCCGACCGGGACGGTGGATTTCTCCACCAGGATCGCCGGCTGTTCGCGATACCGTGCTACCGCTTCGCCCACTGACATCACGTAGCGCAAGTCTGCTGAACCATCGTCCCGGGACGGTGTGCCGACCGCGATGAACAGCACCTGGCCGTGCTGGACCGCTAATCTTTCGTCGCTGGTGAACTGCAACCGTTTGGCGTCAAGACCTTCGCGTACCAGGCTGACCAGGCCGGGTTCGAAAATACTCACGTGGCCCTGTTGGAGCAGTTCGACCTTTTTCTCGTCAACGTCCATGCAGATCACGTCGTGGCCGACTTCCGCCAGTACCGCTGCCTGCACCAGGCCAACATAGCCGCTACCAAACACACTGATTTTCATGGGGCACTCCTTTGTACGGGCGCACGAGCAGGTCGGGAATTGATGGTGATGACGCCGAGGATGACCAATGCCACGCCTGGGCTCTTTGTAAGGCTGGACGCTTCGATGAACAGCGGCACGCCGGCGACCAGCAGGCCCAGGCCCAGGCAGGTCAGCAGGATAGGCAAGGCCATATTTCAATTTGCTTATCGTGTTGAAAAAAGCCACGTGCGGCCGTGTCATCCGCCAGGACAACGTCGAAGCGGCGCCCAGGTCGCTGCTCGGCAATCTGACGCTCTGGCTGAGTGACTGTGGTGTGGGTAGCGTCTTGGATCACGGCAATGCCGTGTTTGTCGGCGAGGGCGTAAAGCGGATCGAGATCGAATGCCGCACCGGCGTAATGCACCGGGATGATGGCTTTGGTGCGCGGTGTGATCGCCGCCTCGATATCAGAACCTGCATCAAATCAGATAGTTACCGGTCGGCGGTAAAAAACTGCATCGATTGACTTTTTTCGCCGTGGGCGGCAGGTTGGACGCCCATTCGGGTTGCTTCAAGGTCATGGGAGGTTATGCCCGATTTTGTGAAAGGGACATGAAAAGCGGTGGTGGAATCGTTTATCTGAAGGCTATTTAATCTGCTGTTCAGACTTCCCGCGTTTATGGTGTTTTAGGAAAAGTTCTACAGAACCAATGTCTTTTATATGATCGTTATTTCTCTTCCTAGTTGCTTCTTTGACCTGTTTTCATTCAAGGCCGTTTCGTTTGATTGACTTACCTGTAATTGATTCTCGCACGCCCCTCACCAATCCGCTGACCCTGTATCTGGCGCGGCTGGCACCCTCCAGCCAGCTGACCATGCGCTATGTACTGCAGGACGCCGCCGACCGCCTGGGCTTCGAAGACTGCGATATCGAGGAGATCCCCTGGCACAACCTGCAGCCCGAAGACGTGATCGCACTGGTGGCCACATTGCGTTCAGACGGCTATGCACCGAACACCTCTTCACTGTATGTCAACGCGGTGCGCGGGGTGATGAACGAAGCGTGGCGCATGAGCCTGATCTCGCAGGAGCACCTGTTGAAGATGCGCTCGGTGAAGGGCATCGCCGGTACACGGCTGTCCCAGGGACGTAACCTCAGGCGTACGCTGATCCAGGAACTGATGGCCGTCTGCGCCGCCGATCCGAGGCCACAAGGCTTGCGGGATGCGGCGATCATCGGGATTTTGTACGGCTCGGGAATGCGCAAGTCCGAATCGGTGAACCTGGAGCTGAATCAGGTCGACTTCACCCAGCGCAGCCTGCAGGTGACGGCCAAGGGCAACAAGCAGTTGATCAAGTACGCGCCGGCCTGGGCTTTCGCCAAACTGCAAGCCTGGCTTGAACTGCGCCGCTCCCTGCTCAAGGAAGGCGAACCGGACGATCCGTTCCTGTTCAATCGCATTCGCCGTGGCAGCCATATCACCCGTGAGCGCATCACCAAGCATGCGATCTACTACATCGCCCGGCAACGGGGGGCGCAGGTCGGAGTGAAAATCATGCCCCACGACTTCCGGCGTTCATTCATTACCCGGGTGATCGAAGAGCATGACTTGTCGATTGCGCAGAAACTGGCGCACCACAGCAACATTCAGACTACGGCCAACTACGATGTGCGCGACGACAACGAGCGGCGTCGGGCAGTGGATCGTTTCGACCTGTGATCGATTACAGCTCGCTCAACACATGGGCGTGGCCAATGGTCGAGACCTGAACCGCGCTGCCGGCGGGTGGTGCGTACATGCCGGAACTGCGCACCAGCAGTGATCGGCCCGGTTGCTCGCGGCTGGTCAATGACTGGAGTTCGACCGTCAGCGTGCAAGTGTTGCCGCTGAAATCCCGATCGGTGACCACGGCCCGGCAACCACCGGCTTCCGGGTCGCTGGGAAGAATACTGGCCAATTGCAGCTGTTCGGGGCGCAGCATGATCTGCGCCGAGTTGTTGTTGCGGTGGTTGTTGACCGGGATCCGCCCCAGGTCGCAATGGGCCCAACCGGCCTCGATGCGTGCCGGCATCACCACAGCATCTCCCAGGAACAGGGCGGTCTGTTCGTCTTCGGGATAGCGGTAAAGGTCCAGCGGATGCCCTGACTGTACCAGTCGGCCCTGGCGCATCACCGCCAACTGGTCGGCGAACGACAGGGCCTCACTCTGGTCATGGGTGACCAGGATGGTGGTGACGCCCGCGTCTTCCAGCAGCCGCGCGACCATCTTGCGCATCGCGGCGCGCAATCCGGTGTCGAGCGCCGAGAACGGCTCGTCCAGCAGCATCAGCCGTGGTTGTTGTGCCAATGCCCGGGCCAGGGCCACGCGCTGTTGCTGGCCGCCGGACAATTCGTGAGGCCAGCGCTCGGCCATCTTCGCGTCCAGCGCCACGCTGTCCATCAGTTCGGCGACGCGCTGTTGTTTTTCAGAACCCTTGGTCGACAAGCCGAAGCCGATGTTCGCCGCCACGGTCATATGCGGAAACAGGGCGCCGTCCTGCGGCACGTAGCCGATCAGGCGTTGATGGGCCGGCACTTCGTGGGTGCCGTCGACCAGGGTTTGGCCATTGAGCGACAGGCGCCCGGAATCGGGAAATTCGAAGCCGGCAATCATTCGCAGCAAGGTGGTTTTGCCGGAGCCGGACGGGCCGACGATGACCGTGCGACTGCCGCTCGGCACCGACAGGCTGACGTTGTCCAGCGCGCAATGGGCGCCATAGGACTTGTAGAGGGCATTCAGTTCAAGAGTGTTCATCGGCCAGCCGTTTTTTTCGATTGGTGATAAAGAAGTCCGGTCAGCGGCAGCGACAGCACAACCATCAATAAGGCGTAGGGCGCCGCGGCGGCGTAATCGATTTCGCTGGTCATGGCCCAGAATCCGGTGGCCAGGGTGCGCGTGCCGTTCGGGGCCAGCAGCAGGGTGGCGGTCAATTCGTTGGTGATCGCCAGGAACACCAGCGCCGCGCCGGCGGCGGCTCCGGGGGCGGCCAGGCGCAAGGTGACCAGCCACAGTGCCCGGGCTGGCGAACGGCCAAGGCTGCGGGCGATGTTCTCCAGCTCCACCGGGGCCTGGGCAATGCCGGCGCGCAGGCTGACCAGGGCGCGGGGCAGGAACATCAGCAGGTACGCCAGCAACACGGTGAAGGTGGTCTGGTAAATCGGCCGGGCAAAATGGATCGTGACGGTGACCAGGGCCAACGCAACGATAATTCCGGGCAAGGAACTAGTGATGTAGTTGCAGCTTTCCAGCACGCGTTGCATTCGGCCGGGGTAACGGATCGAAAGCCAGGCAATCGGGATCGCCGCTAACGTTGTCAGCGCGGCACCGGCGACGCCGAGCAACAGGGTTTGTTCCAGAGCAGGCAACAACTCGGCCATGTCCCAGACTTCCACGCCGCCGGCGATCAGCCATTTGCCCAAGGTGATCAAGGGCACGCCCAGGGCCAGGGCACAGGTCACGATTTGCAGCGTCAACGAGAGCAGGGTGGATGCCGGTTTCAGGCACACGACCCGTTGCTCCCGGGCGCTCCCCGAACCGACGCGAGCGTAACGTGCCGAACCCCGGGCGGCGGACTCGGCCGTCAACATGGCCAGGCAACACAGCGCCAGCACACTGGCCAGCATGTGCGCCGCTGCGCCGTTGAAGGTCGATTTGAACTGGTCGAAGATCGCGGTGGTAAAGGTGTCGAAGCGGATCATGGCGTACAGGCCATATTCGGCCAGCAGGTGCAGGCCGACCAGCAACGCGCCGCCGCAGATCGCCAGGCGCAATTGCGGCAACACCACACGGAAAAACACTTTCCAGGGTTTGAGCCCCATGGACTCGGCGACGTCTTCAATGGCTGGGTCGAGCCGGCGCAACGTGGCCGCCACCGGCAAATACAGGAACGGGAAATAGGCGATGACCGAGACCAGGACACCGGCAAACAAGCCGTGAATCGGTGGCACCAGGCTGACCCAAGCGTAACTGTGAACGAACGCAGGCACCGCCAGCGGTGCGGTGGCCAGCAACGACCACCAGCGCCGCCCTGGCAGATTCGTGCGTTCGGTCAGCCATGCCAGCGTCACCCCCAGTGCCACGCACAAGGGAATCGTCAGCAGCACCAGCAACAGGGTGTTGACCAGCAGTTCACCGACCCGAGGGCGGAACACCAGGGTCACGACGGTTGACCAGCCTGTCTGCAGGGACACGCCAATAACGTAAGCGATCGGTAGCAGTGCCAGTAATGAAACCAGCACCGACAAACCGATCACCCATACACCGCCACGCCCGGCGAATATTCCGCGGGATCGTCGACGCAATGGTGCGGGAGTCGCCTTGGCGACTCCCGCAGGCAGGGTTTCAGGCATCAATTAGAGCAGTCCGGCCTGTGTCATCAGCTCCACGGCTTTTTTGCTGTCGAGTTTTGAAGCATCGACAGTCGGCGCATCGAGCTGATTCAGAGGCACCAGTTTAGGGTTGGATTCAGCGCCTTTGCCGACGGCGTATTCAAACGACTTGCCGTTCTTCAGCACAGCCTGGCCGTCCTTGCCGGTAATGTATTTGAGGAACGCCTGGGCTTGTTCCTTGTGTTTACTGGAAGCGAGGACGCCGCCGCCGGAGATGCTGACAAAAGCGCCCGGGTCCTTGTGCTTGAAATAGTGCAGGGCGGTGTTCTTGCTGTTTTCCCCGGTCTTGGATTGATCCACCAGGCTGTAATAGTGGTAGATCACACCGCTTTCGATCTGCCCGGCATTCACCGCCTTGAGTACTGCGCTGTTGCCACGGTAGCTGGTGTAGTTGGTTTTCATCCCCTTGAGCCATTCCAGCGTGGCGGCTTCGCCCTTTTGTTGCAGGATGGCCGCGACTATGGCCTGGAAGTCAGCACCGCCCGGCGATGCGCCCCAGCGACCTTTCCAGCTTGGGTCGGCCAGGTCCATGATCGATTTCGGCAGGTTGGTTTCCGAGAGTTTGCTCGGATTGTAGACAAACACCGTGGAACGCGCGGCGATCCCGACCCATTTGCCGTGGGCCGGACGATAGGCCGGGTCGACCTGCTCCTGCGTGGCTTTGTCGACAGGTGCGAACAGCCCGGCGTTGTCGACCAGCACCATGGCCGGGGAGTTTTCGGTCAGGAATACATCTGCCGGAGAGGACGCGCCTTCCTGCACGATCTGATTGCCCATCTCGGTGTCATCGCCGTTGCGCAAGGTGACAGGGATACCGGTTTCCTGGGTAAAGCCCTCGACCCAGGCCTTGGTCAGGCCTGCATGTTGCGCGTTGTACACCACGATGCCGACGGAGTCAGCGGCATAGACCTGGCCAACGCTCAGCAAAGCGGTGGCCAGCAGGGCTTTTTTCAAGAACGAAGGGATTTTGGGAATCATTCTGCGGGCTGCTCCTGGTGCATTTTTTGAAAGTCATGCGCATTGAAACGCCAGTTAACCAATGCGAATCATTTGCATGTCTGGAATTGCAGGGAATGTAGAGATCCAAATGAGAAAATAACGTCAAAAAAACCGTTAATACATGTAATTTTCATTCAGATTAGCAGCACTGTGCCAGCCGTGGTGCGACTCGTCGATTAAACGATGTCGTCGATCAGAATGCGACGTTGCCCACGACTGCCTTTTTTCAACCACCCGATGCCAGTTGCTGCTGGTCCCGCGCGGAGTTCATCGGGGTTGCGAAGGGATAGCTCGGTGATTGCCGGTGTGCCGAGGAACGGGTCGCTGAAACTACTGTAGGAGCCAGCCTGCTGGCGATGGACTCCAGTGCGCCGCGTTCATCCAGCTCACCCGCGTTATCGTTAACCACCATCGCAGGCAAGCCAGCTCCCACAAGGGACCGTGTCCACGCTGAAACTACTGTAGGAGCCAGCCTGCTGGCGATGGACTCAAGTGCGCCGCGTTCATCCAGTTGGCACGCGTTATCGTTAACGACCATCGCAGGCAAGCCAGCTCCCACAAGGACCGTGCCCAAGCTGAAACTGTAGGACCCAGCTTGCTGGCGATGGATGGCCTTCAGGACGAAGGGCAGTTCGCCTGGGGGCGGGTGGCTGCCTGGCTGATCAGCGCGGCCAGGCGTTTGATGTTGTTTTGGTGGGCAAGTACCAGTTCATCGACACTTGCGCCTGACGGCGTTTGCAAGGTGCTGCGGCAAATCACCTGGGTCTTGTTGCCTGGCTCGGCGCTGCGCAGACGCCATATCACGTCCATCAGCGCGTATTGACCGGGGACAGAGTCAAAACGCTGCACATCGACCCGCACCGAATACCTGCCCTGTACGGGACTGTTGCCCAGTTGATCGGCCAGCGCACTGCTCAATTCGTCGACGAGGGTTGCGCCCCACCAATGGGTTTCGAGGATCGCCAGGGTACTGTTGCCCTCGCGAATGACGATCTGCGCACGATCGACCTGGGGCGGCAAGCTTAGCGTCTCGATCTGAATCACCCCGACGGTGGTCCTGGAATGATTGCCCACCTGGGCCGGGGTCAGGGTATGGAACTGAATCGGGTCACTGCGGCAAGCGGTGAGCAGCAACAACGCGGTGAACACTGTGAATTTCAGCGGAAAAGCCATGGGTGTTGCTCCTGTGCTCAATTGCGCGGTGGCCCTTGCAGATCCATGGGCGGGGCATTGTTCGGGCGGCCGCGAAGCAGCGATTCCGGATGCCGTCCCAGGTAATCCGAGAGATCTCGCAAGGATCTCGACGTGCGTCCCAGTTCATCCAAGGTCTGGCCCAGTTTTTCCCGTTGCGGCGAGTCGTCGGCCAAGGTCGAACCGGCGGATTTCAGGGTCGTATTGGCGGTTTCCAGCGTCTTGCTCAAGTCCGCCAGAGTGGTTTGCACGCCGGGCATGATCTTGCCGTTGAATTGCGCCATGCCCTTGCGCAGTTCGACGAGATTGCCATCGAGATTGCCGGCGATTCGCTCGATCGGCAGTTTGTTGATCTTGTCGACCATGGCTTCGAGTTTTTCCTGCAATTGCTCGAGGCTGCCAGCAATGGTTGGAATCATGACCGGACGCGCCGTTGCATCGAAAGCGACTTTTTCTGCCTTGGGGTAGAAGTCCAGGGCGATGTACAACTGGCCGGTCAGGAGGTTGCCGGTGCGCGCCTGGGCACGCAGGCCGTTGTCGATAAAGGTGCCGATCAGACGTACGCCACCCGCTTCGTCATTGGGGTCATGATTGAGCGCCTTGAGCATCTTTTCGTGGGCCTTGCCCAGGCGTTGCGGGTAAATCACGATGCCGACGTTGACCGGAAAGGAACGAATCTTCTCATCGTAATCCAGATTGACCGACACCACCTTGCCGATTTCCACACCGAGGAATTCCACCGGCGCATCGACCTTGAGCCCGCGCATTGCCTGGTCGAAGCGCATGGCCAGGTACTGCGGCTTGCCGTTTGGCGGGGCGAGGGCGGTTTGCTGGTCGTCGAACAGTTCGTAGGCGTACTCCGCAGCGGCCGGTTTATCGCCAGGGCTGTAGTCGGGTGCGCGGAAGGCAATGCCGCCCACCAGCAGGGAGGACAACGATTCGGTCTTGACCGCAAAACCGTTGGCGCCGACGTTCACGTCAATGCCGCTGGCGTTCCAGAAACGGGTGTTTTCAGTAACGTACTTGTCGTTGGGGGCGTGGATGAACAGCTCGATGTTCACGCCTTTGCCATCCGGGTCCAGCGCATAGGCCACCACCTGGCCTACCGGGATCTTGCGGTAGTAGACCGGGGAGCCGATATCCAGGGACCCCAGGTCCTGGGTGAACAGGGTGAAACGCTTGCCCGGTTCGCCGTAGGTGATGGGTGGCGGGTTTTCCAGCCCCGTGAAGTGTTTCGCCCGGCCGTTGGCCTGGCCGATATCGGCGCCGATGTAATCGCCCGACAGCAGGGTGTCGATGCCGGATACGCCGCCAGCGCCGATGCGCGGGCGCACGACCCAGAACTGCGAATCCTCGCGGGTAAAGCTTTCGGCCTGCTTGGCCAGCTTGATGGTGGCGTTGACACTCTTCTGGTCATCGCTCAGTTCCACATCCGAGACTTGGCCAATCACCACATTACGGTACTTGACCTCGGTTTTATTCGCCGTCAGGCCGCTCCCTGTCTTGAACGTGACAACGATGGTCGGGCCTTGCTGCAGAATGCTGTGAACCACCAGCGAAATACCCACCAGCACCGCGACGATCGGCACGATCCAGACCAGCGAAACGCTGAAACGGCGGGTCTTGATCGGTGCCTGCCCAGGGGCTTGCGGCCCGTCAGTGGCTTGCGACTTCATCCGTGACCTCCTCATTGTGCGGGTTTTCCCGCTCTTTATCCCAGATCATGCGTGGATCGAAACTCATTGCCGAGAGCATGGTGAACACCACTACCAGACCAAAAAACAGAATGCCCGGGCGCGGCTCGATGTCGGCCAGGGCCTGGAATTTCACCAGCGATGCCACCAGGGCCACGACTATCACATCGAGCATCGACCAGTAGCCGATGACCTCGACGAAGCGGTACAGCGTCGAACGCTCTTTGCGTGCCCACGCGCTGTCGCGCTGGACGGTGACCAGCAGCAAGGTGATGGCGACGAACTTGATGCCCGGCACCGCGATACTGGCAATGAAAATGATCAGGGCGATGTCCCAGGCCCCGGCTTCCCAGAACTCCAGCACGCCGCTCATGATCGTGCTGTCGGCACCATGGCCGACCATCTCGGTGTTCATCACCGGCAACAGGTTGGCCGGGATGTAAAACACCAGGGCCGCGATCATGTAGGCCCAGGTGCGGGTCAGCGAATTGGTTTTGCGCCGGTGCAGCGGCGCACCGCAACGCTCGCATTCGTGAGGCTCACCCGTCATGTCGCAAGCCAGGCCGCAGGTGTGGCACAGGCACAGGTTGAGCTCGTCGGCGTACGGAGGCGTGCTCATACAATGTCCCATAGTTCGCGGATGTCGCGCCCGGCGATGCGGATCATCATCAGGCTCAACACGGCCAGGGCAAACAACCCGATGCCGGGCAGCACATCAAGCAGGCCGGCGAGTTTGATCACGGCGACCATGGCGCCCAGCAGGCAGACTTCGAGCATGCTCCAGGGCCTCAGGGTTTCCAGCCAGCGCATGCAGAATTTGAAGCCGGGTGAGCGTTGCCCGGCGAGTGCGAAGCCCAGCACCCAGATCAGCAGCAACAACTGGAAGATCGGCGCGACGATCATGGCGATCGCCGCCACCATGGCGATGAAGGTGATGGGCCCCAGGCTCAGGGCCAGCACCGAGTCCCAGAGGGTGGCGCTGTGCTTCGAGCCTTTGAGGCTGATGCTCATCACGGGATAGAAATTGGCGAAAATCCACAGCATCAGCGCGGTAAAGGTCAACGCAAGACGCTGCTCCACTGTCAGGCCGTTATAGCGCTGAAGCACGCCGCCGCAGCGCGTACACAGGGTTTTCTGATGTTTGGCGAGCGTCACTTTTTGGTAAACGCTGTCGCAGTGCTCGCAGATGATCAGCTGATCGGTAGTTGCCATGGGTCAAGCTCAACAAGAGGCAGGAAATTCAGAGCACCCCCTCAATATAGAAGTGCCTCGCGATTGAGCAAATCGAAAGTCGAAACAAGGGGATGGAGGGGGTACCGGATGTTGCCCAAAGCATTGTGGGAGCGAGCCTGCTCGCGAAAGCGGTGTGTCAGGTAGCCCATTCTCTGGCTGCCAAACCGTCTTCGCGAGCAGGCTCGCTCCCACAGGATGAATCTACTTTTCTGGAGGATTGTGTCAGCCCAGCATTTCCCGCATCCGATACCAGAACATGCCAAGGGCCAGCAGCGGCGAGCGCAGGGCGCGTCCGCCGGGGAAGGTCATGTGCGGCACGGCGCTGAACACGTCGAAGCCTTTGCTGTGTCCGGCATGGATCGCTTCGCCCAACAACTTCGCGCACCAGTGGGTCACGTTCAGGCCATGGCCGGAGTAGCCCTGGGCGTAGAACACGTTCGGGTGCTGGCTCAGGCGCCCGACCTGCGGGAAGCGGTTGGCCGAGATGCCGATCATGCCGCCCCACTGATAGTCGATGCGCGTTTTGGCCAGTTGCGGGAACACCTTGAGCATCTGCGGGCGCATGTAGGCCGCGATGTCCGCCGGGTCGCGCCCGGAGTAATGACAGGCACCGCCGAACAACAGACGCCGGTCAGCCGAGAGCCGGTAGTAATCCAGTCCGACTTTCTGGTCGCACAGCGCGACGTTGTGCGGAATCAGTTGCCTGGCGGCGTCTTCCGACAAGGGTTCGGTGGCGATGATGTAGCTGCCCGCCGGGAGCACCTTGCCACTGAGCTTCGGTTCCAGCTCTTCCAGGTGGGCATTGCAAGCCAGCACCAGCGTGGCCGCACGCACGGTGCCCCCGGCACAGCGCACCTGCACTGTGCTGCCGTGGATCAACTCCAGCACCGGGCTTTGCTCGAAGATCTGCACGCCAAGGGACTCGGCGACTTGCGCTTCGCCCAGTACCAGGTTCAACGGATGCAGGTGCCCCGAGCCCATGTCAACCAGGCCGCCCGCGTAAACGCCGGAGTCCACCACCTGCTCGCGGATCTGGCCAGGTTCGATCAGGCGCGTTTCATGGGCGTAACGGGACTTGAGCAATTGGGCGTGTTCGGCCTTCAGCCCGGCAAAATGCGCCGGGGTGTTGGCCAGTTCACAGAAGCCCCAGCGCAGGTCGCAATCAATGCCGTGTTCGCGGATGCGATTGGCCACGACTTGCACCGATTCGACCCCGGCCTGTTCCAGGTACTGCACGCCTTCGGTGCCCACATGTCGGGCAAAGCCGCTGACGTCATGGCCGATGCCGCGTATCAACTGGCCACCGTTGCGCCCGCTGGCGCCCCAGCCAATCCGCCGGGCCTCCAGCAGGACCACCGAGAGCCCGCGCTGGGCCAGTTCGATGGCGGTGTTGATGCCGGTGAAACCCGCGCCGACCACGCAGACATCGGCCACCAGGTCCGAGGCCAGCGCGGGACGCTGCCTCATGCCCTTGGCGGACGCTGCGTAATAGGAGTGGGTATGTTCCTGGGTGTACTGATTCATTTGTTGGACTTCACTTTGCTCCACGAGCGGGTCATCAGGCGCATGATCGACTGTGGCGGCGTGGTGGAGATGTAGAGTTTGTCGAGGACCTCCTGGGGCGGATACACCTCGGGGTTGCTGACCAGTTCGGGGTCCATGTACTGCTTGGCGGCCGGGTTCGGGTTGGCGTAGCCGACCGACGCGCTGACCTTGGCAATCACTTGCGGATCCAGCAGGTAGTTGATGAAGGCGTGGGCTTCTTTCGGATTGCCGGCGTCGGCGGGGATGGCCAGCAGGTCGAACCACAGGTTGGCGCCTTCCTTGGGAATGGCGTAGGCGATGTTCACGCCGTTGTTGGCTTCCTTGGCGCGGTTGGCGGCCTGGAACACGTCGCCCGAGTAACCGAACGCCACGCAGATGTCACCGTTGGCCAGGTCCGAGACGTACTTGGAGGAGTGGAAGTAGGTGATGTACGGGCGGATCTGCAGCAGCTTGGCTTCGGCCTTCTTGAAGTCTTCGGGGTTTTCGCTGCGCGGGTCCATGCCCATGTAGTTGAGGACCGCCGGGAACACCTCATCCGCCGAGTCCATCATCGACACGCCGCAGGCACTGAGCTTCTTGATGTTTTCCGGTTCGAACAGCACGGCCCAGGAGTCGATCTTTTCGATGCCCAGCACAGCCTTGACCTTGTCGACGTTGTAGCCGATGCCGTTGGTGCCCCACAGGTAGGGCACCGAGTGGGCGTTGCCCGGATCGTTTTTCTCCAGCAGCGCCAGCAGTTTCGGGTCCAGATTCTTGAAGTTCGGCAACTGCTCGCGATCGAGCTTGAGGAACGCGCCGGCCTTTACCTGGCGGGCGAGGAAGTGGTTCGACGGCACGACCACGTCATACCCGGTGCGACCGGCAAGCAGTTTGCCTTCCAGGGTTTCGTTGGAATCGAAAACGTCGTAGATCACCTTGATCCCGGTCTTGGCCTGGAAGTCGGCGAGGGTGGTTTCGCCGATGTAGTCGGTCCAGTTGTAGACACTGACCTGGGGTTGAGCCTGGGCAACGGCGCTGAACAAAACCGCCAGTGCGGCCGGGACCACGGATTTCAGTAGACGCATATCGATACCTTCTTGGAATTATTGGATTCTTCAGGTGATTCTTTAGTGGTCTGTCGGCCCTCATCGCGAGCAAGCTCGCTCCCACAGGGGAACGCATTTCAAATGTGGGAGCGAGCTTGCTCGCGATGGGGACATTACGGACGGTGAAGATCTCAGACGCTGAGCATCAGAAACTCACGCTCCCACGAACTGATCACACGCTTGAAGTTCTCGTGCTCGGCGCGTTTGACCGCGACGTAGCCCCGTACGAACTTGCTGCCCAGGTAGCGGCTGATGGTGTCGCACTCTTCCATCTGGGTCAGGGCGTCTTCGATGGTGATCGGCAGGCGCAGATTGCGACGCTCATAAGCGCGGCCCTGTACCGCGGCGCTTGGCTCGATACGCTCGACCATGCCCAGGTATCCGCACAGCAGGCTGGCGGCGATGGCCAGGTACGGGTTGGCGTCGGCGCCCGGCAGACGGTTCTCCACGCGCATGGCGTCCGGGCTGGACGTCGGTACGCGCAGGCCGACGGTGCGGTTTTCTTCGCCCCATTCGACGTTCACCGGTGCCGAGGTGTCCGGCAGGAAGCGGCGGAACGAGTTGACGTTCGGTGCGAACATCGGCAGCACTTTCGGGATGTACTTCTGCAAGCCCCCGATGTGATGCAGGAACAGCTCGCTCATGTTGCCATCGGCATCGGCGAAGATCGGCTGGCCGGTAGCAATGTCCACCACGCTCTGGTGAATATGCATGGCGCTGCCAGGCTCGTCGCCGACCGGCTTGGCCATGAAGGTTGCCGCCACGTTGTGCTTGAGTGCCGCTTCACGCATGGTGCGCTTGAACACGGTGATCTGGTCGGCCAGATCCAGTGCGTTGCCATGACGGAAGTTGATTTCCATCTGCGCCGGGCCGTCTTCGTGGATCAGCGTGTCGAGGTCCAGGCCTTGCAGTTCGCACCAGTCGTAGACGTCTTCGAACAGCGGATCGAATTCGTTGGCCGCGTCGATGGAGAACGACTGGCGACCGCTTTCGGCGCGGCCCGAACGGCCCATCGGCGCCTTGAGCGGCAAGTCCGGGTCTTCGCAGCGCTGGGTCAGGTAGAACTCCATTTCCGGCGCGACAATCGGCCGCCAGCCTTTGTCGGTGTACAGTTGCAGGACTTTCTTCAGTACGTTGCGCGGCGACAGTTCGATCGGGTTGCCGAACTTGTCGAAGGTGTCGTGAATCACGATGGCGGTCGGCTCGATGGCCCATGGCACCACGTAGACGGCGTCGGCGTCCGGCTTGCAGACCATGTCGATGTCGGCCGGGTCGAGCAGGTCGTAGTAGATGTCGTCGTCGACAAAGTCCCCGGTTACCGTTTGCAGAAGGACACTTTCCGGCAGGCGCATGCCTCGCTCATGCAGGAACTTGTTGGTCGGTGCAATTTTGCCGCGTGCAATGCCGGTCAGGTCGCTGACAACGCACTCGACTTCGGTAATCTTGTGATCTTTCAGCCAAGTGAACAGCTGATCGAAAGGGACATTCATAAAGACCTCGTTATTGGTTTTATTAACGCCAGGAGAAGCCGGTTTCATCCGCCGGACACTTCCCCTGTAGCGCGTTGAGGTCTATCTTGGGCGACCCTTGCGGTTCCATCTATCCACTTTAAGCAGCACAAAGCGCACCAAAAGAGTGCGTAAGGTCATCCCATGACAGGTTCCAACGCCCTCCAGGTCCAAGCCTTCAACACCGCCGATGTCGCCGAGCAAATCCGCGCCACACCGGGTTGGACTCAGCATTACCAGCAGATGTCGCCGGGGCATTTCGCGGGGCTGGTGCGCTACCTGGATCTGCAGGGCGTGGAGATTTACGAAGAGTCGATGAATACCCGGGTCGAGCAGAATTTCAGTGCGCCCCAGGGCTCGTTGTCGTTCTGTTTCGATCGCGGCGACAACGCGCTGTACGTGTTGAACGGCGAAAGTCGCAACATCTGGATCACCCCGGAGAACTACCAGGAAATCGCCGTGGTGTTCGGGCCGGAGTTCGTAAAACGCCACAGCCTCGACATCGCCCGGCTCGAAGGGCTGTTCATGGCGCCGCTCAACTCGCAGCAGAACGCGCTGTTCTGCCGCTGGCTCAGCGGGACCCTGACGCGGCTGTCGCAGACCTTCGATCCACCGAGCCGCGAAGCGCTGACCCAGCAATTGCTGGAAGACTGTCTGTTCATTCTCGACAACGCCTGTGTCGGTCTCGACCAGGGCGCATTGCAGCGCCGTGCCGGAGAGCGGGCGATCATGAAGCGGGTAGGGGAATGGGCGGCGGACACCCCGGAAGAACACCTCAACCTGCTGGAACTGTCCCAGGTGGCCGGGGTTTCATTGCGCCAGTTGCAGCATGCGTTCAAGACCTACACCGGCATGGCGCCGACCCAATGGCTGCGCCTGCGCCGCCTCAACAGCGCACGCCGCGAACTGCTGAGCCGCACGCCGACGCAAACCACCGTGGCCGAAGTGGCGATGCACTGGTCGTTCTGGCACCTGGGGCGGTTTTCCAGCAGCTATCGCGCGCTGTTCAAGGAACTGCCGAGCGACACCCTCAAGCGTGCGAGTGTCGCGCAGCCCATAGGGCGCGGACGGCGTTAAAACGTCGGCGGCGTAATCACCCAGATCACCACTGCGTCCACATCGCCGGGGTTGCCGTAGCGGTGCGGTTCCTGGCTGGAAAAGCTGAAGCTGTCGCCTTCATTGAGCTGGAAATGGCGTTCGCCAACCCACAGTTCGAAGCTGCCGGACAGCAGATAACCGGCTTCTTCGCCATCGTGGCTGTAGCTTTGCTGGCTGTAGGTGCCGGGCGGGAACCGTGAGTGGAGCATTTCCAGTTGGCGGTTGGCTTGTGGCGTCAGCAACTGATCGACGATACCGTCTTCGTAATGCACGTTCAGGCGGCTGTTCTTGCGCACCACGACGCCATCGTCTTCGGGGGCGGTGACCGCTTCACTGGCGAAGAACCACTGGATGGTGACACCGAGGCTGCGGGCAATGTTGAACAGCGCCGGAATCGACGGGTAGGCGAGGTTGCGCTCCAGCTGGCTGATGTAGCCGGCGGTGAGTTCGCTCTGTTGCGCCAGTTCCGCCAGGGTCATGCCCCGGCGTTTGCGCAGGCCGCGAATGCGCGTGCCGAGGAAATGCGGTTCGGCGCTGCCGGGTGCGGGCTGTGTGGTGCTGCTGTTGCTCATGGTCAAATCCGAACCGGGAGGAGTGGCGCAAATCCCTGTAGGAGCGAGCCTGCTCGCGATGGTCGCCAACGATAACGCTGCAAGCCTTACACCCAGCGGTGTTCTCGGGTTCATCGCGAGCAGGCTCGCTCCTACAGGGGTGGTGTTAGCCGTCTAAGCCCCGGAGTATAAACAGCCTTAAAGCTCCCACGCGACTTTCAGGCCTTCATAAATCGCTTCTTCGGCGGTGCGCGGCGCCAGGCAGTCGCCGATGCGGCGAAACTCCACCAGCCCTTGCAACTCGGCGCCCAACGTATCCACTGGTTGATGACCCTGGCACAGCACCAGCGTATCGATGTTCTCCATTAGCATCGGCTCGCCGCTGGCGGTGTGTTGCAGGTAGACCGTGTTGTCATCGCAGCCATACAGCCGCGCATACGGCGTGATCGGCACGCCCAGTTTATGCAGCTCGCCGGCCAGTTGATCGCGCACGTACAGTGGCAGGTTTTCCCCGCAATGGGTGCCGTTGACCGCCAGTTGCACCTGATGCCCGGCACGCACCAGGCGCTCGGCGATGCCGGGGCCGATCCAGTCGCAGCGCCAGTCGACCACCACCACCGAGCGGCCGATCTGTACCTCGTCGCGCAACACCTGCCAGGCGTCCACCACCTGCAATTCACCGCCACGCTCGAAGGTTGGCCAGTAGGGCTCGGCACCGGTGGCGACGATCACCATGTCCGGTTTTTCCTGCTCCACCAGCGCCCGGTCGACCCGGGTATTGCGCACCACGCGCACGCCGGCCAGCTGCATTTCCCGCTGCAGGTTGGTACTGGCGCCGCCAAACTCGCTGCGCCGTGGCAGCAACTGCGCGAGCAACACCTGGCCGCCCAGTTGTGAACCGGCTTCGTACAGGGTCACGTCATGTCCGCGCTGGGCGGCGACAGCGGCGGCTTTCATCCCGGCCGGGCCGCCGCCGGCGATCATGATGCGTTTGCGATTTATCGCCTGTCGCCGTTCGGCAAAAATCAGCTCGCGACCGGTTTCCGGGTGCTGGATGCAGGAAATCGGCAAGCCCTTGTGGAAGTGCCCGATGCATGCCTGATTACAGGCAATGCACGCGCGCACGTCTTCGACGCGGCCGGCGTCGGTCTTGTTGGGCATCTGCGGATCGCAGATCAGCGCCCGGGTCATGCCGCAGACGTCGGCCTGGCCGCGAGCCAGAATCAGCTCGGCTTCCTGGGGCTGGTTGATGCGCCCGGTGACGAACAGCGGAATGTTCAAACCGGCCTTGAACGTCCCGGCTTCCTTGGCCAGGTACGCCGCTTCGATCGCCATGGGTGGCACGATATGCACCGCGCCGCCCAGGGAGGCCGAAGTCCCGGCGACGATGTGCACGTAATCGAGCTGCGCTTGCAGTGACTGCACGGCGGCCAGGGATTCGTCTTCGGTCAGGCCTTCGGGATCGCGCTCGTCGGCAGAGATGCGCAGGCCGATGATGAACTGCTCGTCGGTCGCCGCACGCACCGCGGCGATGACTTCGCGCAGGAAACGCAAGCGCTGGTCCAACTCGCCGTTGTAACCATCGGTGCGCCGGTTGACCCGCGGATTGATGAATTGCGCCGGCAGGTAACCATGGCTGGCAACCACTTCGACGCCATCGATCCCGGCCTGATGCAGGCGGCTTGCGGCAGCGGCATAACCGGCGACGATTTCATCGATCATGGCCTGATCGAGTGCGCGGGGCATCACCCGGAAACGTTCGTTGGGCACTGAAGATGCGGAGTAGGCCACCGCCAGCAGGCCATCGCTGGACTCCATGATCTCCCGACCCGGATGGAACACCTGGGACAACACCAGGGTGCCGTGGGCGTGGCAGGTTTGCGCCAGTTTGCGATAGCCCTCGATGCACGCATCGTCGGTGGCCATCAGCACATGGGAGGTGTAGCGCGCACTGTCGTGCACACCGGCCACTTGCAGCACGATGAGCCCGGCACCGCCTTCGGCACGTGCCCGGTGGTAGGCGATCAATGGCTCGTTGACCAGATTGTCGGTGGGCATCGAGGTGTCGTGACCGCTGGACATGATGCGGTTTTTCAGGCGCTTGCCACGGATTTCCAGGGGTTCGAACAGGTGCGCGAAGGCAGGTGTCGAGGTCGGCATGGTGCAGGTACTCCAGGCAGGCTGACCTGTGTAGGAGCGAGCCTGCTCGCGATGGACGTCAACGATAACGCTGGGTACCTGACACCCCGCGGCGTTCTCAGGTCCATCGCGAGCAGGCTCGCTCCTACAGAGGTAACAGGTTTTGAGTGTTGTTATTATTGCGCTATAGAAATTTACCTTCAGTAAAAAATCAACTTGTTTTTTTACTATGGCGTGGAGTAATTTCATTTCGAGCCCGCTCCCGGGCCGTACCTCACAACAATAAAAAAGGGCTGCGCCGGCCTCTGTCCGGGCGGCACCTGCAAGAGGAACCCTTGATGAAATCGCACACGCTCAAGCACGGTTTTTATCCCTTGGTGTTGTCCGTGGCCATTGGCCTGGGTAGCGCTCAGGCAGCATCGGACATGGTGGTGGTCGGATACGGCGGAGCCGGACAAAAAGCCCAGGACGTGGCGTTCTTTCAACCCTTCGCCGCCGTGGATCAAAGCAAGGTGATCCAGAGCGAATACAACGGCGAGATGGCCAAGATCAAAGTGATGGTCGACACCGGCAACGTCGACTGGGACGTGGTGCAGATCGAAGGCCCGGACCTGATGCGCGGCTGCGAGGAAGGCATGTACGAGCGCCTGGACTGGACCCGCCTGGGCCACGCCGACCAGTTGATCCCCGATGCGGCACAGGAGTGCGGTTCCGCCGCACTGGTGTGGAGCGTGGCGATTGCCTACGACACCGACAAACTGGCCCAGGCCCCGACCTCCTGGGCAGACTTCTGGGACGTGAAGAAAACCCCCGGCAAGCGCGGACTGCGTAAACGCGCGGTGTACAACCTGGAGTTCGCCTTGCTCGCGGACGGCGTGAAAACCGAAGACGTCTACACAGTACTCGGCACCCCGCAAGGCGTGGACCGGGCATTCGCCAAACTCACTGAACTCAAGCCCTACATCCAGTGGTGGGAAGCCGGGGCGCAACCGCCGCAGTGGCTGACCGCCGGCGACGTGGTGATGACCTCGACCTACAGCGGACGCATCGCCGACGCCGCGCAAAAAGGCAGTCACCTCGGCCTGGTCTGGCCCGGCAGCCTGTACGGGATGGACTACTGGGCGATCATCAAAGGCTCCAGGCACGTGGATCAGGCCAAGCGATTCATCGCCTTCGCCAATCAGCCGGACGCCCAGGTCAACTATGTGCAGCAGATCCCTTACGGCCCGACCAACATCCAGGCCGCCGCACGGTTGGACGACAAGCTGGCGCAATGGGTGCCTACGGCGCCGCAGAACCTCAAGGGCGCGCTGGCGATGAACGTCGGCTTCTGGGTCGATCATGGCGAAGAGCTGGAAGAGCGCTTCAACGCCTGGGCCAGTAAATAAATGCGCATGGCTGGACGTGTGCAAGCGTCCAGCCTTACTGTCTGCCCAGCCGATCAGCCTGGAGAACCACGACAATGAATAAAATCGCCAGCCACCTGGCCCCTGAGCGCAGCGCCACCGAGCAGCGCCTGCGTGAGGAATTGGCGGCCTGCTATCGCCTGATTGCGCACTTTCGCATGACCGATTTGATTTTCACCCACATCTCGGTGCGCATTCCGGGGCCGGAGCATCACTTTCTGATCAACCCGTACGGGCTGATGTTCGACGAAATCACCGCGTCCAACCTGGTGAAAATCGACCTCGATGGCCACGCTGTGGAGCCATCGCCGTACCCGGTCAACCCGGCCGGTTTCGTGATTCACAGCGCCATCCATGGTGCCCGTGAAGATGCGCAATGCGTGCTGCACACCCATACCAAGTCCGGGTGTGCGGTGGCGGCGTTGAAGTGCGGGTTGTTGCCGGTCAATCAGATTTCCATGGAGTTCTATGGCCGGGTTGCCTATCACGACTACGAAGGGGTGGCGCTGGACCTGAGCGAGCAACAACGGCTGGTGGCGGACCTGGGCGACAAGTCGGTCCTGATGCTGCGCAACCATGGTCTGCTGACCGTGGGCGAGACCGTGAGCCAGGCGTTCCTGCGCATGTACTACCTGGAAAAAGCCTGCGAAATCCAGTTGGCCGCGCAAGCTGCCGGTGAAGTTGTTCTGCCGTCGCACGAGGTCTGCGCGCACACCGAGCGGCAGTTCAATGATCCGGGGCGGCCGTTGGAGGAAGGGGAGTTGAACGATCCGGATGCGATGCAACTGGCGTGGGCGGCGTTGTTGCGGATGCTGGAGCGGGTGGCTCCGGGGTATCGCGACTAGCACTGCCCTTGTGTTGAACGGGCCGGCCTCATCGCTGGCAAGCCAGCTCCCACAGGGTTAGTGGGTGTACACAAAATCTGTGAGCACCCGAAAACATTGTGGGAGCTGGCTTGCCAGCGATGGCGGCACCGCGGTCCATCTTGCTTGCTCTTGACTGGAGACAAGGCCCACTCTTGCTGTACAGTCGTTCAGCCCGCCGCCAACCCGCGCAGGCCCAAACGATTGAACCAAGGAGCGTGTCGCCCATGAACCAGGAAGCCCGTTTTTCCCGTATGGAACCGGAGCTGCGCAAAGCCAACCTGATCGAGGCGACGCTGGTGTGCCTCAAGCGTCACGGCTTCCAGGGCGCGTCGATCCGCAAGATTTCCGCCGAGGCCGGGGTCTCGGTGGGGCTGATCAGCCATCACTATTCCGGCAAGGATGAACTGGTGGCCGAGGCCTACATGGCAATCACCGGGCGGGTCATGACCCTGTTGCGCGACGCCATGGAACAGGCCGCACCGAATGCCCGAGAGCGGTTGTCGGCGTTTTTCCGCGGTTCGTTTTCCGCCGAACTGCTCGATCCGCAACTGATCGATGCCTGGCTGGCGTTCTGGGGCGCGGTGAAAACCGCGGAGGCGATCAACAAGGCCCACGATCATTCCTATGGCGAGTATCGCGCCATCCTGCGCAAGGTGCTGGCGGAACTGGCCCAGGAGGAGGGGTGGGAGAACTTCGACGCCGACCTCGCCGCCATCAGCCTCAGCGCCTTGCTCGACGGCTTGTGGTTGGAGTCCGGGCTGAACCCCGGGACCTTTACCCCGGAACAGGGCATCCAGATTTGCGAGGCCTGGGTCGATGGTTTGCAGGCCGGTGGACGCCAGCGCTTTTGCGTGCAGACGAGCGACTGTTGATCAGTTGTTCAACACTGGATACTCTCTGGCGCCGATGCGGGAAAACACTCTAATAAGAAACTGGCCTTCGGGCCTGAGCCGGACACCAAGCGATGACTCCTCGGGTACTGATCGTCGATGACGATCCGCTGATTCGCGATCTGCTGCACGCCTACCTGTCCCAGGAAGGCTACGACGTCCATTGCGCCGCCACGGCGGAACTGGCTGAAACCTTCCTCGCCAGCCAGTCCGTCGACCTGGTGATGCTCGACATCCGCCTGCCGGGCAAGGACGGCCTGACCCTGACCCGCGAGCTGCGGGTGCGTTCGGAGGTCGGGATCATTCTGATCACCGGGCGCAACGACGAAATCGACCGCATCGTCGGCCTCGAATGCGGCGCCGATGACTATGTGATCAAACCCCTCAATCCAAGGGAACTGGTGTCCCGGGCGAAAAACCTGATTCGCCGGGTACGTCATGCGCAGATACCACAGCCAGCCGTTGCGCAGGCCAAACCGGTCAAGCAGTTCGCCGATTGGGCACTGGACACCGACCGCCGTCGCCTGATCGATCCATCGGGCAACGAAACCCTGCTGACCCACGGCGAATACCAGTTGCTCAGCGTGTTCCTGCGCAACAGCGGCCACACCCTCAGCCGCGACCAGTTGATGGACCAGATCCGCAACCGCGAATGGGTGCCCAACGACCGCTCCATCGACGTGCTGGTCGGACGCCTGCGTCGAAAATTGCACGACGATCCGGCCGAACCGCAGTTGATCATCACCATTCACGGCGCCGGTTACCTGTTCACCGCTGGCGTGGCGGCCTGAACCGGATGGCGCGATGGCTTTGCCTGCTGGCGCTGCTGGTGGCCGGCCATGCCGTCGCGGCGGACAAGGTTCGTTATTGCGATTACCCGGTGTACCCGCCGATCTCCTGGAGCGATGGCAAACAGGTGCGTGGCCTGGCGCCGAGCGTGGTGAAAAACCTGTTCGGTCAGTTGGGGTACGAAGTCGAGATGGTCGTGCTGGGCAACTGGAAACGCTGCCTGCTGGACGCCGCCGAAGGTCGGGTCGACGTCGTGCTGGCCTACAGCACCGCGCAACGGGAGCAGAGCATGCTGTTCTCGACGGTGCCGGTATTGCGTGAAGAAGTGGCGCTGTTCATCAACCGTCAACACCCGGTGAAATTCGAGCAACTGGATGACCTGGCCCATTACCGTGGCGGCCTGTTGTTCGGCGAAAGCTACGGTGTGGAGTTCGATCGCATGGTCGCGCGCAACAACAACATCGAATGGGTCTCCGACAGCCACCAGAACTTCGGCAAGCTGATTCGCGGGCGCATCGACTTCATCACCCAGGAGCGGCGCACCGGCCAGTTGTACGTGGAAAACCTGCCCGGCGGCCAGGACATCGTCGCCTTGCCCAGGGCCTTGAGCGTGGACTATCTGCGGGTTGCCGTGTCACGGCGCTCCCCCTTGGCCGATCGCATGCCCGAGATCAACGCGCAATTGCAGCGCATGGTCGATGCCGGCGACATCGAGCGCTGGCTCAATGAAAGCGAAGTGACCTACCGCGACATGATCAACCTGCCGGCGGATGCGCAATGATTCGAGCGCGTCCCGGTGGACTGTTGCGACGCCTGTTGCTGTTCATTCTATTGTTCAGCTTGTGCTTCACCGTGCTGGCCAGCAGCGTGCAACTGTACATCGAGTATCGACGGGAAATGCGCGACATCGATTCGCGCATGGAACTGATCCGCGCCGGCTACCTGGCCAGCCTGGAACGCAGCCTGTGGGACTTGAACCAGGAGCAGTTGAACGTGCAGTTGCGCGGGCTGGTGGACTTCTCCGACGTCGCGCGGGTGCACTTGACCAGTGCCGATTTCGACCTGATACAGGGCAATCCCGAGCCGGTCGGGCCGCTGCGCATCGAGCGCTTTGCCCTGGACTATCAGCCGCCGTCCGGCCCGTTGCGCCAACTGGGCGAACTGGAAGTGAGTACGGATCTGGGCGCGGTGTACCAGCGTCTCTACGCCACCGGTTTGACCAGCCTGTTGTGGATGGCGGTGTTTCTCTGCGGTCTGGCCGTGGCGTTGTCGGGCTTGTTTTATCGCCTGGTGACCCGACACCTGAAAGTCATGGCCGAGTTCGCCCGGCGCATCGCCGCCGGTGAATGGCAGGAACCCCTGCAACTGGACAAGCGCCGCGGCAGCGACGAAATCGACACCGTGGCCCATGCCCTGGATGATATGCGCCGGGCGATCCTGCACGACATCGAGCGCCGGGAAAGCGATCGCCTGGCCTTGCAGGACAACCGTGACGAGCTGCTGAAAATGGTCGAGCGCCGCACCGCCAGCCTGATGCGCGCCAAGGATGAAGCGGAAGCGGCCAACCTTGCCAAGTCGCGGTTCCTGGCGACCATGAGCCACGAACTGCGTACGCCCCTCAACGGCATCCTCGGCATGGCCGAACTGTTGCGCGGCGCGCGCCTGGATGCCCAGGACGGCAAACGCCTGGATGCGTTGCACAAGGCCGGCGAAGGCTTGCTGACGATCCTCAACGAAGTGCTGTATTTCGCCAAGCTGGAGGAGGGCGTCAGCCATCCCGAGCCGGTGGATTTCTCGCTGCGCCAGTTGCTCGACGAAGTGCTGACATTGCTGGAACCGCGAGCGCTGAACAACGACACGATCCTCAGTTGCCGGGTCGACCAGCGGATTGCCGACCATCACCACGGCGCCGAGCAATTCCTGCGCCAGGTGCTGAGCAACCTGCTGGCCAACGCGATCAAGTTCACCGAAGGTGGCGAAGTCAGTGTCCAGGTGGCGCTTCTCGGCGAAACCGGCGAACAAGTGGGACAGCGGCTGCGGGTCAGTGTCACTGACGACGGCATCGGCATAGCCCCGGCGATGCAGGCGAAGATTTTCGAGCGCTTCACCCAAGCCAGCGAAGAAGTCGCGCAACGTTTTGGTGGCACCGGGTTGGGGTTGGCGATCTGTAAACACCTGGTGGAACAGATGGGCGGTTGCATCGGCGTGGACAGCGAAGAGGGGCGCGGCAGTTGTTTCTGGTTCGAGCTGTCCCTGCAGCCGGCCAGCGGCTTGGCTGAGGCCCCGCCGGTTCTGGCGGCGGGGCCGGCACTGGATATCCTGGTGGTCGAAGACGTGGCGCTCAACCGCGAAGTGGCCAAGGGGTTGCTGCAGCGCGACGGCCACCGGGTGTGGCTCGCCGAAGACGCGGAGCAGGCGCTGCAACACTGCACAACGCAGGTTTTCGACTTGCTGTTGCTGGACGTGCATCTGCCGGGCATCAGCGGTGTCGAGTTATGCCGGCAGATCCGTCACAGCGACGGGCCGAACCGCCATACGCGCATTTTTGCCCTGACCGCCAGCGTGCAACCGGCACTGGTGCGCAGTTATCTGGAGGCCGGCATGGACGGTGTCCTGGCCAAGCCCTTGAAGCTGGAAAACCTGCGCCAGGTGCTGGAAGGGCGTACTCACATCGCCGGGGCGCTGATGAGCGATGAAGCGATGGACTGGCCGCTGTTGCAGACCCATCGCACCTTGCTCGGTGAGCAAAAGGTCCAGGGCCTGTTGGCGGTGCTGCGCGATTCGATCCTGCAGCACCGCGATGCGCTGCATGAAGCCATGGCCGCCGCTGACTGCACCGAGGTCGCGCAACTGGCGCACCGTCTGGCCGGCAGCTGCGACTCCCTGGGTTTCAGGGCCCTGGCCAGCACCTTGAGAACGCTGGAAACCCTGGCGTTGGCCAACGATGAATCGGACATCCAGCGCATGAGCCCCGCACTGGAAGAGCAATTGCAGCACTCGCTCGATACCCTCAAAGGCCTGTTGCAGAGCTGACGTACAAATTTGTTACGACTTTGTACAACTTCGATCCTTACGGTCAACGCGAACTTACATGGCTTTCCAATAATCGACGCAACCGCCGCAGCGCGGTCTTCGAAGCTTATTGGAGATAATAATAATGAATTGCCGTAAAGCTGATCCCTCCCTGCGCCGTGACGTCCTGTCATGCGCTGTTCACCTCAACGACTGCTGAGGTGCCGAGATGAACGAAAACACTGATCGCAGCACTCATCAAAAAGGCATACAGCTGACCCGCGCCCTCAAGAGCCGGCACATCTTCATGCTGTCTTTGGGCGGCGTCATCGGCACCGGGCTGTTCATGGGCTCCGGCGTGACCATCAACCAGGGTGGCCCGGTGGGGGCGATCCTGGCTTACCTGGTCGCGGGTTTCCTGATGTACCTGGTGATGGTCTGCCTGGGCGAACTGTCGGTGCAGATGCCGGTGTCCGGTTCGTTCCAGACCCACGCCACCAAGTACATCGGCCCGGCCACCGGGTTCATGATCGGCTGGGTGTACTGGATGAGCTGGGCCACCACCGTCGGCCTGGAATTCACCGCCGCCGGCATTCTGATGACCCGCTGGTTCCCGCAAGTGCCGATCTGGTACTGGTCGGCGCTGTTTGTGGTGGTGCTGTTCGGCATCAATGCCCTGGCCACCCGCGCTTTCGGTGAAGCCGAATACTGGTTTTCGGGGATCAAGGTCGCGGCCATTCTCGGTTTCATCGTGGTCGGTGTGCTGGTGATCTTCGGCGTGATGCCCCTGAGCAGCGGCGCACCGGCACCGATGGCGACCAACCTGATCGGCGATTCGCTGTTCCCCAACGGTCTGTCCGCCGTGTTCGCGGTGATGATGACCGTGGTCTACGCGTTCCAGGGTTGCGAGATCATGGGCGTGGCCGCCGGTGAAACCGACCAGCCGGAAAAGAGCATTCCCCGCGCCGTGCGCAACGTGGTGTTCCGCGTGCTGATTTTCTACGTGCTGGCGATTGTCGTGCTGTCGGCCATCGTGCCGTGGCAGCAGGCGGGACTGATGGAAAGCCCGTTCGTGCAGGTGTTCGATATGGTTGGCATTCCCTACGCCGCCGACCTGATGAACTTCGTGATCCTCACCGCGATCCTGTCGGTGGGCAACTCCGGCCTCTATGCTTCGACGCGCATTCTGTGGGCGATGTCGAAAACCGGCATGGCGCCGAAAAGCCTGTCGCCCTTGAGCAAGCGTGGCGTGCCGTTGCGGGCCCTGAGCATCACCTTGTGCTTCGCGCTGGTATCGCTGATGACCAGCTTCGTCGCCGCCGACACTTTGTTCATGGTGCTGATGGCGGTGAGCGGCATGTCCGGCACCGTGACCTGGATCGTGATCGCCCTGGCGCAATACAAGTTCCGCAAGGCGTACCTGCGTGACGGCGGCAAACTCAGCGACCTGAAATACCGCGCGCCGTGGTTCCCGGTATTGCCGCTGATGTGCATCACGCTGTGCTGCTCGCTGTTCGTGTTCCTGGCCCTGGATGAAACCCAGCGTCCGTCGCTGTATTGGGGTTTTGGATTTATTGCGCTGTGCTATGGCGCGTACTTCCTGATTCATCGCAAGCGTCAGGGCGTGTTGGCACCGAGCTTGCCGACTGTTTAATTCCTTCAATCCAACACATTCCCTGTGGGAGCGAGCTTGCTCGCGATGGCGGCATCAGGTTCAACATCACTGTTGACTGGTCTACCGCTATCGCGAGCAAGCTCGCTCCCACAGGGGTTTACGGTGTTCGGTAAATTTGCGACCGGCCTCCTGTCGTCAGTTGTTCGAAGTTGTAACAGCGCAAACGGCTTATGCTCACGCATCTATAAAAAACACAGTAAAACCAATGTGTTACAGATTTTTTTGACTTGTTACAGCCCATTTCCCCACCGATTGCCGCCTTACTGAACACTCGTTTAGTATGGCCTCAAGTCGCATCACCTCAGACCAATCACAATAATTCGAGGATTCCCATGACCACTCAATCGTCGCTGCTCAGCCAGGTCGAAGCAGGCGTTGCCTGGATCACCCTCAATCGCACTGCCCAGCGCAATGCGCTGGACGTTCCGACGTTGAAAAACCTGCATGCCTTGCTCGACGGTTTCAACGCCGATCCAGCGGTGCGTGTGGTGGTGTTGACGGGCAGTGGCCGCAGCTTCTGCGCGGGCGCCGACCTCGATGAATGGGCGGATGCCGAAGCCCGGGGCGCACTGGAAACCTACGGCTGGACCGAGACCGCCCACGCCTTGATGACTCGCCTGCACAGCCTGGAAAAACCGACCATCGCCGCCATCAACGGCACCGCTGTCGGCGCCGGGATGGACCTGACCCTGTGCTGCGACCTGCGCATTGCCGGGCAGTCGGCACGCTTCAAGGCCGGCTACACCAGCATGGCTTACTCGCCGGATGCCGGTGCCAGTTGGCACCTGCCGCGCCTGATCGGCAGCGAAAAAGCCAAGCGCCTGCTGTTCCTCGATGAACTGTGGAGTGCTGACCGTGCCCTCGACGCCGGTCTGGTCGGCGATGTCTGTGCCGACGATCAACTGCTGACGGTCACCAGCGAACTGGCCGCACGCCTGGCCGCCGGGCCGACGTTCGCTTTTGCCCAGACCAAAAAACTCATGCGCGAAGGCGCCGATCGCAGCCTGGCGGAACAACTGCAAGCCGAACTCGCCGCGGGCCTGCTCTGCGGTCGCAGTGAGGATGGCAACGAAGCCCTGCGCGCCGCCATGGAAAAACGTCCGGCACATTTCGTCGGCCGTTGATTCCCACACTTCTTTCAGTACACGAACAACAGGTAGCAGCATGAATTTCCAACTGACCCAAGAACAAGAAATGTTGGTGGACTCGGTACGCAGCTTCGTCGAGAAGGAACTGCTGCCCTATGAAGAGCAAGTCGACCGCGCCGACGAGGTGTCCCCGGAGCTGGCGGCGCAGATTCGCGGCAAGGCGATCGCCGCCGGGTTCTACGCCTTCAACATGCCCGAAGAAGTGGGCGGCGGTGGCCTGGACTACCTGTCCCAGGCGCTGATCGAACGTGAGCTGTCCAAGGTGTCCTGGGCGCTGCACGTGTTCGTCGCGCGGCCGTCGAAAATCCTCATGGCCTGCACCGGCGAGCAGATCAACGACTACCTGTTGCCGTGCATCCAGGGCGAGAAAATCGACTGCTTCGCCCTGACCGAGCCGGGTGCCGGTTCCGATGCCAATGCGATCAAGACCCGCGCCGTGCGTGAGGGCGACGACTTCATTCTCAACGGCAGCAAGCATTTCATCAGCCACGCCGGGCATGCCGACTTCGCTATCGTCTTCGCCGTGACCGACACCTACGAACACAACGGCAAAAAGCGTAACGCCGTGACTTCGTTCCTGGTCGACCGCAACACCCCGGGCATGACCATTCGCCGTGGACCCAAGTGCGTGAGCAACCGTGGTTACCACACCTTCGAAATGTTCTTCGACGACTGCCGCGTACCGGCCAGTAAAGTGCTGGGCGAAGTCGGCAAGGGTTGGGACGTGGCCAACGCCTGGCTGACCGCCGGGCGGGTGATGGTCGCGGCCAACTGCGTCGGTCAGGCCCAGCGAGCACTGGACGTGTCGCTGCAATGGGCGGCGGACCGCAAGCAATTCGGCCAGCCGATCGGCACCTACCAGGGCGTGTCGTTCAAGTTGGCCGACATGGCCACGCAGATCCGCGCCGCCGAACTGCTGACCCTGCACACCGCGTGGAAAATGGACCAGGGCACCATGACCGATGGCGAGGCCGGCATGGCCAAGCTGTTCGCCAGTGAGGTGCTCGGCCGTACCGCCGACGAAGCGGTGCAGATTTTCGGCGGCATGGGCCTGATGGACGAAGGTCCGGTGGAGCGCATCTGGCGCAACGCACGGATCGAACGGATCTGGGAAGGCACCTCGGAAATCCAGCGCCACATCATTTCCCGCGAGCTGCTGCGGCCGCTGCTGCGCTGACCGGCCCGGAGAATTCCCATGTCCCAATCCATTCGTGACAACCTCAAACGCATGCTCGCGCCGCAACACGTGGCGTTCGTCGGCGGCCGCAGCATGGCCCGCGCGCTCAAGCGCTGTGCCGAGGGCGGCTACCCAGGGCAGATGTGGCTGGTCAATCCACAGCACGACAATCTTGAAGGTGTGCCGTGTGTGCGCAGCGTTGCCGAGCTGCCTTGCGGCCCGGACGCCGTGTTCATCGCCACCAACCGCGAACTGACCCTGACCTGCGTTGCCGAACTGGCCGCCATCGGCGCGGGCGGCGCGATCTGCTACGCCTCCGGCTTCGCCGAAACCGGCGCCGAAGGCCAGGCCCTGCAACAGCAACTGCTCAAGGCCGCTGGCGACATGGCCTTGCTCGGCCCCAACTGCTACGGCCTGCTCGACTACCTGCACAGCTGCGCGCTGTGGCCGGTGGCCCATGGCGGCAAAGCGGTGCAGAAGGGTGTGGCGGTGCTGACCCAGAGCGGCAACTTCGCCTACAACCTGTCCATGAGCGACCGCTCGCTGCCGGTGGCCTACATGGCCTCGGTGGGCAATCAGGCGCAACTGGGCGTGGCTGAATTGATGGACGTGTTGCTCGACGAGCCGCGGGTCACCGCCATTGGCCTGCATCTGGAAGGCCTGAAAAACGTGCCGGGTTTTGCCCGCGCCGCGCACAAGGCGCTGGAGAAGGGCATCCCGATCATCGCCCTGAAAACCGGCGTTTCGCAGATCGGCGCAGAACTGGCCTTGAGTCACACCAGTTCGCTGTCCGGCTCCGATGCGCTGTACGACGCACTGTTCGACCGTCTCGGGGTGATCCGCGTCAGCGGCCCGGTGAGTTTTGTCGAAACCCTCAAGGCCGCGGCCTGCGGCAACCTGCCAGCGGGTAACAGCCTGATCGCGCTGGCCTGTTCCGGTGGTGACGCCGGGCTGATTGCCGACTACGCCGAACGCAACGACCTGGGCCTGCCGAAACTCGATCAAGGACAGGTCGGCGAACTCGCGCAGGTGCTGCCAACCTACGCCAACCTGGTCAACCCGCTGGATTTCACCACGGCGATCTGGGGCGATGGCGAAGCCTTGAACCGCATGCTCGACAGCGCCCTGCGCACCGAAGCCGACGCGGCGATGCTGGTGCTCGACTACCCGTCGGAGTTCACCGGCGAGCGCAAGGAGTGCGACCTGCTGCTGGAGCTGTACTGCGCGGCACTGCAGCGCCACGGCAAGACCGGTTTCGTCACCTCGGCCTTCCCCGAATTGCTGCCGGCCCACGCCCGTGAGCGTCTGCACGCACAAGGCGTCGCGGCATTGCAGGGGGTGGAAGACGGGCTGGCCGCGTGGGGCCGCATTGCCGGTTATCAGCGCAATCGCCAGGCCTTGCTCGCTCTGGGTGAATCGGCACTGGTGCCGCTGTGCCCGCACGCGCTGGAAGGCGAGGGGCGCTTGCTCAATGAATGGGATTCCAAGCAGGCGTTGAAAGCCTTTGGCCTGCCGACGCCAAACGGCGTATTGAGCACCCCGGAACTGGCCCTGAAGGATGCCGAGTCACTGGGCTATCCGCTGGTCCTGAAAGCCGTCAGCGCACAGCTGCCGCACAAGACCGAGGCCGGCGCCGTGGCGCTGAACCTCAAGGATGGCGCGGCGTTGAGTGCGGCGCTGGAGAAGATGCGCGCCAGCATTGCCGCCTACGCCCCGGGCGTAGCCTTCGATCAACTGTTGCTCGAGCCAATGGCCAAACCGCCACTGGCTGAACTGATCGTCGGCATCAAGCGCGAAAGCGATTTCGGCCTCGCGCTGGTGATCGGTGCCGGCGGCATTCTGGTGGAGCTGCTCAAGGACAGTCGCAGTCTGTTGCTGCCGACCACCGACGGCGCAATCCGCAATGCCTTGCTCAGCCTGCGCAGCGCCCCGTTGCTGCAAGGTTTCCGTGGCCGCGAGTCTGCTGACCTCGACGCCCTGGTGACGGCGATCCGCGCCGTGGCCGACTACGCCTGCGAAAACGCCGCGCAACTGCTGGAACTCGATGTGAACCCATTGTTGGTCGGTGCCCAGGGCACGACTGCGGTCGATGCGTTGATTCGCCTCGGCCAGGAGTGAGGACATGAACATGCAAAGCAAAACCTTGACCGGCGGCCAGGCCCTGGTGCGCCTGTTGGCCAACTACGGCGTCGATACCGTGTTCGGCATCCCCGGCGTACACACCCTGGAGCTGTATCGCGGCTTGCCCGGCAGCGGCATTCGCCACGTGCTGACCCGTCATGAGCAGGGCGCCAGCTTCATGGCCGACGGTTATGCCCGGGTCAGCGGCAAACCCGGCGTGTGCTTCGTCATCACCGGCCCCGGCGTGACCAACGCCGCCACCGGTATCGGCCAGGCCTATGCCGATTCGATTCCGATGCTGGTGATTTCCAGCGTCAACCACAGCGCCAGCCTCGGCAAGGGTTGGGGCAGCCTGCACGAGTGCCAGGACCAGCGGGCGATGACTGCGCCGATCACGGCGTTCTCGGCCGTGGCGCTGACCGCCGAAGACCTGCCGGAACTGGTCGCCCGTGCCTACGCGGTGTTCGACAGCGAGCGGCCGCGCCCGGTGCACATCTCGGTGCCGCTGGACGTGTTGGCGGCGCCGATTGCCCGTGACTGGAGCAATGATGTGGTGCGTCGTCCGGGCCGTGGTCCGGCATCCGCCACTGCGCTGGATCAAGCCGTGGCCAAACTCAAAGGCGCGAAACGGCCGATGATCATCGCCGGTGGTGGTGCACTCAATGCCGTGCAGGAACTCAGTGAACTCAGCACGCGTCTCGCTGCGCCACTGTTCACCAGCGTCGCCGGCAAGGGCGTGCTGGCACCGGATGCACCGCTCAACGCCGGTTCCTCCCTGTGTGTGGAGCCGGGCTGGAACCTGATCGCCGAGGCCGACGTGGTGCTGGCGGTCGGCACTGAAATGGCCGACACCGACTTCTGGCGCGAACGCCTGTCGCTCCAGGGTGAACTGCTGCGCGTCGATATCGACCCGCGCAAATTCAACGACTTCTACCCCTGCGCAGTGGCCTTGCAGGGCGATGCACAACAAACCCTCAGCGGTTTGCTTGAGCGCCTGCCATCGGACGTGCGTGATGCCGGCACGGCGATAGACTCGGTTGCCGCGTTGCGCGAAGCGGTCAAGGCCAGCCATGGTCCGTTGCAGTCGATCCATCAGGCGATTCTGGAGCGTATTGCGGCGGAGCTGCCGGACAACGCCTTCATCAGCACCGACATGACCCAGCTTGCGTATACGGGTAACTACGCCTTTGACAGCCTGGCCATCCGCAGCTGGTTGCACCCGACCGGCTACGGCACCTTGGGTTATGGCCTGCCGGCGGGGATCGGCGCCAAGTTCGGCGCACCGCAACGGCCCGGTCTGGTGCTGGTCGGCGACGGTGGTTTCCTCTACACCGCGCAGGAACTGGCGACGGCAGTCGAAGAGCTGGACAGCCCGCTGGTGGTGCTGCTGTGGAACAACGACGCCCTGGGGCAGATCCGCGACGACATGCTCGGCCTGGACATCGAACCCATCGGCGTACTGCCGCGCAATCCGGATTTCGCCGCCCTCGCGCGTGCGTTCGGTTGCACGGTGAACCAGCCGCAAAGCCTGGCCGAGTTGCAGACCGACTTGCGCCACGGCTTCAAGCGCAACGGCGTGACCTTGATCGAACTCAAGCATGCCTGCGCGCACTGATCTGTATTTGAAGGGGACGAAGCCATGCGCTTTTCCGATCTGACTCAACGTATCGCCGGTGATGGCGCTGCCGCCTGGGATATTCACTACCGCGCCCTGGCACTGCGCGAGCAGGGCCAGGACATTTTGCTGCTGTCCGTGGGCGACCCGGATTTCGACACGCCACAGCCCATCGTGCAGGGTGCCATCGACAGCCTGCTGAGCGGCAACACCCATTACGCCGAGGTGCGCGGCAAGCGTGCCCTGCGTGAAGCCATCGCCAGGCGTCATCAACAACGCAGCGGCCAAGCCGTTTCGGCCGATCAGGTGACCGTACTGGCCGGGGCGCAATGTGCGCTGTTCAGCGTCGCCCAGTGTGTGCTCAATCCCGGTGACGAGGTGATAGTCGCCGAACCGATGTACGTCACCTACGAAGCCGTGTTCGGTGCCTGCGGCGCCGTGGTGGTGCCGGTGCCGGTGCGTTCGGAAAACGGCTTTCGCGTATTGCCTGAAGATGTCGCCGCGCGCATCACGCCACGCACCCGGGCCCTGGCGCTGAACAGTCCGCACAACCCGTCCGGCGCCAGCCTGCCGCGCAGCACCTGGGCCGCTCTGGCCGAATTGTGCATCGGCCACGACCTGTGGCTGATTTCCGACGAGGTCTACAGCGAACTGCTGTTCGAAGGCGAGCACGTCAGCCCGGCGAGCCTGCCGGGCATGGCCGAGCGCACCGCGACCCTCAACAGCCTGTCGAAATCCCACGCCATGACCGGCTGGCGCGTTGGCTGGGTGGTGGCGCCACCGTCCCTCGCTGCGCACTTGGAAAACCTTGCACTGTGCATGCTCTACGGCTCGCCGGATTTCATTCAGGACGCTGCCGTGGTGGCCCTGGAAAGCAACCTGCCGGAACTGGAGGCCATGCGCGAAGCCTATCGCCAGCGTCGCGATCTGGTATGCGACAGCCTGGCCGATTGCCCCGGGGTGCGGGCGTTGAAACCTGACGGCGGCATGTTCGTGATGCTCGATATCCGCCAGACCGGGCTCAACGCTCAGGCGTTTGCCGACCGTCTGCTGGATCGCCACGGTGTGTCGGTATTGGCCGGCGAGGCCTTTGGTCCGAGCGCGGCGGGACACATTCGCCTCGGTCTGGTGGTCGGTGCCGAACCGTTGCGCGATGCCTGCCAGCGCATTGCCCGTTGTGCCCGAGAACTGATGGAGGCTCAGGTTCATGCTTAATCACAATGCACTGTTTATTGATGGCCGCTGGCAAAAACCGTCGGGGCAGGGCATCGCCGAGGTGATCAACCCGGCCACGGAAGAAGTGGCTGGCAGCGTGCCGCTGGGCGATGAGCGCGATGTTGAAAACGCCGTGGCGGCTGCACGCCGGGCCTTCGATTCATGGTCACGCACACCCTCCAGCGTGCGTGCCGGTTACATTCGCGCCCTGGCCGGGCAATTGCGTGCCCGTGCTGATGAGATGGCCTCGGTCATCACCACTGAGTTGGGCATGCCGGTGCAATGGTGCCGCTCGGTGCAGGTCGACGGGCCGATCGCTGGCCTTGAGCAGTACGTCGAACTGGCTCATCTGATGGACGAGGTGCGCGAAGTCGGCAATTCGCTGGTGATCCGCGAGGCCGTGGGCGTCTGCGCGTTCATCAATCCGTGGAATTACCCGCTGCACCAGTTGATCGGCAAACTCGCCCCGGCTCTGGCCGCCGGTTGCACGGTGGTGGTCAAGCCGAGCCAGGAAACCCCGCTGCATGCCTTCCTGTTGGCGCAGATGATAGAAGACATCGGCTTGCCGGCCGGGGTGTTTAACCTGGTCAGCGGGCCGGGCTCGAAAGTTGGCGAAGCGCTGGCCAAACACCCTGACGTGGACATGGTGTCATTCACCGGCTCCACCGGCGCTGGCGTTCGCGTTGCGCAAGCGGCGGCGCCTTCGGTGAAACGGGTGTGCCTGGAACTGGGCGGCAAGTCGCCGCTGCTGATCGCCGAGGATGCGGACCTGGACGCGGCCGTGCGCTACGGCGTGCAGGACGTGATGATCAACTCCGGCCAGACCTGCACCGCGCTGACCCGCATGCTGCTGCCGGCCAGCCGTTATGCCCAAGCCGTGGAAATCGCCCTGCAGGAGACCCTGAGCCTGCGCATGGGCGATCCCCTCGACCCGCAAAGCTTCCTGGGACCTATGTGTTCAGCGGGGCAAAAACGCACCGTGCTCGATTACATCAAGGCCGGCCAACAGGAAGGCGCAAGGCTGCTGTGCGGCGGTGACGCGCCGTCGGCCTTCGAGCGCGGCTTCTATGTCAGCCCAACGCTGTTCGCCGATGTCGACAACCGCATGCGCATCGCCCAGGAAGAGATCTTCGGCCCGGTGCTGTGCCTGATTCCCTACACCGATGAAGCACAGGCGATCCAGATCGCCAACGACTCGCCGTTCGGCCTGTCCAGCGGCGTCTGGGCCGGCAGTGCCGAGCGTGCCTTGCACCTGGGCCGGCAGATGCGCGCCGGCCAGTGCTTCCTCAATGGCGCGGCGTTCAATTACCAGGCGCCGTTCGGTGGCTACAAACAATCGGGCAATGGCCGGGAGTGGGGTGAGGAGGGACTCAACGAGTTCGTCGAAGTGAAGGCGATCCAGGTGTGACGGTTGGCGATTCGAACGTTGTATGCACCGGGCCCTGGCCCGGTGTCTTGCGTGGTTTTGAACCGGTAATTCATTAGCTTTTTGATCAGGGGCAATGCAATGAGCGATAACAAAAACAAGATTACTCAAGCGAACCATGAATTCAGCTTCCCGCGCAGGGACTTCCTGAAGTACAGCGCGGCAGCCGCGGCGGTGGCCGGGGCGTTCTCCATGGGGCTGCCGTTTGGCGCCTTTGCCGGGGAGGCCACGCCAAAGCCGGGTGGCGTGTTGCGTCTGGGCCTGGCGGGTGGCAGCACCACGGACTCGAAAGATCCGGGTTCCTGGTCCGACACCTTCACCTTCGTCGGCTTCTCGGCGGTCTATAACACCCTGACCGAAATTGCCGTCGACGGCATGGCCATCCCCGAACTGGCCGAAAGCTGGACCTCGACCCCGGACGCGCGTGTCTGGACTTTCAAGATTCGTCAGGGCGTGACCTTCCACAATGGCAAGACCCTGACCGCCGAGGACGTGGTGGCGTCGATCCAGCATCACCTCGGCGAGAAATCCACCTCGGCGGCCAAGACCGTGCTGGGCGACGTGGCCAAGGTCAGCGCCAACGGCAGCGACAGCGTGGTGTTCGAACTGCACTCGGGCAACGCCGACTTCTCCTATGTGGTTGCCGATTACCACCTGGCAATCATGCCGAGCAAGGACGGCGCGGCGGACTGGCAGGCCGGCGCCGGTACCGGTGGCTATCGCCTCAAGGACTTCGAACCGGGCGTGCGCATGACCCTGGAACGCAGCCCCGATTACTGGAAACCGGGCCGCGCGCACTTCGCCAGCGCCGAGTTGATTGCGATCTCCGATGGCGCGGCACGGGTCAATGCGCTGGTCACCGGGCAGGTGGATGTGATCAACAAGGTCGACCTGAAAACCGTCGCGCTGCTCAAGCGCAACCCGAACCTGGTCATCGAAGAAACCAAAGGCGCCCAGCACTACACCTTTCCGATGCTCACCGACAGCCAGGTATTCCTGAACAACGACGTGCGCCTGGCGATGAAACACGCGATCAACCGCGAAACCCTGCTGGCTTCGGTGCTGCACGGCTATGGCCTGGTGGGCAACGACCACCCGATCCAGCCCGGCAGCCGCTTCATCAACACCGCACTGGAACAACGCACCTACGATCCGGACAAGTCGCGCTTCTACCTGAAGAAGGCCGGTCTGGATTCGCTCAAGGTGCGCCTGCAAGCCTCCGACGCGGCCTACACCGGCGCGGTGGACGCCTCGGTGCTGTTCAAGGAGCAGGCGCGTGCCGCCGGGATCGACATCGATGTGGTGCGCGAGCCGGCCGATGGCTTCTTCTCCAACGTGTGGATGAAGCAACCCTTCACCACCTCGTTCTGGTACAGCAGCCTGACCGCCGACCGCATGTTCAGTATTGGCTACGCCAAGGGTGCGGCGTGGAACGAAACCCACTGGGACAACCCGCGCTTCAATCAACTGCTCAACGCCGCTCGTGGCGAAATGAACGACCCACTGCGCCGCGAGATGTACAACGAAATGCAGGCGCTGTGCCGGGACGAGGGCGGGGCGATCGTGCCGCTGTTCGCCAGTTCCGTGGCGGCGCGTTCCAACAAGGTCGTTCATGGCGGGCAGACGGCGCCCTACGGTGAACTGGATGGCCTGCGGGTGATCGAGCGCTGGTGGCAGGCATAAACCGGAAAGTTGAACTGTGGAGATCAACTGTGGGAGCGAGCTTGCTCGCGATGACGGCAACACATTCAACATCAATGTTGGCTGACAGTCCGCTATCGCGAGCAAGCTCGCTCCCACAGGGGGTCGTGTTCCCACAGTAGAAATTTTCAGGATTATGCAAGCGTGCCCACTTTCAAGGAACTGCACGATGAGAAGTATTTTCAAGCTGTTGGGACAGCGCCTCGCATTAGGCCTGCTGTCCCTGTTCGCCGTTTCAGTGATCATCTTCCTGGCCGTCGGCATGCTCCCGGGCGACATTGCCCAGGCCATGCTCGGCCAGTCGGCCACCCCGGAAACCGTGGCGGCCTACCGGGCGCAACTGGGGCTGGATTTGCCGCCGCTGAGCCGTTTCGGCCACTGGATCTGGCAGCTGTTGCACGGTGATCTCGGTGTATCGCTGGCCAACCAGCGGCCCATCGCCGAACTGGTCGGCTCGCGCCTGGTAAACACCTTCAGCCTCGCCTTGCTGGCGGCCCTGGTGTCGGTGCCGCTGGCATTGTGTCTGGGGATGCTCGCCGCGCTGTACCGCAACAGCTGGTTCGACCGCTTGCTCAACACCTCGGCCCTGAGCGCGGTGTCGTTCCCCGAGTTCTTCGTTGCCTACATCCTGATCCTGGTGTTCGCGGTGAAGCTCAACTGGTTCCCGAGCATTTCCAACCTGGCGCCGGACGCTTCGTTGGGCACGGTACTGGAGCGCTCGGTGTTGCCGGTGGCGACCCTGAGCCTGGTGGTGATCGCGCAGATGATGCGCATGACCCGCGCCTCGTTGATCAACCTGCTGGCCAGCCCCTACATCGAAATGGCCCGGCTCAAGGGCATCAGCCAGTCGCGGATCATCTTGCGCCACGCCTTGCCCAATGCCCTGGCGCCCATTGTCAACGTGGTGGCGTTGAACCTGGCGTACCTGGTGGTCGGCGTGGTGGTGGTCGAAGTGGTGTTTGTCTATCCGGGGCTCGGCCAGTTGCTGGTGGACTCGGTGGCCAAACGCGACATCCCGGTGGTGCAGGCCTGCAGCCTGATCTTCGCCGCGACCTACATCCTGCTCAACACCAGCGCCGATGTGCTGTCGATTGCCAGCAACCCACGCCTGATGCATCCGAAGGGGTAGACCATGAGCCTGTTACGACACGTGTGGCGGGCGCCCCTGAGCGCCCAGTTCGGTTTGTTGATGATCCTGCTTTACGTGCTGGTGGCGGTGTTCGCGCCGGTGTTGGCGCCGTTTGGCGAAACCCAGGTGGTGGGCGAGGGCTTTGCGCCGTGGGGCGGGCAGTTCCTGTTGGGCACCGATAACCTGGGGCGCGACATGTTCAGCCGCCTGGTCTACGGCGCACGCAACACCCTGGGCATTGCCTTCCTCACTACGGTACTGGCGTTTTTGCTCGGTGGGTCCTGCGGCTTGATCGCGGCGATCAAGGGCGGCTGGGTCGATCAGGGTTTGTCGCGGGTGGTGGACATCCTCATGGCCATTCCACAACTGATCTTCGCCTTGCTGATCCTCAGCGTGGTGGGCACCACGGCGACGTCGCTGGTGTTGGTGATTGCGCTGCTGGATGCGACCCGGGTGTTTCGCCTGTCGCGCGCGGTGGCCATGAACGTGGTGGTGCAGGACTTCGTCGAAGCCGCGCGCCTGCGTGGTGAGGGCCTGTGCTGGCTGGTGACCCGCGAGGTGCTGCCCAACGCCGCGGCGCCGCTGATTGCCGAGTTCGGCCTGCGCTTCTGCTTTGTGTTCCTGTTCATCAGTGCGCTGTCGTTCCTCGGCCTGGGCATTCAACCGCCCACCGCCGACTGGGGCAGCATGGTGCGCGACAACGCCGTGCTGATCACCTTCGGCGATATCAGTCCGTTGCTGCCCGCCCTGGCCGTGGCCTTGATCACGGTCAGCGTCAACTTCGTCGTCGACTGGATGCTGCACAAATCCAGCGGCCTCAAGGAATGCTGAACATGACGACCACAAAACCTTTGCTGGAAATCCGCGACCTGCACATCGAAGGTCATTACGAAGACGCCTGGCATCCGCTGATCAAGGGCATCGATCTGACCCTGCAGCGAGGCGAGGTGCTGGGGCTGATCGGCGAGTCCGGCGCGGGCAAGTCGACCCTCGGACTGTCGGCCATGGGCTACACCCGCGACGGCTGCCGGATCACCGGTGGCTCGGTGCACTTCGACGGCATCGACCTGCTCAAGGCCAAGCCTGAAGCCCTGCGCAAACTGCGGGGACTGCGCATTGCCTATGTGGCACAGAGCGCGGCGGCCTCGTTCAACCCGGCCCATCGACTGATCGACCAGCACGTCGAAACCGCTGTGAAAAACGGCGGCATGAGCCGCGATCAGGCCATGCGTGACGCAGTGGAACTGTATCGGGTGTTGCGCCTGCCCAACCCCGAAACCATCGGCCAGCGCTATCCGCACCAGGTCTCCGGCGGCCAGTTGCAGCGGGTCATGACCGCGATGGCCATGGCTTGTCACCCGGACCTGATCATCTTCGACGAACCGACCACGGCGCTGGACGTCACCACCCAGATCGAAGTCCTCGCCGCCATTCGCGATGCCGTGGCGACCTATGGCAGCGCGGCGATCTACATCAGCCACGACCTGGCGGTGGTCGCGCAAATGGCCGACCGCATCATGGTGCTGCGCCACGGCAAACTGGTGGAAGAGGCCGAGACCCGCAAGATGCTCGGCGACCCGCAGGAGGACTACACCAAGTCGCTGTGGGCGGTGCGCAGTTTCCGCACCGAGCCCAAGGCCAGTCCGCAACAGGAACAACCGTTGCTGGAGCTGCGCAACAGCTGCGCCAGTTATGGCCGGCAACCGGTGCTGCACGACGTATCGTTGAAGCTGTATCGCGGCCAGACCCTGGCGGTGATCGGCGAATCCGGTAGCGGCAAGAGCTCCACGGCGCGGCTGATCACCGGCTTGCTGCCGCCGACTTACGGCCAGGTGCTGTACGACGGCGAACCCTTGCCGGCGGACTTCCGCCATCGCAGCAAGGAGCAACTGCGGCGTATCCAGATGATCTACCAGATCCCCGATACGGCGCTGAACCCGCGTCAGCGCATCGTCGATATCATCGGTCGGCCATTGACGTTTTATCTGGGCCTCAAGGGCAAGGCCATGCGTGCCCGGGTCGCCGAGTTGCTGGAAATGATCGAGCTCGACCCGGCGACCTTTATGGAGCGTCAACCCCGGGAACTGTCGGGCGGGCAGAAACAACGTATCTGCATCGCCAGGGCCCTGGCGGCGGATCCGCAACTGATCATCTGTGATGAAGTGACCTCGGCACTCGACCAACTGGTCGCCGAAGGCGTACTGAAATTGCTCAACCGCATCCAGCAGCAACTGGGTGTCGCCTACCTGTTCATCACCCACGATGTTGCTACAGTGCGGGCGATTGCCGATGAGGTATTGGTGATGCAACGGGGCAGGGTGGTGGACCACGGCTCGCGCAGCCAGATCTTCACCCCGCCGCATCAGGATTACACCGGGCTGCTGTTTTCTTCCGAACCGCAAATGGATCCCGACTGGCTCGACCGCTTGCTGGCCACGCGCGCTTGCACACCTTCAACCGATACGCTGGAAAAAGTCTAAGGAACCACCATGAAAGTACTGATCGTCCACGCTCACCCGGAGCCGCAATCCTTCACCGCCGCCCTGCGTGACCAGGCCGTCGCCACCCTCCAGGCTCAGGGCCACGAAGTGCAGGTCAGCGACCTGTACAAAATGAACTGGAACCCGGTGGCCAGCGACGCCGACTTCTCGAATCGGGAAAACCCCGAGTACCTGGTCTACGCCCTGGAACAACGCCTGGGCGTGAAGAGCCAGTCGCTGGCGCCGGACATCCAGGCCGAACTGGACAAACTGCTGTGGGCCGACCTGCTGATCCTCAACTTCCCGATCTTCTGGTTCTCCACCCCGGCCATGCTCAAGGGCTGGATCGACCGGGTGCTGGTGTCGGGCATCTGCTATGGCGGCAAGCGCTTCTACGATCAGGGTGGATTGGCCGGCAAGAAAGCACTGCTGACCGTGACCCTGGGTGGGCGTGAGCACATGTTCGGTGAGGGCGCGATCCACGGTCCGCTGGAGGACATGCTGCGGCCGATCCTGCGTGGCACGCTGGCTTACGTCGGCTTCGATGTGCTGGAGCCGTTTGTGGCCTGGCATGTGCCGTACATCAGCGAAGAGGCGCGCCAGCAATTTCTGGTTGATTACGGCCAGCGCCTGCAACACCTGAGTGATGATCAGCCGTTGGTGTTTCCGAAGTTGGCACAGTTCGATGACAAGCTCTATCCGTTGACCACCAATGCCTGATTAACACCCCAAGTCCTGTGGGAGCGAGCCTGCTCGCGAATACGGTGGCACAGTCAACATTGATGTCGGCTGACCCACCGCCTTCGCGAGCAGGCTCGCTCCCACAGTTTGATCTTCAGTGCGTTCGAATCCCCGCGCCATTGTTCTGAATACACGTCATACCTAGCTTTCGGCCTCATGCCCCTTCGGGGGATTGGCGCCTGATAAAAATGATGATGCCGGCGCGTTGTGTCGACGACCGGCTGGTGATGGAGATCGAGCCCACCGCCGGTCAGTAATCGGGTGGCTGATGGGGGCTGATCTAAACTCCTGTTGGGGGTGAGCCAGGTTCATCCGGAGGTCATCATGAAAAAATTGTCACCCATTAGCCTATGTCTCGCCTTGTCGGTTTTGAGCGCCCCGGGATGGGCGCAATCGGTGGTGCCGATGAAAGGGCAAAGTTCACAACAAACCCAGGCCGACATCAACGAATGCAACAGCATCGCCGCCAGCCAAAGCACCTCGACGGCTTCCACGCCTTCTGGCGGGCGGATCAAGGGTGCCGCTGTGGGGGCCGCCGCCGGCGCCGCTGGGGCCCAGGTGCGCGGCAATCAACGTGACGAGGTCTATGATCGTGTCGACGACGACACCAAACAGGACTATCGCCAGAACCGCGCCAAGGAGACGGCGGCAGCCGGTGCCGTGGTCGGTGCGTCACGTCAGCGCCAGGAACGCCGGGAGCAATCGAAAACCACCCAGGCGAACACCACGTCGGCTTACACCAGCTGTTTGCAGGGCAAGGGTTACCAGGTCAATCCTTGAATCAGGTACTGAACGGTGCCCCGCGGTGTTCTCCGGTTTATCGCGAGCAAGCTCGCTCCTGCAGTGGGGCATTGGCCGCTGGCGAAAATACAAACCCTGTAGGAGCGAGCTCGCTCGCGATGGTCGTCAACGATAACGCTGGCTGGCAGGTGCCCCGCGGTGCTCTCGGGTTTATCGCGAGCAAGCTCGCTCCTACAGTGGGGCATTGGCCGCTGGCGAAAATACAAACCCTGTAGGAGCGAGCTCGCTCGCGATGGTCGTCAACGATAACGCTGGCTGGCAGGTGCCCCGCGGTGTTCTCGGGTTTATCGCGAGCAAGCTCGCTCCTACAGAAGCACCCATCTGACAACCGTTCATCGGTGGACTACGCTGCGGTACGTACACTCGACCAGAAATTTATGAAGTAGGGATCTGACAGATGCGGAGCAGGCTGCTCGTTGTATTGTTCACTGTTTTCGGGTTGTTCTGGTCGTTGCAGCTGTGGGCCGAGGATTCACCAAAGGTGGCTGATGCGCCTGCTGAACTGAAAGTGGCCAACCGCAGTGTCATGGTGTTTCGCGCGACCCTCCTCGGTGAAGCCCCGGCCTCGCGGGTCAAACGGGCGAAAGCGGTGATCGGTGAGGCGCTGGACGAGGCCGACGACCTGAAGGTTACCCTCGACCCGATCATGACAAACTACATGGTGCTGCTGGGTTCTCGCCGCGCTTTCATCGTTACGCCCAAGGATTTCGACGCCACCGAATTCGACTCGGTGCAGCAAGCCGCGGAAGCTGCGGCTGAAAAACTGCGTCAGGTGGTGGCCGAAACCCAGGAAGCTCGCAGCCTGCACTTGATACTCCGCTCGGTGGGCGCCGCGCTGCTCGCCACCGGAGTCTATCTCGGCCTGCTCCTGGCCATGGTTTTTCTACGGCGCAAATTGCTGAAAAAACTGCCCGACCTGATGCATCGGCACACCCAGGCCCTGAAGGTCGGGCGGGTGCCGCTGATCGACGCCAACTTCCTCTATCCCTTGGTCAGCCGCGTGCTGGAAGTGCTGCGCTGGGTCATCGTGCTGCTGCTCACCTACGAGTGGCTGGGGTTTGTCCTGTCGCGTTTTCCCTATACCCGACCCTGGGGGGAAAGCCTTAACAACTATCTGCTGGAAGTCGCCGACTATTTGCTGCAAGGGATTCTCGGGGCCATCCCCGGGCTCGGCGTGGCGCTGGCGATCTTCTTCATTGCGCGAGGCGTGACCGTCTTCTCTCGCCGGATACTGCAGCGCATGGCCACGCCCGGCACCTTCAACTGGCTGAACCACGAAACCCTGAAGCCCACCCAGCGCCTGACGTCGCTGGCGATCTGGCTGTTTGCCCTGGCCATGGCTTATCCCTACTTGCCGGGTGCCGGAACCGATGCGTTCAAAGGCCTGTCGGTGCTGGTCGGCCTGATGATCTCGCTGGGTGCTTCCAGTGTCGTTGGGCAGGCGGCGGCCGGGTTGATCCTGACGTACACCCGAACCCTGCGCCCCGGTGAATTCGTGCGCATTGGCGAGCACGAAGGGACGGTCACTGAACTGGGCATGTTCACCACCAGCATTCGTACCGGCCTGGGCGAAGTACTGACCCTGCCCAACTCGATGATCACAGGCACCGTCACCAAGAACTACTCACGGGTGGTACAAGGCCCCGGTTATGTGGTCGACACAGTGGTCACCATTGGCTATGACACCCCCTGGCGACAGGTCGAAGGGATGTTGCTGGAAGCCGCCAGACGCACGCCCGGCGTCCTCGAAACCCCACCGCCGCAGGTGTTCCAGACGGCGTTGTCGGATTTCTACCCCGAGTACCGGCTGGTGGCCCAGGCCATCCCCAGCCAGCCGAGGCCGCGAGCGGTGCTGCTGAGCATGCTGCACGCCAACATCCAGGATGTGTTCAACGAGTACGGTGTGCAGATCATGTCGCCGCACTACCTGGGTGATCCGCAACAGGAGAAATGGGTGCCCAGGGACAAGTGGTACATGGCGCCGGCGCAAGAGTCGAAGGATACGTTGAAGTAATGGCAGGGGACTGACAGGGCGAGGACGCGCATTGCGGCAAGTGCGATGAGCGACCGGGGCCGGTCGCTCAGTTGCAGCGGTGTTAAAAAAGCATATAGGCGGATGCAGTCGTCTGATTCAGGTCGATCTCTCCGACCTCCAGCACTTCGTATTCTGCGCGCAGGCCGATGTTGCGAAAGACATCGAACTCCACGCCGACGCCGTAGGTCAGGTCAACCCCGGTATCGTCGTCGGTGGCATTGCCGTCGGCGTCCCAGGCGTGGGCACCGACACTGCCGAACAACCGCACCCGATCACCCAGCGGAAAGCCGACATGGGCGGCAGCCTGAGCCGACTTGCCGTCGAAATCGATGTTCTTGTCCTTGAATTGACCGAGATCAACGTAGGCACCTTCGAAGGCCAGATAGCTGTTGACGCGATAGCCGGCATAAACTTTGTAGCTGGTGTCCTCGTCGTCCAGCCGGGATTCTTCGGTCTGGATGCTGCTTACGCCAGCTCCAAGATACAAACCTTTGTCATCAGCGAGCGCCTGGAAAGACAGCAGCGATAGCAGTGAAGCGAAGCCAAGGTTTCGAAGTAGCATGTGTAGTGGAGTCCTTGTACAGGTTTGTCAGGTGTTAGGGTTCGGCGAGCATTTGAGGGGCCATGAGGCGTTAATAGAAGTCATTGATTGATATTTTCGGGTCGTCAGGCGGGCTGTTTGCCGGGCATTGAAAGTAGCGTCTTGCCAACGCCTGGACAGGCAGCGCGTTGGAGAACAACCAGCCTTGTGCCAACAGAACGCCCTCTGAAACCAGATGCGGCAGTTGCTCCGCAGTCTCGACACCTTCGGCCACGACCTTGAGTCTTAGCGACCTGGCCAACTGGGCAATGTGTCGCCACAGGGCATCCTCGGCCGCGATCCTGTCGCCGGCGATGAACGAGCGATCTATTTTCAGAATGTCGAAAGGCACTGAATCGAGGAGCGAGAGGTTGGAATAGCCGATACCGAAGTCGTCCACGGCGATGCGATGACCGCACGCACGAAGCCGTCGCAATTGCATGGCGGCAGGCTTCTGGTCGAGCATGGTTCTTTCGGTGATTTCAAAGGCCATGGCTGACACAGGCATGTTGTAGGTTGCCAGCACGCTGGCCACATAGTCTGGAAAGTCCGGGTCCTGAATATCCTGGGCGGACAGATTGACCGTAATGTAGAAATCCTTGCACGCCCAAAGGTAAGTGCTGTAATCCTCCGCTACTTGTCGAATCACCGAACGTGTCAGTTTGCGGATCAGGTCAGACTTCTCCGCCACCGCAATGAACACGTCCGCAGGCACAGGGGTGCCGTTGTCGCTCCAGTGGGACAGTGATTCGGCGCCAACCAGATAGCCTGTCGTCAAATTGACGATCGGCTGATAGTGAACGCCCAGCGTGTTGGCTTTCAGGGCTTTGCGAAGTCGTACGGCAGTAGAGGTGTAATGCCGTTGGATACACCTCGCGAGCAACAGCAGTGCTGCGAACAGGCACGCAAGGCCAATGAATAATTTGAATTTGAGACCTGTCAGGTAACTCGACGGAAGCGAAATGACCGAGATCAGTTCATTTCGGTTGCCTGCAAAGGCGATGAGGACCTTGTCTGCCGAGGCAACCAGTTCTTCAAGATGGAACGGCTTCAGCATCTGCAGGGGCTTGAGGCCTGTGGAGGCAATGGGTACTGCGCCGCCGGGACCGATGAGGTCCAGTTGCAGGTCCTCGGGAAACTTCAAGTTGTCGAGCAGGATCTTCTTGTTTGCCCAGACGTAGGTCGACTGTTCCGAGACGATGATAAAGTCGGTGTCCGCAGAAACGGCGTGGCCGGAATCGACCCAATAGGTTCGTCTTCCAACGGAGAACTTGCGCTTCTCATTACCGGCCAGTATCGACGGCAGTTCTTGTCCATAGGAGGAGCAGATCTTGCCATTGGGCAACTGGATTGCCGCTTGATCAACAAATCGCAGGTCTTTGACCAGGTCGGCCAGTTGTGAATACTGCTCGACGGAGCATTCCTGACCTGAGCGATCAAGATCGCCGAGGGCTTCCAGTACCTTGTCGATCTGCGCATTGGGCTCCACTTGAGCCGCACGCAGATCGGCATAAACGTTATTCAACTTCCGTGCAACGACTGACTCCGCCAGACCTGCGGCGCAGAACCATGCAGCCCAGCCCGCTGCAGCAATCAGACATACAGTGATTGCGTGCCTTGCAGATAACGCTTTATATACGGCAATCATCGAAAACCCCGAGGAATCATTATTTCACTGTGCACCTTGCAGTCGCGAGTTAAACCTCTTCAGTACCAGTCAATGACCCAGGCCAATACGATGCCGCTGACATAGGCACTCATGCACAGCATGATTTTTTGCTTGAGTGGCAGCGTGTTTATTCGATGAAGCATGCTTATCTCCTTGAGTGGGAAAACAAGCAATTGTCGGCATCCATGGCTAATCAACGGAAATTATTAATCCTCATTTTCAGGGGGTTGATGGAAACGCGCCAACGACCTGGTTGTATAGGGATGAGGTGGTATTCCTGGGCCTGGCTGAGTTGCGCCTGGCCGTTTCTGACGGTGTCTCTCCGTAAGCAGTCTGATAGGCCTTGGAAAAACGGCCCAGATGATGAAAGTTCCAGAACATGGCGGTTTCTGTCACGGTGGGCCATGTTTTATTGATCAGGTCACGGCGGGCACTGGCGAGTCTCAAGTTTCTGATGTAGGCGATTGGCGACATCCCGAATGTCTCGATAAAGCCAAAATGCAGGGTGCGTGTTGTAGTCTCAAGTTGCCTTACAAGCGACTTTATGGTGAGCGTTTTTTTGATATTGTCATGAATGTACTCGATGGCTTCTATCGCCACCTTCCGTCTGGTGGGGACTTTACGTTTAAAGCCGCCAGCGGGGGTCAATGATTGCAATACAGACGCAAGTACCGCAGTTTCAATCGTTGAACGATCTGCTTGAGCGTACTGTGGGGAAGCCGCGTCATTGATGTCGACACAGCAGGCGCTGATGGCTTGAATGGCAGACTGTATGAATTGAAAGTTATCAACCTGGTAGCTGTGTTTTGTTCTGTTCGCAAGTATGTCTTTGACAGGGTGAAGTTGGCGGCACCGGTCATAGTGCTCCAGTGTTGTGGTGATGGTGAACAGTGTTTCATTCGGTTCGCAGGTGTAATGCACCGATTCGTCGCTGTGCAGTACGATGATTTCGTCAGGCCGTAGTTTGTGATTGTTCACGACGGGGCGGCCAATCGGGGCCTGCGAGATGGCGAATGTGACGAATCCGGCGGGAACGGAACTGACCAGGGTGATGGATGAGTCGAACTCAAGGCGACTGCACTGCAGTTCAGGGCTGTGAAAGAGCTTGTGTTGCCGGATGCGCGCCTCATGCTCGGTCGGGATAAGGCTCATTTCCCAGTTGCCTATGGTTCTGTTCAGTTGGCTTGGCAAGGCAGTAGACAAATGAAAGATTTCATCGGGAGGTGCGATACTCATGAAATTGAAAGCTCACCTGTTGAATGATTAGGGTCAGGCAATGACTGTCCGTGCAGCGATGACGGTCACATGCCGGATGAAGGTACAGCCGCGTCGGGAGGGTTGTCAGAGTCCCCGGATTATTTCCAGTTCCGCTGAAAACGCGTAATTGCTGTGCGATGGTGAGTCGTCCAGTTGCTGTACGTTGCGCGGGTCAACCATCGGACTGAATATTTTCGACTGGGGTTTCATCGGGTCAATGGCTGCCGCTGTGAAGGAATAAAAGTCGTCAACACGGTAACCCGTTTTTACCTGATAGCCAGTTTTCACAGAATCCGGAGCCTTCTTGTTGGTTTCGACACTCGTCAATTTTGTACTGTAGATGCCCTTGTCGTCGGCCATGGCCTTGAGCGAAAGCAATAAACCAAACGACACGGTGACGAAGTTTTTCAGTAGCATCGAGGCGATTCCCTTATTTACAGTTCATTCAGGCAGAACCTAGTGTCAGCTGTATCTCTGCCACGACGTGGTCTGCAAATAATCTCACCCCGACTGCGCCTTCCAAAGTCAATAACTCATATTTACCAGGTCGTCGGAAGAGGCCAATCGCCGCTTGCGACGGCAAATACCGCGCTATTCAAAGTAATATGAGCGAGGTGGCGTAACTCATTCCGGTATCACTTTGTGGAGGCGAGAGGGCTGAATCACTGTCCTGCTCGTCCGCATGATACTCATTCTCACTATGAATTTTCAGATGCGATAGTTTCTGAGTTTCATCCGGGTTTGTTTGAATTTCATAATATTCAATGGTCGTGCTTTCAACGGAATGTTCGTCGTTCGCTAACGAACAAAAGGGCAGGGCAGACAGGAATAGAACCGCCAGGCATCCGAAGGTCGTCGATTTATTGCTGCGCAGGAAATGCATTGTTTTCACTTGATTCCCCTGTGTAGGGCATTGTCCCGGACGAGAATCAAGCAGGCTCGATTCCAGAGATTATTGGCGGGGGATTTTTTTCCGGGACGCCATCTGATTCAAGTCAATAACTGTTATTTTTATTGGGGGGGGATCTTTGATATGAGCCTGTGCCAGGCGAGTGCTGAGTCAATTAATGATTCATGCAGCGCAAACGGCCAAGATCATGTATGTAAAAGCATACGGCGTTTTTATTCTGCGTGGGAATCAATTCGTAGTTCAGAATGGCGCCTTCTTGCAAGACGTATTGGCGTCTGAAGAACAGGTCAGGGGTCTTTTCAATGGCAAAGAGTTCATTGTCCTGGCTGAGCTTGACGTTACTGATTTTGATCTGTACCTGCGTTTTGCTTTCTTTGATTATATTTGCCGAGATGGTTGCATTGCGGATTTTCCCATTCAGGCTTTCCAGCGTTGTCCCGGTGAGTCGACCATGCCCGATAGTGAGATATTCTTCGGTGTTGAGTTGATTGAGATCTTCCAGCCATTGCCGGGCCTTTGTTTGATAGCTGGTATTTTCCATGTAGTGCGAAGGAGAATAAAAAATGGAGAAAATACAGAGTGCATTGATCAAGGCGATAACCGGCCAGTGAACCGCTTGCGGAATCTCAAACTTCATAAGGTAACTTCCAAGCATTGACGAATCATCATGGCGAGGTCTTTTTCGGCGCTGTTTAATTGTAGATTTGCAGTGCTTAGATCCGGGCGAATGCACGAAACGGAATAGTTGGTTTTATACAGGTTGATCCAGACTTGCCCCTTCAGGTTGGGGGGAAGCTGTTCTGATTGTTTGGCCGATAGCTCCAACAACGCTTGTGCCTCGGCAAGATCATTGCCTACGGCGTGGATGATCAGTCCATTCTTGTCGACGCTGGATATTTCGATTTTTGGCGCTTCGAAGTCGAACTGAAAGATCGTCAAGGCAACGACTGCCAGGGTAGCGATATAAGCGATCAGTTGGGCCTTGGTAATGCGGGTGGATTTTTCGGTTTTACTCGAGGGCGCCAGCGACTCATCGCCATCCGGAGGCGGTCGTTGTCCAGGAGTGGCGGCGGGTGGCTGCACAGCTTCTTCTGAGGGAGCCGGTACGTCGGCTGCTGCATCGACGATAAAGTGCCGGTTGAAGCAATATCCCCGGCGAGGAACAGTCATCAGGATCTCGTGATCCCGACTGTCATTCAAAATGTTTCGTAGTGAGAAAACGGTTTGATTCAAACTGCCGGAAGCAACTACGCGGTCATTCCAGGTGTAGTCGATGATTTCATCGCGGCTTTTAGTGACACCCGGCTCCATCAGCAGCAGGTCCAATAGACGCGATTCGGCTCTGCCTAGCGTGGAATTCTGTACATCTCCATGGGGTGTTGTAAGGGAGAGCATGGCGCTGTCCGGGTCGAATATCGCCACGGCGCCATTTTTCAACTTGAAGGTGTAGCTCATAGAAATTTTCCGATCAGGCGGTACTGGCCTGAGTATAGGGGCCGGATTTGGCTCGGTACATTCTGGACTGGGAAGTGAACGAAGATGGGGACCGTGTGCAAGTCGCGCTGTGTGTCGCCTTTACATTGCGGGACCGGCTCGTTTCAGGAGCGTGCAGTGCGGTAAACAGCCCTGCCTGTCAGAGGCATCAGTTGAATCAGACAAAGGAAAAGCATTGCTGGATGACCCACGGTTTTTGATTTTGACAGCATGAATAATGCTTTGAATGGATGTTCTGCGCTATCCGAAAACTGCAAGCTCGGGCGGGTGGGTTTGCGCGGCGACTGGGTCTGAGCGGATTGCCTGCGCAGTCCAGACAAGGCTTTAGTCGCTCCCGAACGGGGCGAGAGTGTTCACAATACAAGTCAATGATTGTTGTTTGTGCGCCCGTTCAACGGCAGATTATTTTTGATTCCAATTAGCTTTGAACCGGGCTCGTTAGCGCTTTTAATGGATCTCGAGGAGCGTTGACACTCATCGCGTTCATGCGCGGCGTAAACGATCCTCACCTCTCGTTCAACGGCTTTTGCCCCGCGCCCTTCATGGAGGACGCGGGGTTTTTTTTGGTTTTTTTCACGCAAGCCCGGGAAATTGCAGGAGCTGGCTTGCCAGCGATGGTCGTCAACGATAACGCGGGTGACCTGATGAGCGCGGCGCACTTGAGTCCATCGCCAGCAGGCTGGCTCCTACAGTTTCAGCGTGGGCATGGTCCCCTGTGGGAGCTGGCTTGCCAGCGATGGTCGTCAACGATAACGCGTGTGACCTGATGAACGCGGCGCGCTTGAGTCCATCGCCAGCAGGCTGGCTCCTACAGTTTCAGCGTGGGCATGGTCCCCTGTGGGAGCTGGCTTGCCAGCGATGGTCGTTAACGATTACGCGTGTGAACTGGATGAGCGCGGCGCACTGGAGTCCATCGTCAGCAGGCTGGCTCCTACAGTTTCAGCGTGGGCATGGCCCCCTGTGGGAGCTGGCTTGCCAGCGATGGTCGTCAACGATAACGCGTGTGACCTGGATGAACGCGGCGCGCTTGAGTCCATCGCCAGCAGGCTGGCTCCTACAGTTTCAGCGTGGGCATGGTCCCCTGTGGGAGCTGGCTTGCCAGCGATGGTCGTCAACGATAACGCGTGTGACCTGGATGAACGCGGCGCACTGGAGTCCATCGCCAGCAGGCTGGCTCCTACAGGTTCCCGGGATGCGTGAAGAACCTTTTTTGCGGAGGGTATCGGCGTTACAGGCATTCCTGCGCAGCACGCTCGATGCTCGATGGCCTGAAGGTCGAGGCCAGCAATTGGCGCTCGTACAGATACACCTTGCCTCCATCCTGTGCCCTGTGGGTTTCCAGCACGGTGTCTACGGCAATTTTGCTCGAAACGACAACCCGGTAACTGCGTTCGCTGCCAGATACAACCGGGCTCATCGCGTTGTCCTTCAACTTCGGTACAAGGCAGTCGACATACTGCTCGGGCGATTTGTCCGTTTGCAACGATGAAGTCGGGCTGTTAGGGAAGGCGGTGCAACCGGCCAGGAGCCAGGAAGCGAGGATCACGACTGGAACACCTGCTAGGCGCATCGGTGAAGCCCTCAAATTCGAATCGGTTCGTTGAGTCATGGTGAAAAAGGTCGGCCAATGTTTCTGATCATTGTCGCCGCCGATCAAGGCAAGACATCGTAGCCACGCTGCTGCAGGCAGCTGCTATAGACGGAGTTGTTGGCGGTGACGCTTTGATCGCTCGCCGCATCATTCTGCCGGCGCGCCTGGCGTTGCCTGGAAGCCCCCACCACGGCACCGGCCGCCGCGGCACTGCGCGCGTGGTTCTGGCGATAGTCTTGCCGGGTGTCGTCGTCGATCTGGTCATAGACGTTTTCATGTTGGCGGCCCCGGACCTCGGCGGCAGTCGCCCCTGCTACGGCGGCGGTTGCGGCGCCCTTTACCCGACCACCGGTCGGCACGGTGCTTTGTACCGGATGTTGTGCGTTGGCCTGGGATTGGCAGGCACTGGTGTCCTGTTGGATGGTCTGGGAAGTCTGACCTTTGAGGGGGATCACCGTCACTGCCAGGGCGCTGGTGCTCGGCAACAGCATGAGCACCGCCAGGGTATGGGCCAGTATTTTCATGATGGGGTCTCACGTCAGGCGTCGGCACGGCTGACGGTTTTGTTAGAGAACAAGCGCGGTTCAAACCCCATGCCAGCCTGCGTGCGATGGGGTTTATCCGGGCATCAGTGCTTGAGGAGCAGGGCCTGCATATCGTCTGTCATGCTTTTGAGCGCGACCTTGAAGTCACTGGCAAGCACCGGCTGTTGGGCATTGTCGAGTGTCGCGCCAAACACCTTGCGAACGATCTTCGCGACCGGCATACCGGTCTTGGCATCGATCAGGTTGGCTTCGATGTACATCTCGGCAGTCTGATCCCGATGGCCGGTGGCTGCTTGTGTTGCCCCGACAATGGCGCCGATCGGAACGGCCTCATACCAGTGCATGCCTTCGTTGTTGGCGCTGACGTGAGTGATCGCCGCTTGCAGGATCAGCGATCGCGAATTGGTCGGTGCCAGTTGTGGATAAGGGACGATCGCATAGCGGCGGGAAAAGGCGAGTTTGACGCTGTTGCTGGCCATCAATTGCAGGTCTTGCAGGGTCTTCAGGCTGACGCGCGCGGTCGGCTTCGGCGACGGATACAGCTCCATCTGCCTGAACACCACAGTGGAGTACGCGCGAGGATCGAACCCCGGCGATACCCAGCGCAGGACCTTCTGTTCACTCGGCGTAGTTTGCTCCTCCAGGCCCTGGTAATTGCCCAGGAAGCCCGAGTATTGCTCCTGTTGCGCCACTTTCGAGACACAGCCGACCTGAAATACACAGCTCAAAGCAATACCCGCAATCCATTTATTCGACATGCCCATGTGTTCGGTTCTCACGTGATGAAAGTTGTCATTCGGGTACAGGTGTTTGCACGCCGGTCAATGCGGGCCGAATGCTGCCTGCAGCAGCGGGATAATCCGAATCAAAAACTCTCAAAAACCCTTAAACACACGGCCAGCGAGTGGCAGGGCCGGGTTGCACATCGATCACAGTTGCCTACGCTAACCCTGTGCTACCCGGCTCTGACCTCTACAGGTGAGTGAGAATGGATGTGAAAATACGGTGGATGGGTACCGCTTCGACATTCGTCGTGGTGTTGGGTTTTGTCCCGGTGACTCAGGCCGAGGACTCTGCGGAATTGGCGAAGAAAGCCCTCAACCCGGTCGCGGCGATGTACAGCCTGCCGGTGCAGTACAACTGGGACCAGAAAATGGGGCCGACCGGGGAGGGCATGCACAGCGTGACCAATATCCAGCCGGTGCTGCCGTTTGCCCTGAACGAGGACTGGAATCTCATTTCTCGCACCATTTTGCCGATCATCGATCAGCACGGCCTGGCCCCCGATGGCGCGGCGGACAAATCCGGCACCGGCGATATCACTCAGAGTTTTTTCTTCTCGCCAACCAAGCCGACGGCAAGTGGCTGGATACTCGGTGCCGGCCCGGCGTTGCTGATACCGACCGGCAGTGACGAGTTGCTTGGCAGCGAGCAATGGGGCCTGGGCCCGACAGGGGTGGCGTTGAAACAGTCCAATGGCTGGACCCGCGGCATTCTGGCCAACCATATCTGGGGCCTGGACGACAGCCCGCCGGACGATAAGGAAAAGGTCAACCAGACCTTCCTGCAACCCTTCCTCTCGTACACCACCCATACGCTCACGACCTACGGGGTCAACACCGAGTCAACCTACAATTGGCAATCGCGGGAATGGTCGGTACCGGTCAACCTCACGGTCACCCAATTGTTGAAGATCGGCGGTCAACCGCTGACGGTGCAGGCCGGCCCGCGCTACTGGCTCGACAGCCCGGAAGACGGGCCGCAAGGCTGGGGCTTTCGCGCCGCCGTGACGTTCCTGTTTCCACGCTGATACGCCGTTTCGGACGGCCTGGAGGAGACACCCCATGGACCGATTCACCGGCGGTTGCTTGTGCGGCAAGGTGCGCCTTGTCGCATCGGGGCGCCCGTTTCGGGTTGGCGTTTGTCACTGCCTCGACTGCCGCAAGCATCATGGGGCGCTGTTTCACGCGTCTGCGATATTTCATCAGGATGCCGTGACGATCGAAGGCGAAACACGTGACTACGCCGGGCGGCATTTCTGTCCGCACTGCGGTTCCTCCGTGTTCGCGCGCAGTGCAGATGAAATCGAAGTGAACCTCGGATCCCTGGATGCCCCGGACCAACTGACGCCGACCTACGAGAGCTGGGTCGTGCGGCGTGAGGCCTGGCTGCCGGCGTTTGCGCTCACACGACGCTACGAGCGCGATCGGGATTCTACGGGGCGTTTTGAAGACTAGCGGTCACGCATTGCGGTACGCCAGGTCTTGAGGCACTGGGTGTCCGGTTCAACGCTCAGTGAGTGTTCAGCACCGCACCGCACCGCACAGAACGATCGATGCAGCGAATCTCGCCGCTACTCAAGCAGCTGATCGATCAACACCGCGTTGGTATAAATCAGGCTGCCATCGCTCGCACGATGCCCGACCAGATGAAACTGACCGCGTTCGTGGTGCAGATAGACGCGCATCTGACAGTCGGACAAGGGCGCGTATCCCTCGGGCATGATCAAATCCATCGATTCCATATCGACATCGACCATGGCTTCACGCTCGTGGGTCTTCTGCAGACGCTCTTCGGCCTCTTCCAGACGCAGATGGAGAGGTCCGTCGACGTAGAAATGGACTTCCCCCATCGGGGTGGACTTTTGGTCGCTGCTGGTTTTGCACCAGCCTTCGATCGTCAGGGCACTCATGACGAAACCTCCCATGTGGATTGCTGGACCCTGTGGCTATCGTCCCTGCTCAATGTCACCACATTCGTTTGACGACTCTACAAGGGCAGGGTTCGAACGTTGCTGCCGCAAGCAGAAGAACGCTGCCATCCGTCATCAGCAATCAAGTATAGCTGGCAACCGGAACTCCCTTGGCGGCCTCACGGTACAAGCCGATGGCTCTATACTTCTTACTGACTTTAACGCCCGGACGGGTGGTATTTGTCAGCCCTGCTTGGACGTCAGTGGCGATGCTTTTTGCATAACCAATGAACAACAGGAATAGGATGAAGAGCAAATGGCAATAGCAATTGTCTTGATACTCATCGTTATTGCCTCCGTGCTATTCCACATACTGGCGCCCTGGCATGCGACACCGGCAGCGTCCAACTGGGGATCCATAGACACCACCCTGTTCATCACTCTGATCATCAGCGGAATATTTTTCATTGCCATCACGGGATTCATGGCGGTAGCGGTGATTCGGTATCGTCACAAGGCGGGTTCCAGGGCGGCCTACCAGCCGGAAAACAAAAAACTGGAAACATGGCTGATTATCGTTACCTCGGCAGGTATCGCCGGGATGTTGGCGCCAGGTCTGGTTGTCTACAACGATTTCATCCGGGTACCGAAAGATGCCTACGAACTGGAAGTGGTCGGCCAGCAGTGGCAGTGGGCCTTTCGTTTTGCCGGGCAAGACGCAAAGCTGGGCAAGTCGGATATCAGGTTTGTCGACGCCGCCAATCCCCTAGGTCTTGATCCCAAGGATCCTGCAGGCCAGGACGATGTGCTTGTCATGAATAACGAAGTTCGCCTTCCGCTCGATCGGCCGGTGAAAGTTCTACTGCGCTCTAAAGATGTTCTGCACGATTTCTATGTACCGCAAATTCGCAGCAAGATGGATATGGTGCCAGGGATGGTGTCGTACTTCTGGTTTACGCCGACTAAAACCGGAAAATACGAAGTCCTTTGCGCTGAGTTTTGTGGTGTAGGTCATTACAACATGCGTGGCCACATGATCGTGGAAGAGCAGGGCGTCTTCGATCAATGGCTAAAAGGCCAGCCGACTTTTGCACAGACATTGACCACAGCTGCCAAACCCGGTCGAGACAGCGTGCTGGAAAAAGGCCGCCAGTTAGTCGAACAGTACGGCTGCAAGGCCTGCCATAGCCTGGATGGCAGTGCCAGTCTCGGCCCGGGATGGAAAGGGCTGTACGGCCGCACCGAGCAGCTTGCCGATGGCACCAGCGTGCGGGTCGACGAGGCCTACCTGAAAGAATCGATTCTCGATCCGAAGGCCCGCCTGGTACAGGGCTACCCGCCGGTCATGGTGGCCTATACTCTCAAAGACGACGAAATGGGTGCCGTCATCGCCCTGATCAAATCATTGGGTGCTGATCAAAATTCGAATGGCGAAGCGTCGAGTCCGGGTGAAGACCTGGTGGCGCAGGGGCAGCGACTGGCCGGGTCGCTTGGCTGCCTGGTCTGCCACAGTGTCGATGGCAACAAGGGCGTAGGCCCCAGCTGGAAGGGTCTGTATGGCAAGACCGAAACCCTTGCCGACGATACGAGCGTAAAGGTCGATGAGGGCTATTTGAAAGAGTCGGTTCTTCATCCCAATGCCCAAATCGTCAAGGGCTACGCAGCCGTCATGCCAGCCATGGCTCTGAGTGACGAGGAACTGAATGCACTGATCGCTTTTATCAAATCCAAAGCGAATGCTGACGCTGATGCGACCAAGGCGGAGCCAGGGAAACAGCCGTAAAGCAGCCAGAAGCACACTGAAACTTCGGAACGAGGATGACGTGATGGCCTATGCGGAGCAAGCCGAAACAGAAGCACTGCACGAGCCCAAAAGCTTCCTGACCAAATATATCTGGAGTCAGGACCACAAGGTCATAGCCATTCAATATTCCTTGACGGCTCTGTTCGTGGGGCTTATCGCCCTGGTGCTGTCCGGCTTGATGCGCATGCAGATAGGCTTCCCCGGCAGTTTGGCGTTCATGGATGCCAGTACTTACTATCAGGCGATGACCATGCACGGCATGATCATGGTCATCTACTTGCTGACGGCCTTGTTTCTGGGGGGCTTTGGCAATTATCTGATCCCGCTGATGGTGGGCGCCCGCGACATGGTCTTCCCCTATGTCAACATGCTCAGTTTCTGGTTTTACCTGCTGGCGGTAGTGGTCTTGCTCAGCAGTTTTTTCGTCCCGGGCGGCCCCACGGGTGCCGGCTGGACGCTCTATCCGCCACAGTCCATCGCTCAGGGGACACCGGGCGTCGAGTGGGGCATTGTCCTGATGCTCGTCTCACTGGCGATTTTTATTGTCGCCGCGACCATGGGCGGGTTGAACTACGTCACCACGGTGTTGCAGGCGCGCACGCACGGCATGACATTGTTTCGCATGCCGCTTTCGGTATGGGGCATCTTCATGGCCTCGATCATGGCCTTGCTGGCCTTCCCGGCGTTGTTCGTCAGCGCGGTCATGATGTTGTTTGACAAGCTGTTGGGCACCAGCTTTTTCATGCCGGCGATGGTCTCGCTGGGGCAGCAGCTCGATCACCAGGGTGGCAGCCCGATATTGTTCCAGCACTTGTTCTGGTTTTTCGGCCACCCGGAAGTCTACATCGTTGCTCTCCCTGCATTTGGCCTGGTCTCCGACCTGATCAGCACCCATGCGCGTAAAAACATCTTCGGCTACCGAATGATGGTATGGGCCATTGTTGCGATCGGGGTACTGAGTTTTGTGGTCTGGGCGCACCATATGTATGTCAGCGGAATGAACCCGTACTTTGGCTTTTTTTTCGCCGTCAGCACCTTGATCATCGCGGTGCCGACCGCGCTGAAAGTCTATAACTGGGTGCTGACCCTGTGGCGCGGCGACATCCATCTGACCGTGCCGATGCTGTTTGCCCTGGCCTTTATCGTCACCTTCCTGGTCGGCGGTCTGACCGGGTTGTTTCTGGGCAATGTGATCGTGGATATTCCGCTCTCGGACACCTATTTCGTCGTCGCCCATTTTCATATGGTCATGGGGGTCGCACCGGTACTGGTGGTGTTCGGTGGTATTTATCACTGGTTCCCGAAAGTCACCGGGCGCATGTTCAACGACACCCTGGGCAAACTGCATTTCTGGATTACCTTCCTGGGCACCTACGCCATCTTCTTCCCTATGCACTACCTGGGTTTCCAGGGCATGCCACGTCGCTACTACGCCTATGAAAACTACGCGTTCATCCCGCAGTCGGCGCAAGAGCTGAATGCGTTCATTACGGTAGTCGCATTGGCCGTCGGGGTTTCCCAGTTGTTGTTCGTGTTCAACATGGCCTGGAGTGCGTTCAAGGGCAAGCCAGCAGGCAGTAATCCCTGGGGCGGGGCCAGCCTGGAATGGCAAACGCTGCACACCCCGCCGAAACACGGTAACTGGGGAGAGAAATTGCCGGTCGTGCATCGCTGGGCCTATGACTACAGCGTACCGGGGATAGAACAGGATTTCGTGCCGCAAACGGTCTCCGCCGAGGAGCTGGAGCAGATGCGGCAACTCAGTGCCGGGACTAAAATAGCGGACGTCAAGACATGAACAGGCTGCTATTGAGAAACGCCGACGGCGCTGACCCCGGCGGCAGTTGGAATCGCGACCCTGAGGGTGTTCAGGCCGCCGAGGACGCCAATAGAAGTCAAATCGCAAGAGTGGGCTTGAGCTTGTTTCTGGTGGTGGTGAGTTCGTTATTCTTCCTCTTCCTGATCGCCTTTGTCGCCCGTTCGCAAATGGTCGACTGGTTACCCCTGACAGAGCCTTTGGCACCCTTAGGCAATCTGCGGCCGCTATGGCTGAATTCGGCTTTTCTGCTATTGAGTAGCATCGCACTGCAGTGGTCGCGCATGACTGCCCGAAAGGCTCGGCCGGTCGCAACCGTGATTAGTTTTGCACTGGGGGGCGTTTTTGCAATTGCCTTTCTGGCGGGGCAACTCTGGGTCTGGCAGCAGTTTGTCGCCTGGGGCTACCTTGTCGCCAGCAATCCGGCCAACAGTTTCTTCTACCTGTTGACCGGCCTGCATGGGCTCCACCTGCTGGGCGGACTGATCGCCTGGTGCTGGATCGTCGCCAGATTTGTGCGTCATGTGCCATTGGCGCAATTGAGCGCCAGCGTAGAGCTCTGTGCCATCTATTGGCATTACTTGCTGGGGCTCTGGTTCGTGCTGTTCGCTCTGCTGGCCAGCTCGCCGCAAACCTATGAAGCCATCGCCAGATTCTGCGGCCTGAGGTAAACAGCCATGGCAGCGCACCCGCAAGCCCAAGTCCACGCCCAGGTCCAAGCCGAGACCAGTTCGTCCAATCCAACAGGCTCGCCACCTGCGCCGGGATGGCAAGGCATCGCCAGCGACTGGTCCTCGGACAAAGACGCCTTCAAGCAGGTGCCCTGGGGCAAGGCGATGATGTGGATATTCCTGCTCAGCGATACGTTTATTTTCACCTGTTTTTTAACCGGCTACATGTCAGTACGCATGACCATCACTACGGCCTGGCCGAATCCGAGTGAAGTGTTTGCATTGACGATCGCAGGAGCGGAAATCCCGCTTATTCTGATTGCCATCATGACCTTCGTGCTGATCAGTAGCAGCGGCACCATGGCCATGGCCGTTAATTTCGCCTATCGCCGTGATCGTACGAAAACGACTGCCATGATGCTGGCGACCGCTGCCTTGGGTGTGGCTTTCGTCGGCATGCAGGCATTTGAATGGAGCAAGCTCATTGCAGAAGGGGTGCGTCCGTGGGGAAACCCCATGGGGGCGGCGCAATTTGGTGCCAGCTTCTTCATGATTACCGGTTTTCACGGGCTGCATGTGTCAATCGGCGCCATCTACCTCAGCATTGTGGCGCTGAAAGTAATGCGCGGAGATTATGAGCGCTCCGGAAACTATCAGAATGTCGAGATAGCCGGGCTTTACTGGCACTTCGTGGATTTGGTGTGGGTGTTTATTTTTGCTTTCTTCTATTTATGGTAGAGGAGCACAGGTGATGGCACATGCTCAGGGACAGCAACATCCAATCAGTTTGTACCTCAAAATCTGGGGGCTGTTATTCGTCCTCAGCACGCTGTCGTACCTGGTCGACTATTTCCACTTCCATGGTTACCTTCGGTGGTCCCTGATCATCATTTTCATGCTGTTGAAGGCAGGTTTGATTGTCTCCATCTTCATGCATATGGCCTGGGAGCGGCTGGCGATGGTCTACGCCATATTGGTACCACCTTTGTGTTTGCTGGTGCTCGTCGGGCTAATGGCCACCGAGGCGGACTACATTTTCCTCAGCCGGGTCATTTTCTTTGGTCAGTAAGCAGTTTTCGGATGGCCTTGAGTCTCCAGGCGCTAACCCGATATCACTCGCTTGAACTGATGCCATTTGTGCTGCCAGGCCACTGTCCAATGGGGGGCTGCCGCTCCAGTACCGGCGATCGTCAGCTTTGGATGTTGTTTGATGACCTGATCCAGTATCGATTCCTGGTTCGGCTCGACATCGACGAAGAAGATATGTTTACCCTCGCTGACTACCTGCTTGAAATTGCGGAAGTGAGTGTTCGGCACCTGGAACCCGAAAAAACCGCCTTCCCAGATGCAGAAACCCAAAATGACAATGGAAAGGAAGATAAAGGGCATCCAGCCTGCGGCGGATTCGGTCCAGCCCATCCAATAGGCGCCACCCAGAACCAGTGCCGCCAGTGGCAAACCGATCACCGCGCCAATCTCACCCGAGTGAACAGCATCCTGTTCCATTAACGAGTTGACCTCGTGCAGGTGATGTTGTTCGACATCGGCAACGTTTTCACTGAGCACATGAATCTGTTCGGAGTTGATGCCGCTGGATTCCAGTTCATATTCAACGGTTTCAAGATCGTTGAGATTGTCACTGATGTAATAGTGCCGATTCATGCCACACCTCCCGACTCGCGTTTGCTGTAGACCTCCTTTGTCCGGCAGCGGTCAACCTGGGTTGCACACTTCATGCAATCTGAAAAAAAGTATAGCACTCGCCTCCCTGCGGGCCGGTCGCTAGTTGATCTGCACTATGACCGGACCTTCCGTCACGATCGGCGGGTTCGCGTGGATATGCGAAGTGTTTTTCTGAATCCACTCACGCGCAACTTTCAGGCTCGCATCACTGCCGGCCTTGTCCATGCAAACAGTGATCGAAGTACCACCATCACCGGTATTGAGCAGTGTGTAGCTAACGAGACCAGGTACTGTGCGCAAGGTCGCTTCGATGTCGACGCTGCGCTCTTCCAGAAGCTCGAATAGCTGCTTGGCTCCAGTACCCAGGTAGGTTCTTATCACCGCATACATGGTCGTCTCCTTTGAGCGTACCGTCTTGATGCCAATACAGATCCGTTGAAGTGCGCAAATCCCCGGATTTCAGGTCGCCCTGATTCAATAAGCTTAGCCAAACGCCGACGACAATCGACATGCATCGACCACCGGCCACATGGGGCCGATTTCTGCCTGTCCGATCGGAGGCGAAACACCAGCTACATCGAACATCTCGATGGGTTTAACCAACATTTCACTGTTTTTCCGATAACGCCATGTCGCGATAATTCGCCTTCAAAAGTGACGGGAAGGGCAGCGTGATGGCGAAGGAAGGAGTTTATACCGGTACAGCCAAGTGGCTGCATTGGGGCATGGCCCTGATCTGGTTGGGGGCCTGGGTCATCGGATTTGTGGCGACGCATTGGCGCGACGAATTCAATGCCCACCATGAACTCACCTACGTGCACAAGGCGATGGCCAGCACGCTGCTGTTTCTCATCGTCGTGCGTATCGCCTGGCGATTGAGTCACCCGGCACCGGCGCTACCCGATTCGATGAGCCCGACGATGAAGCGTGGTGCGCTGGTCGGGCATGTGCTGCTGTACGCCGTGGCCCTGATCGGGCTGCCGTTGTCCGGCTGGTACTGGAGTTCGGTCGCCGACAAACCCGTCATGGTGGCGGCGCTGTTAGTGCTCCCGCCAATCGTTGACCCCGATCAGAGCCTGTACGATCTGGCAAAGTCGGTTCACACCTACATGGCGTGGTTGTGTGGCGCCCTGGTAGGTGGCCATCTGCTGGTTGCGCTCAAGCATCACTTCGTTGAAAAGGATGATGTGCTCAAGGGCATGCTGCCCGCACGCAACCGCTGATTTACCTGGCGTTTCATTATCGACGCAATTGCACCGGACTCACGCCGAGGCGTTGCCTGAAGGTGGTCGCCATGTGCGCCTGGGAATTGAAACCGCAGGCGTAGGCGATCTCAGCCAGGGTAGCGGTCGAGTCGCGCATCAGGGCGCGGGCCCTGGCCAGGCGTCGGTCGATCAGGTAAGCATGGGGGCTTTTGCCGGTGGCGGTTTTGAAGGCCCGCATGAAATAGCCTTCGGACAATCCCAGCAGGCCCGCCATCGCCGGTACGCTCAACGGGCCATCGAGGCCCGCGTCAATGAACTCATCGAGCAAGCGCATCCGGCTGCCGGTTATCGAGCCATGGGGCGGTGTCGATACGGCTTCGCTGGCCGTCGCGCGCTCGGACAATGCCAGTGCCCAGGCCTCCCAATCGTCCTCCACGCAAGCGTGCAACAGAGCGGCGCGCATGCGCCATGCGAGGGCAGTGGCTTGCCGGTCGATGCGATTGTTGAAGGCGCGATTGCCCTCCAACGCGATACCGTCGGTGCGTATCACCCGCAGATATTCACCGCCCTTGGGCGATTCGGACAACACGTCACACCCGACCGGAACGAACGCCAGGCCGTTGGGCAGGGCATCGAAGGGTTGTACCCGGTCGCTGCCGATCGCGTGCAGGCCTCGCTGGCTGTCGAAGGCAAAGCCGATTCCCGCCTGGGTCGCTACGTATCGGGTCGCGTAGGCGCAGCCGGGGAGCAATTCGATCGCCCAGGGGCCGGCCTCGATACGGCGGACCGGTTCGGACAGCAGGGGGGGATGCAGACGGTTTCGATGGCTCATGAGCACCATAGTAGTGAAGAGGGGACACAAAAGTCAGGTCGGTTTTTTGAAAGCCTGTGTACTGCGCCCCTGTTCAGACTGGGCAAAATCCCGGAGAGACCACTCATGCACACACTGACTCGCGACGACATCGAACAGGCCGCACGCCACGTTTACCAGGTCATGCCCGCCACCGCCCAGTACCCTTGGCCCTTGCTGGCCAGGCGGTTGGGTTGCACGGTGTGGGTCAAGCACGAAAATCACACGCCTACCGGTGCTTTCAAAGTGCGCGGCGGCATCACGTTCATGCACTGGCTCAAACGCGAGCATCCGGGCGTGAAGGGCATTGTCAGCGCGACCCGCGGCAACCATGGCCAGAGCCTTGCACTGGCGGCTGGCGCACTGGGTTTGCGGGCGCTGATCGTCGTGCCGCAAGGCAACTCGGTGGAAAAGAACAACGCCATGCGCGGCTTTGGCGCTGAAGTGGTCGAGTATGGGCGCGATTTCGATGAGGCCCGTGAAGAGGCGGCACGGCTTGCGCAGGAGCACGACCTGTTCCTGGTGCCGCCGTTTCACACCGAACTGGTCAAGGGTGTGGCCACCTATGCGCTGGAGCTGTTCAACGCCGCGCCGGATCTGGATACCGTCTATGTACCGATTGGCTGTGGATCGGGGATTTGTGGCGTGATCGCCGCTCGCGATGCACTGGGCCTGGACACCCGGGTGGTGGGCGTGGTTTCCACCGAAGCGGCGGCCGCACAGTTATCGTTCGACACCGGAGCCCTGTGCGAAACGGCCTCGGCGACCACCTTCGCCGATGGCCTGGCCGTACGCAAGCCGGTGCCTGAAGCCTTTGCCGTCTATGCGGCAGGTGCGACGCGAATCGTTGCAGTCAGTGACGCGCAGATAGCCGAGGCCATGCGCGTGTATTACACCGATACCCACAACCTGGCGGAAGGGGCCGGTGCGGCGGCGCTGGCGGCGCTCATGGCCGAGCGTGAGGCCATGTCGGGAAAAAGGGTGGGAGTCATTCTGTCCGGTGGAAACGTCGACAGATCGGTGTATGCGGGCGTGATTGCGTGAAAGGGGGCTGAAACCTGGTCGCATAAATTTGAAATGCACGGCATTGCCCGACACAATCGCGCCCCGATCCGGCCAAAGGCGCCGGACGTTCGTGGTGAGAAGGGGCCGCAGTTGAACGAACAGACATTGTCCATGCGCCTGGAGCGCGTGGCGGCGCATGTGCCGGCCGGTGCGCGCCTGGCCGATATCGGCTCGGATCACGGCTACCTGCCGGTGGCATTGATGCGCCGTGGCGCCATCACGGCGGCGGTGGCCGGGGAGGTGGCGTTGACGCCGTTCCGCGCGGCCGAACGCACCGTGCACGACAACGATCTGGAGCAACGGATCAGCGTGCGCCTGGCCAACGGCCTGGCGGCAATCCTGCCGGGGGACGGGATCACGGCGATCAGCCTCTGCGGCATGGGCGGCGAAACGATCCGCGATATCCTCGACAGCGGCAAGGCCTACCTGAGCGGGCAGGAGCGCCTGATCCTGCAACCCAACGGCGGCGAGCAGCCACTGCGCCTGTGGCTGATGGAAAATGGCTATCGCATCCTCTGCGAGGAAGTGCTGCGGGAAAATCGTTTCGACTACGAAATCATCGTCGCCGAGCGCGCCGGGCCGGTGATCTACACCGCTCAAGAGTTGTACTTCGGCCCGTTGCAGATGCAGGCCCGCAGTCCGGCGTTCCTGGTCAAGTGGCAGCGCAAGCTGCGCCAGAAGCAGAAGACCCTGAGCCAATTTGCCGGGGCGCAGCGGGCCGTGCCTGAGGAAAAGGTGCAGGACATCGCGCGCCAGGTCCGGTGGATCGACCAGTTGCTGGCCTGATTCTGTTCAGCAAGCATCGAATGGCGTGCCTGCGTACGAGGCAAAACTTGCTATTCGCAGGGTAAAATGGCGTGAGCTCCGCGGGAAATCCGCTTTTTTTTCGGCGCGGGAAATGAAACGGTTCAGCCGCTTGGCAACGGTGGTTTCAGCCAATGAAAGCGGCCTCCCGAGGCATTAATGGCAGTACCGTTTGTCGTGGTTTTTGTTCGAAAAATGAACAATTGGGGTATTCTGGGCTCTGATCTTCCAGCAGGCGGACCCCTTGAGCTTCGCACTGCACTCCCTAGTAAAATGGACGTATACCTCATCTGCATTGAATGAAATGCACATGGGGATTTTTTTTACCTGAGACCTGGAGTGATATTATGCCGTCATCACTGACTCGCTGGGCGAGTCGCTCTCTCTTGTAATACCCAAACTATTTGAGTTGCTTCAATCAATGTGAACTTTGATTGTGCAGGCGTGATTATTTAATTCACGTGCCTGGGGCATGGTCAATTCACACTGCCGCAATAAGTGGAGATGTAAGCGTGGATATTAATACAATGATCGGCCTGCTTGGCCAGAAAGAATCCATGGAGTTTATGCGTTTAGGAGTGGTTTACGTACACCTGTTGGCATGCTGCGTAGCCATTGGCCTGGTGTTTGCCAGCGATGTCGCAATGGTCAAGGATCTATTGAAAGGCCGTGTGTCGTCCGGGCACGATAATGATCATATGGCCAGTCTCCAGAAGTCTGTTTCCAATGCGTTGTTATTCTTGTGGATCACCGGTGCGGCGATTATAGGCATTGATTACCTTGAAAAAGGGATGACCTATTTTGCCAACCCGAAACTTCAAGCCAAAGTCATTATTGTCTTGTTGCTGACATTCAACGGCATGCTGTTGCACCGCTATGTATTGCCCGCCATGCTCAAGGCCGGTTCCTTGCTTGATCTGCCTATCAATGTGCGAATGTTTGCCCTGTTCTCTGGCGCACTGTCGGGTGTTTCCTGGCTGTATGCCGCGATGCTCGGTGTCGGTCGACCGCTGGCCTGGAAATACTCGCTGACTGAATTGCTGATGGCCTATCCGGTATTGATCGTGCTCGGCTTTGCGACGATGGTGGCGCTGACCCAGTGGGCGCGCAATCGCAACGCGGCAGCGCCGGCTGAACAGACTACCTGGCTGTTCGCTGGAATTCCTGCGCGATGAGCTGACGAAAGTCCAGGTGAAGACGGGTTAAACCGTTAGAACCCTGCAAACACCAGACCCCCTCCCTGTGAGGGGGTTTTTTTTGGGTGCTTCACGCATAACCGGGGAATTGCAGGCGCTGGCTTGCCAGCGATGGTCGTTAACGATAACGCGGGTGAACCGGATAAACGCGGCGCATCTGAGTCCATCGCCAGCAGGCTGGCTCCTACAGTTTTAGCGTGGGAACGGTCCTTTGTGGGAGCTGGCTTGCCAGCGATGGTCGTTAACGATAACGCGGGTGAACCGGATAAACACGGCGCATCTGAGTCCATCGCCAGCAGGCTGGCTCCTACAGTTTTAACGTGGGCACGTTCCCTTGTGGGAGCTGGCTTGCCAGCGATGGTCGTTAACGATTACGCGGGTAACCCGGATGAACGCGGCGCACTTGAGACCATCGCCAGCAAGCTCGCTCCTACAGTTTCCCAGCGTGGGCACGGTCCTTTGTGGGAGCTGGCTTGCCAGCGATGGTCGTTAACGATAACGCGGGTGAGCTGGATAAACGCGGCGCATTTGAGTCCATCACCAGCAGGCTGGCTCCCACAGTTTCAGCGTGGGCACGGTCCTTTGTGGGAGCTGGCTTGCCAGCGATGGTCGTTAACGATAACGCGGGTGAACCGGATAAACGCGGCGCATCTGAGTCCATCGCCAGCAGGCTGGCTCCTACAGTTTTAGCGTGGGAACGGTCCTTTGTGGGAGCTGGCCTGCCAGCGATGGTCGTTAACGATAACGCGGGTGAACTGGATAAACGCGGCGCACTGAAGTCCATCGCCAGCAGGCTGGCTCCTACAGTTTCAGCGTGGGCACGTTCCTTTGTGGGAGCTGGCTTGCCAGCGATGGTCGTTAACGATAACGCGGGTGAGCTGGATAAACACGGCGCATTTGAGTCCATCGCCAGGAGGCTGGCTCCTACAGTTTCAGCGTGGGCACGGTCCTTTGTGGGAGCTGGCTTGCCAGCGATGGTCGTTAACGATAACGCGTGTTAACCGGATAAACGCGGCGCATTTGAGTCCATCACCAGCAGTTCCCGGGAATGCGTGAAGAACCTTTTTGTCCATGGCCGAACGTTGTCCACTCATCCCTTGATCCGGCGAGGGGCAGGGCAGCACGCTCGGTCGCGAACCCTCCGTTCATCGCCAAGGCATAAAATAAACTTTGACATCATTGGGGCTTTGGTTGAGTATTCATTCATCGCATACGATTAAGTCGAATGCGATAGCAAACAAAAACAACCCTTGCCGTTTGGAGATTCAGCCATGAACACCGGAAGCCGCCGCACTCTGTTGATCGCTACCGTTCAAGCTTCCCATGGCCATAACGGCAACAACTGGATCGTTGCACAGGCCAATTGACGAACGTTGTCTTTTTGAATGCCACATGCATCGCATGCGATACTATCGTACAAACTTTAAACCCTGAGGAAATCCCCATGAGCAAAATCGAAAAAGTACTGGCAACCGGCAAAACCCACACCACCCGCAGCAATGTCGGCGGTCACAACGGTAACCTCGATATCGTCCTGTCGTCACCGGGTTCCACCCAGCCAGCCCACGTCTTTGCCGCCACACAGCCGCATCCGAAAGCCGAGCAACTGTTCGCCGGAGCCTGGTCGGCCTGCTACACCGCAGCAGTGGGGCTGGTGGCCCAGGAACGCAATATCGTATTGCCGGCGGACATGGCCGTCGACATTGAAGTGGACCTGGGCCAGACTGGTCCGGCCTACTTCCTTCAGGCCCGACTGACCCTGCGCGTGCCCGGGCTGGCACAGGATGTCGCGACCGAACTGGCGCACATCGCCGACTCCATCTGCCCTTACTCCAAAGCGACACGCGGCAATATCGATGTTGCCCTGAACGTGATCACGGCGTGACGTGCGGACGCATCATTGATATCGCATGCGATGCAAGCGCATACGAATTTAACTGATTGTAATCTTGAGGGAATCATCATGAGCAAGATCGAAAAAGTGCTGGCCAGCGGCAAAACCCACACCACCCATAACAGCGCAGGCAATACGTCGCGCGGTCATAACGGTAACCTCGACATCGTGCTGTCGTCCCCCGGCAACGACACACCGGCACACGTGCTGACCGCCGTCCAGCCGCACCCGAAAGCCGAGCAACTGTTCGCCGGCGCGTGGTCGGCCTGCTACATCGCAGCGGTAGGGCTGGCCGCCCAACAAATGAAGGTGACACTGCCGACCGACACGGCCGTCGACATTGAAGTCGATCTGGGCCAGACCGGCGCGGCTTACTTCCTCCAGGCCCGACTGACATTGCGCGTGCCGGGGCTGGATCATGGAGTGGCGACTGAACTGGCCCACAACGCCGATGCAATCTGCCCGTACTCCAAGGCCACACGCGGCAACATTGATGTCGACATCAATGTCTTGACGGCCTGACCCGCTGCACGGCCGGTTCAATGGGAATTTTCCCGGTGAACCGGCCGTCGGTGTTTATGCACACTTCCGATACCATCGTGTACGACGTATAGTTTCAGTCTCGCAAGATTGCCCCTGAGAACGTCCATGAAAAACACCGCCAAGATATCCGCCCTGGATCTCAAACTCTCCGACTTCCTGTGTTTTGCCGTCTATTCCACCAACCTGGCCTTCGGCAAGGCCTACAAGCCGATGCTCGAACGGCTCGGCCTGACCTACACGCAATACATCACCCTGGTCGCGCTGTGGGAAGAAGACAATCAGACCGTCGGCAGCCTTGGCGAAAAGCTGTTTCTGGAATCCAACACCCTCACGCCGATCCTGAAGAAGCTCGAAGCGATGGGTTATTTGCAGCGCCAGCGCGACCCGGAAGACGAACGCCAGGTACGGATCAATCTCACAAAAGAGGGGCGAACACTGCGTGAAGGCCTGCGCGAAGACGGCTTCCCGCAAACCGGCCTCGATCCTGACGATTTCGTGCAAATGCAGAAGGCCATCGTGAAGTTACGGGGCAATCTCATCCGTACGACGAAAGACAGGGAGTAGGGGGCATCGACTCAAGAGGCTGAGTGGTCCCCGATTTCGGTGTGAGCGCCCCCACAAACGGGGCGCTATTCCCCAGCAGCATCCACGTCAGCATCAGCACGGCATTTCAACTTTCGACGAATGTTTGCAGGGACCTTCCGGCCCTTGCTCATATTTTGTTACAGCGATGGCAGGGTAATTGCTGAGTGAGCGTGTCCCGTTCATGAAAGGTGCAGCGTCGGCAAGCTGTGGAGCTGTAAGTACCCCATTGAGTGATTGCATGTAACCATCGGTTTGCATCACGAAATACCCCTGGCGACTCAATAGAAGTACTGCAGTCATCCTCTGCAAACCGTCCAGAGGAATTGCCATGAGCCACACCAGACCAACGTGTGCACAGTTAGCGCTGCACGGGCTATCGGCCTTGATTGTTCTATGGACGATCAGCGCCGGGTCTTACATGGCAATGTTCAACGTACCGCCAGGGGTCAAGCTGGCCATTGTCGACTTGAACATTTCCCTGGCGTCATTGTTCATACCGTTGTTCCTGGCGCTCAAACCTCTGGCTCGCCGTTTACTGTTGTTCCTGGCCTGCCTTCTGACGGTAACGCTGGCGGCGGCCGACGAACCGCAGAGCAGCAACAATCAGGGCAATGACAATCAGAGCAATGAGAAGTGGCTGGAGCCGGCACGCTCCAGGCTCATGCGTGTGACGGGCGGGATGCCGTTCTTTCCGCACCGGGCCAATACCACCGGTAACCTGGTGTTGAATGTGAAGGACTTCGACAATGCTCAGGTCTGTGGCGCTTGTCATACGGAGATCTACAGGCAGTGGCGCTCGTCGATGATGTCCCAGGCCTGGGATGAACCCATCTATCGGGCCTTGCTCAAGCGTGCGAGTGCGGCCACCGAGGGCAAGGTCGATAACTTCTGTACCGGCTGCCATACCCCGATCGGTCTCACGACCGGGCAGATCACTTCGCAAGTCAACCGCTCCTCGATTGAAGACAGTGAGAAGAATCATCCGATGCCCGGGGTCGACTGCGAGACCTGCCACAACATCAGTGCCCGCACGGGCCTCGATAACGGGGCCTATGTCATGAGTCCGCGGGCACACGGTAAACCGACCAAGTTCGGTCCGCGCAAAGACGCCGTTTCGCCTTATCACGACACGGTGTACTCGGCTTTGCACACCCGCTCGGACTTTTGCGGCACCTGCCACAACGTCACGCATCCGTTCAGCAGCGTGGCGGTGGAGCGCACCTATGACGAATGGCAGGAGAGCACCTACAGCCTTAACGACATCACCTGCCAGAGCTGCCACATGCCGGGTTTCAAGGGCAAGGCCGCGATCATGGGGCCGGAACGCGAGTCGGTCGCCTCGCATTGGTTCAGTGGGGCCAACGCGATGATGCTCAACCATCTCGGTCAGGAAGAGGGCGCGCAACGGGCTCGCAACATGCTCGCGCGCGCGGGGGAAATAACCTTCGAGCAATTGCCGGCAGCGTTCGTTGCCGGGCAATACACCTCGGTCGCCGTCAAGGTTTCCAATGTCGGCGCAGGGCACAAGCTGCCGACCGGCTTTCCGGAGGGACGGGAGATGTGGATCGATTTCCGGGTGCTGGATGCCACGGGTCGCGAGATCTACCGACTGGGTTCGATCAAGGACGGCAAGACCGAAATCAACACGCGAAATTTCAAAGTGCATATAGGCGACAAGGACGGCAACCCGCTGGACGTCGAGGTCTGGAATGCCACGCAGATTCTCTCGGACAACCGAATTCTGCCCAAGGGCTACGATATCGGGGAGTTCTCCTTCCTGGTGCCGGCCGACGCCGTCGGGCCGCTGACCCTGACGGCCGACCTGAACTACTGGCCGTTTTCGCAGAAACTGGCCGACTACCTGCTCGGCAAAGACAAGGTGCAGGTGGAAATCACCCGGATGGCCAACGTCACGCAGAGCGTACCCCTGTCGACCAGTCTGCCGGTTGTCGGGGCGGATACGGGTGCAGTGTCGACGCCCGGGCTGGCCCCGGTCATGCCAGGTGACAATCAGAAGGCCACTGAAAAGAATCGTTTTGTCACCTTCAGACTTCGTTAAGAATTGTCTTTGATACTGCTCCCCAATTGATCCGGGGAGATGTTTTTCAATGTCCGACTTCAACTGGAACGTTCAGTTGCCACTGCGCTTTGGCCTGACCGAAGCACAGCAGATGCATCTTGTCAGGGCCTTGCCGGACGCCCCGCAAAGGGGTGTCTTCGAAGCCTTTATCCAGCAACGGTTTCGCAGGGCCCACGGTGCCGATGTTCGTCACTTCATGCCGCAGCTGTTTGGCATGAGCGACGCGTCCGGCACGCTATGCGCGGTGGTTGGCGTGCGTCTGGCGAGCGGCGGACCGCTGTTTCTGGAAGGTTACCTGGACGAGACGATCGATGCGCTGATCAGTGCCGCGGCCGACCAGACCGTAAGGCGCTCAGCCATCGTCGAGGTCGGCAACCTGGCTGCCAGCGACACCGGCAGCGCACGGATGAGCATCATCGCGATGACTTACCTGCTGGCCATGGGGGGGCTGGAATGGGTCGCTTTCACTGGAAACCTGGGGCTGGTCAATAGCTTTCATCGACTTGGCTTGAAACCCGTAACCCTGTGTGCTGCCGACCCGGCGCGTCTTGGCGAAGACCGCCACGCCTGGGGCAGTTACTACGAAAGCAAACCGTGGGTTCATTTCGGCAATATTCGTTCCGGTTTCATTCATTTACGCAACACGGGCCTGTTCAGTCGCCTGGGCTTGCCGACCTCCATTGAAGGGGTCTGCCATGTCGCCTGAAATGGAACGTTTCAAACAGATCCTGCGTCATCATGCTGAGCAAAAAACCAACGCCATTGCCTTGTGGGACGACCATCGCAAGCTTGACTACGCCACGCTCTATGCCGAGGTCAGTTATCGTCAGCAACGCCTGCGCGATGAGCGGGTCAGGGTGGTCGCCCTGGCACTGGACAATGGTATCGAGGCCATGCTGTGGGACCTGGCCGCGCTGTTCGAGGGTTTGACCTGCGTGGCCTTGCCGCCTTTTTTCAGTCCGGCGCAACGCAAGCATTGCCTGGAGCAAAGCCAGGCCGAACACGTCATTGCCGAACCGCAATTGCAGGACGAACTGCAAGCCGCTGGATATCAGAACTGCGGCGAGTTCTGGAACCGCACGTTCAGTGGCCCGAACCGGATGCCTGAACGCACCGCCAAGTTGACCTTCACCTCCGGCACCACAGGCACACCCAAGGGCGTGTGCCTGAGTGCCGACAGCATTCTGCGGGTCGCTCGCGAGCTGGATCAGGCCAGCAAACCCACTGACCCGCAACACCACCTGGCGCTGCTGCCGCTGGCCATTCTGCTGGAGAACATCGGTTGTTACGCCGCACTGTATGCCGGGGCCACCTTGAGCCTGCCCAGCCAGAAAACCCTGGGGATTGCAGGCGCCAGCGGTGTGGAGGTGCCGAAACTGTTGGGATGCCTGGCCAGCCGCTCGCCTCAGAGCCTGGTCCTGGTGCCGCAGTTATTGCTGATGCTGGTCGGTGCTGCCGAGCAGAAGGTTTTCGATCCACAGCACTTGCGTTTTGCCGCCGTGGGCGGTGCCCGGGTCAGTGAAGATCTACTGCATCGCGCTGAACGCGTGCGCATACCCGTCTATGAAGGTTACGGGCTGTCCGAGTGCGCATCGGTGGTGTGCCTCAATCGCCCGCAAGCACGGCGCCCCGGCAGTGTCGGACGGCCATTGCCCCATGTGGAGATTCGCCTGGCGGATGACGGAGAAGTGCTGATCAAGGGTTCAACCTTGCTGGGCTATCTGGGAGAGGCGCCGCACACCGCCCAGTGGTGGCCCAGCGGCGATCTCGGCGAGTTCGACGCCGAGGGTTTTCTCTACCTCAAGGGACGCAAGAAGCATCAGTTCGTGACCAGTTTCGGGCGCAACGTGAACCCCGAGTGGGTGGAAGCCGAGTTGACCCAGCGCGGGCCTGTCGCCCAGGCCTTCGTCTATGGCGAGGCGATGCCTCACAACCATGCGCTGCTCTGGCCGCATCGCCCGGACTGTACCGACGAACAACTGGCCACCGCCGTGGCCCAGGCCAACGAGGCTTTGCCCGAGTACGCCCAGGTCCATCACTGGAGTCGGCTCGACCAACCCTTTACCGCCACCAACGGTTTGCTCACCGCCAATGGCCGGCCCCGCCGTGACGCCATCATCGAGCGCTACCGGCGGCAATTGACCGAATCTGCATTTTCCGAGGAATCCGCACCATGAGCTTTTTTGACACCTTGCAACAAGCCACTGAGCAAGAGCGCAATGAGTTGTTCAACCTGCCGATCATCCGTGAAGCGCTGCAGGGCGATGTCAGCCTGGAAAGTTACCGGGCCTTTCTGGCACAGGCCTATTACCACGTGCGCCATACCGTGCCGTTGATGATGGCCTGCGGAGCGCGCCTGCCATTGCGTCTGGAATGGCTGCGCAAAGCGGTCTGTGAATACATCGAGGACGAATACGGCCACGAACAATGGATACTCAATGACATTCAAGCCTGCGGCGGTGACAGGGACGCTGTACGGGACGGGCGCCCGTCATTGCCGATCGAACTGATGGTCAGCTTCCTCTATGACCTGATTGCCAGGGACAATCCGGTGGGACTGTTTGGCATGGTCAACGTACTCGAAGGCACGAGCATCGCCCTGGCGACCCACGCCGCCGGCAGTATTCGCCAGCGCCTGGACTTGCCGGAAAGCGCCTTCAGCTACCTCAGTTCCCACGGCTCGCTCGATATCGAACATATGCAGACCTACCGTCGACTGATGGACACGCTGGATGACCCGCAAGACCAGGCCGCCGTCATTCATGCCTCCAAAGTGGTGTACCGGCTCTACGCCGATATGTTTCGTGGCTTGCCGCGTAACGGGGAGAACCTGCATGCGCCTGTCTGAAGCCCGCGTCGTGTTGACCGGTGCCAGCGGCGGCATCGGCCTGGCCATCGCCACTGCACTGTGCGCCAGTGGTGCCCAGGTGCTGGCCGTGGCTCGCCATCGGGAGCCCCTGGTGCCGTTGCTCGAGCTTTATCCCAATAATCTGTGTTGGATCCGTGCAGACCTGACGTTGCTCTCCGACCGCCGCGAGGTGCTGGCGCGGGCCCAGAACATCGGCGGCATCAACCTGCTGATCAATGCCGCCGGAGTCAACCATTTCGCCATGCTCGAACAGCTTGACGACAGTGAGATCAATTCGATGCTCGCGGTGAACATCAGTGCGCCGATGTGCCTGACAAAACTGATGTTGCCGCTGCTCAAGCAAGCCGACAGTGCCATGGTGGTGAACGTCGGTTCGACCTATGGCTCCATTGGCTACCCAGGCTACGCCAGTTACTGCGCCACCAAGTTTGCCCTGCGCGGGTTCTCCGAAGCCCTGCGCCGAGAGTTGGCGGACACCCGGGTCAGTGTGCTCTACGTCGCTCCGCGAGCGACCCGTACCGGCATGAACAGCCCGGCAGCCCAAGCGCTCAATGATGCGCTCAAAACCAATGTCGACGATCCGCAAACCGTGGCGGCCGCGGTGACTCACGCCATTGCCGGTGACCGTCGCGACTTGTACCTGGGCTGGCCCGAGCGTTTTTTTGTACGCCTGAACAGCCTCCTGCCCCATCTGGTGGACCGTGGATTGCGCAAGCAATTGCCACTGATCCGCCGCCTGAGCCAGAAACCCGACCACGAGAATCTCGAACCATGAAAAAGATCTTCGCTTGCCTGCTGCTGGGTGCATTGAGCCAGAGTGTCTGGGCGCTGGATGCTGCCGACCAGCAGCGTCTCAACGGCATCCAGCAAAGCTGGGCGCACATTCAGTATGAGCTGCCCGAGGGCCAACGCACTGCGGCTTTTGAAAAGCTGGCCGCCCAGGCTTCGAGCTTCAAGCAGGAACGCCAAGCGGTGGCGGAGGCCTGGATCTGGTCTGGCATCGTCACCAGTAGCTGGGCGGGTGCCCAGGGCGGACTGGGTGCGCTGAGCAAGGTCAAGGATGCCAAAGCCGATCTGGAAAAAGCCCTGGCCCTGGACCCCAAGGCCCTGCAAGGCTCAGCCTATACCAGTCTGGCGGCCCTCTATGACCGCGTACCGGGCTGGCCCATCGGTTTCGGCGATTCGGACAAGGCCGAGCAGTTGCTCAAGCTGGCATTGCAAATAAACCCCAACGGCATCGACAGCCTGTACTTCTGGGGCGATCACCTCTACCGTCAGAAGCGCTATGGTGAAGCCAGGGCAGCATTGCAAAAAGCCTTGCAGGCTGCTCCCCGACCTGGCCGCGAGAGCGCGGATGCCGGGCGCCGCAAGGAGATCGAAGCGTTGTTGGTGGACGTGAACAAGAAACTCGGCTGACAGGAGACCCTGTGCGTTTATTACTCGTAGAGGATGACGTGGCGCTCGGCGAGGGCATTCATCAGGCCCTGCGCCGTGAAGGTTATACCGTCGACTGGTTGCAGGACGGCAACAGTGCCTTGCACTCGCTGCTCAGTGAAATCTTTGATCTGGCGGTGCTCGACCTTGGCCTGCCACGCATGGACGGTCTCGAAGTACTCAGGCGCTTGCGTGACAGCGGCTCCAACCTGCCAGTGCTGATCCTGACGGCACGCGATGCCACCGAAGACCGCATCGCCGGTCTGGATGTCGGCGCCGATGACTACCTGATCAAGCCCTTCGACCTGGCAGAGTTGAAGGCGCGCATACGTGCGTTGCTTCGGCGCAGCGCCGGGCGTGGGCAATCGCTGATCGAGCACGCGGGCATCAGCCTCAACCCCGGTACCCAGCAAGTCAGCTACAAGGGCGAACCGGTGGCCCTGACACCCAAGGAATACCAGTTGCTCCACGAACTGCTCTCGCCACCGGGCCGGGTAATGACTCGCGATCATCTGATGCAGTTGCTGTACGGCTGGAGCGAGGAGGCCGAAAGCAACACGCTGGAAGTGCACATCCATCACCTGCGCAAGAAGCTCTCCACCGATCTGATTCGCACCGTCCGTGGTATCGGTTATCTGGTGGAGGAGCGTCGATGACCTCGATCCGGCGTCGCACCCTGACCCTGATCATTGGCCTGATGCTCGCAGGTCTGGCGGTGATCAGCGTGCTGAACCTGCATGACAGCAACCATGAAATTGCCGAAGTCTATGATGCCCAACTGGCCCAGAATGCTCGCCTGCTGCAAGGCGTCATGCGTATGCCCATGGTGAGCGAGGATCACGCAGATCTGTACAGGGCTTTCAACCAGGCCCTGAACGAGGCGACGCCCAGGGCCGACGGGCATCCGTATGAAACGAAGATTGCGTTTCAGGTCTGGAATGCCAGGAATGAAGTGCTGGTACATACCGCCAGTTCTCCGTCTTTCAGCCAACCCCCGGTCACACCAGGCTTCAGCGATGTCGTCGACCTGAACAACCGGCACTGGCGCGCCTTCCTGCTTGAAGACAAGCAGAACAACCTGCGTATCTGGGTGGGGGAACGGGACGACGTGCGCACGGACCTGGTGGACCGCATCGTACGCCATACCTTGTGGCCTAACATTCTGGGGAGTTTGATACTGGCCGCCATGCTCTGGCTGGCCATCGGCTGGGGATTGAAACCTCTGGTCAACATGGCTGCAACACTGCGGGCGAGGCATCCCGGTTCACTCGAACCCCTGCAATTGACGCCGCTGCCTACCGAGCTTGAGCCGATGCAGGCAGCCCTTAACCGTATGCTTGCGCAGATTCAGGAAGTCATGGGGCGTGAGCGACGTTTTATCGCTGATGCCGCCCACGAAATGCGCACACCACTGGCCGTGCTCAGGGTGCATGCGCAGAACCTGATGGAAGCGGCGAGCGAAGGGGAGCGTCGTGCGTCGCTTGAGCACTTGATTGCCGGGGTTGACCGTACCAGCCGTCTGGTCAATCAATTGCTCACGATGGCTCGTATCGAGCCTCAAGCAGGCGCGCAACCGCCTGTACCGATTGACCTGGCAGCCACGGTTCGCGACAGCCTGGTTCAGTTGACACCCTGGTTGTTGAGCAAGGATCTTGAATTGGTTTTCGATGTCGGCGACAACATCGGCCTTGTGAGGGTCGACCCTGCGGCCATCGACATTGCCTTGAACAACCTGGTCACCAACGCGGTGAATTTCTCCCCCCGGCACGGCGTGATCACGGTAAAGCTGGTCGAAAAGAGAAACGGCTACGAACTGTCTGTCGAAGATGAGGGGCCGGGTATCGATGAGCAGGATCGTGATCGGCTCTTCGAACGGTTCTACAGTCGCGCAAACGATCAGGGGGCAGGGTTGGGGCTGACCATCGTCAAGGCCATTGCCGATCGCCTGGGTGGACAGATCAGACTGGAGAACCGCATCGCGGGCGGTTTACGCGCCACGTTGGAAATCTGTCGCGTTTGACATTGTGCCTGGTCATGCCTGGTGCATGGCGTCCATGCGGCGGTAACCGGGAGGCACCGGTTACCGCCGCACGGCGTTGCGTCAAGACGCCTGGACGCGGTCCAGGGTCAGGCTTGCGCGGCGCTGACCTGGCCCGTGACCGCGGAATTCTTGCGCACCGCTTGATACAGCAGGCTCGATACCATGAACCCGACAATGGCCAGCAGACTCATCAACGAGAAGACGTAGTTGTAGCCTTGTTGACCCGGGAAGTGGTCGAGTATCGCGCCATAGATGACGTAGGCGAACATGCCCGGCGCATAGCCGATCAGGCAACCAATGCCAAAGGCTGAGCCTGTGATGTGCTGGGCAATGCCGACTTCACCCATCGGTGCCCAGAACACACCGCGCATGGAAAACACAATCAACGCGAAGGACAGGGTGGCCGCCATGCCAGCGTAGATGTAATCCGGGCTTTTCGGGATGAGCATGATGACGCCCATCAGCGGCAACAACGCCAGGAATGCCCACTTCAGGTAACGGCTGGAACTCTTGAACTGCTTGTCGGCAATGAAGCCGCCAGCGGGGCCGCCGAGGATCTTGAGGAAGTACTGGTTGATGATGCCGTAGGCGCCCACCAGGGCCACGGGCAGTTCGTACATTTCCTTGAGGTAGGGAATGAAATAGGTCAGGCCGCAGTACACGATGTAGACCATGAACACGTTGAGGCTGACCAGCCAGATGCCCGGCACCTTGATGGCCTCGAGCAGGTTCGACAGTCCGTTCTTCGGCTTGGCGGTCGACTGGGTTTTGCCGCTTTTGAGCAACAGCCAGGTCAGGGTACCGGCAAGAATGTCGATGACCGAGTAGAACAGGATCGCCGACTTCAAACCGTTTTCACCGGAGCCCATGGCGACGAAGACGCCCAGCGCAGAAAACGCGACCAGGGTATCGATGACACCACGCCCGCCTTCGAGCAGGCCGAACAGGCGCCCCTGTTCCTTATCGTCACCCAGGTTGCGGATAGCCTTGAGCAGCGAAGGCCAGAAGAGGCAGTCGGCACACACGGCCAGCAGGCAAAACACAACCAGCAGATTGCTGAAGGGCGGAAAGGTCGCCAGGTAAAGCCCGAGAGCGCCGGTACCGATCAGGCCGAGGGGGATCAGCTTGCGCGTGTCGTAACGGTCGGCGAGCATGCCGCCCACCACGAACAGCGCGGTGGCGATGATGGCGTTGGCGCTCAGCAGCACGCCGATTTCAGTGTGGGACAGCCCCATGAATTCCTGCATGGGGATATAGAAGGCGTCCTTGAGGCTCGCCAGCTTGTAGATGGTGCCGCCACCGAGGATGAGAATCAGGAATCTGAGCCATTTGGCCTTGTCTTGGGATGTCATTATTGTTCTCCAGGCTTGATTGGGTAGGCAGTGCCGCTTGGCACGTCAGGTTCAGGCATCAGCGCAATGGGCCAGGGTCAACTCGGCCAGGGTTCGGAATTCGGCCAGCAGACCTCGTACATAGGCGACCTGGTTGTTTGCCCAACGGTGTTCATCGGCCAGCATTCGCTCCAGCGAGTAGCCTTGCGGCAGCGCTGTTTCACTCATTTCCCGGTACGCAATGAACGGGTCGGCGGCTTCGTCGAGTTGGCGGAACGCCGGGGCCACGTAGTGGTTTTCCTGCTCGAGAATGAAGGCGATTACCTGCGGGGTTGATTCGCCGAGCATCAACAGTTCGAACAACATGCGAGCGCTGGGCAGGTCGTCTTCGTCACTGCCTTGCAGCACGCCGTAATGCCCGAAGCCGTTTTGCTCAGGCACGATGCGCACACCCTTGAGGTGCGTCTGGCGTATGTGCGGACCCAGGGTGCGCAGTGCCGCAAGGGGCTGCTCGCAGGCATTGATCATGTTGCCGAAGTCGAACAGGGCGTGCAGGCGCGGGTGGTTCAGCCGGCTCAGCAGTTGCGCGATCTCGCCGCTCTTGAGTTCCTCGTGCTGCTCGAAATCGAAGAACAGGTCGTGCTCGTCTGCCTGTTGCGCGAGGTAGTGCAGGTCCGACTCGATCACATCCATGACCCGGGACAGCGCCCCTTCGTAGCGTGAGTAGACACGGATGTTGCGGGTACCCAGCGCCTTGGCGATGGCGATCACTTGATCGACATCTTTTTTCAGGGTGCTGCTGATTTCCAGATGCACGTCCAGCCCGAGTGTTTTGGCCTTGGCAGCGAACGCCTGAAGCTGCGCGGCTGTCATTTGACTCAGGCTGTTTTCCTCACCGTCGAGCAGGTGCAGGCTCAGTCCCTGGAGTTCATGGCGATAGGCAAAGTCCAGCAAGTCGTCAGGGGTGACACGGCCGTGGGTCAGGTTGGTCAGCAAGGGGTAGGCATGGGCAAACAGACGCAGTTGCCCAAGGCGGTCGAGCAACCGGCGGGCCAGTGCCTCGGTCAGTTGAGGGGGAGCCTCGGCCTCGACAGCCTTATGGCTGAGCAAGGCGTTGAATCGTTCCTGGATCTTATTGTTCATTCGAGTCGTTCCTGGTTCAGACACCGGGTCTACCGGCGCAGCCTTTATCGCGCCAGTCAGGAACTCTCGATAGATCCATTATCAGCTAAATCATAAGACCACTTGCCCGGCGTCAGGTGGCCGGCTGCAGGTAACCCATTTTGTCCAGGGCCAGGGCCAGCTCTTCGACCCGCGCCTGGGCCTGGTCCTCGGGGGTGCTGGCAAAGCCGATCAGCAGCGCCGGCGGCAAGACATGTTCGACGCAGTAGTCGCTCAGGGGATAGGTATGAATGCCATGCTGGTCGAGCTCCCTGGCCAGGGCATCGTCATCGAGATGCGCAGGTAACCAGGCGATCATGTGCATGCCGGCTTCCACCGGGGTGATCCTGAAGAAAGTCCCCAGTTGTTTCTGTAGCTGTTCGACCAGTGCCAGCTGGCGAGCCTGGTACAGGGCACGCATCCGCCGAATATGGCCGAGGAAGTGGCCTTCGCGCATGAAGTCTGCGGTGGCGGCCTGAAGCAGGGTAGGCGGGCTGCGATCCATGACCGCCCGCAGGGTGCAGAAGGGTTCGACCAGGGCGTGCGGCAGTATCACGTACCCCAGTCGCAGCGAGGGGAAGAGCACCTTGCTGAAGGTCCCGGCGTAGATAACCCGGGCCCACTGGTCCATGGCATAGAGCGCGGGCAGGGGGCGGCCGTTGTAGCGAAACTCACTGTCGCAATCGTCCTCGATGATCCAGCTTTGATTCTGCGCGGCCCAGTCGATGAGTTCCTGGCGTCGTGCATAACTCATGGTGACGCCCAGGGGATGCTGGCGAGACGGAGTGGTAAACACCAGGCGGGCGTCAGGACACACAGCCAGGCCTTGCCGGACATCGATTCCCTGTTCGTCGATACGCAACGGCACGACCTGGCCACCCTGGGCCTGGAGCGCAATACGCGCTGCGATATGCCCCGGATCTTCCATCCAGAAGCTGTCCTGCGGATTGAGCAACAGCATGCCCAGCAGGTTGAAGGCTTGCTGGGCGCCGGACACGATGACCACCTGATCGGCACTGCAATCAATGCCGCGGGCATCGAAGACGTACTCGGCAATCGCCTCGCGCAGGGCCAGCAAGCCCTGCAGTTCGCCATAGCCGAGCATGGCCTTGGTCGGCTTGTGCAGGTGGCGGTTCAACAGACGCTTCCAGACCGATTGCGGGAACGCATCGTAGGCGCTGTGACTGGGCAGGAACGAGGTCGGGCTGCCGGTCGCCCAGCCGGCATACGAAACACCACGAAAATGATCGCTGCGCAACGACAGCATCGACTGGCTCAGGTCGGACAGGCGAGGCGGCTGGCGCTTGTGCTCATCGTCTTCAATACCGCGGCCTTCCCATTCATGGCCGACGTAAGTCCCGGCCCCGGTCCGCGACGTCAGGAAACCCTCGGCAATCAGTTGATCGAACGCATTGAGAATGCTGATTCGCGACAGCTCAAGCTCCTTGCTCAGGGTCCGCGTGGACGGCAGGCGCACGCCACCCTGAAGCCTGCCACTGAGAATCTGTTTGCGAATCTGCAAGTAGAGTTGGCGGTACAAGGGGATGGAACTGGCACGGTCCAGTTCGATACCCGACAACAGCAAACCTGCGGAGGATTTCATTATTCGTTCGTCTGGATGGAATGTGGTCTGGCCTGAATCGCTGTCAGGCACCCGGGTGCGAAAGGGTAGCGAGGGGTGCTGGATAAGTCATCCACCCCGGCGTCACAATAACAGGGCTGCCGGGTGCGGCATCGCACTAACCGGTCTGGGCATGGTCCATACCCTCCGCACGACCCTCAGCGGTCATTTGATCAAGGACAGTGAAAGCATGCTCGCCGCCACATAATCAGCAACCCCCTCCACCCGGTTCCGTGAGTCGGGACCCGCCGTACGTTTACCCCTCAATTCCCTTCGAAGAATCAACCCATGTACCTACGCAAAATTGCAGTTGGGCTGTCGGCCCTTGTTTTGCTCTCGTCCGGGGCGCAAGCCCGCAGTCTGCTGGACCTCCTCAAGCCGCCCGCCGCGCAACACGAACAAGCGTCCCGCTCAGGCTCGATCAGCCGGAACGCGGCCCTGGAGCTCTATTCAAGCAAACAGAAACAGGCCTCGTTCGATGGCTGTGCTGATCTGTTCCCGGCAGCGAAACCGATCAACACCGTCACTGTGCCTGCATCCATGAAACCCCTGGCATTGTGTTCCGACAACTTCGCGGTGCTGTACTCGCAAACCAGCAAGACCCCGCTGGTGGTGGTCGAACGCCTGAATGCGGCCCAGTTGCGGGATGCCAAAGGGGAGGAGCGCACCAACCAGTTCTACCCGGACCCACGCATTCCCAAGGGTGGGCGTGCAGAGTTGAGTGACTACCGCGGCCAGCATCCGGCCGTAGACCGTGGCCATCAATCCCCGGCAGCCGATGCACCGACCCCCAAGGCAATGGCCCAATCCTTTGCGCTGTCGAACATGGTGCCGCAAGACCCGACCAACAACCGCAAGATCTGGAGCAAGGTCGAGTCGGATGTCAGGAAGTTTGCCACGCGAGCCGAGGGCAACGTGTTTGTCTTTACCGGCCCGCTCTTCGATCCAGGCCACTCGACCATCGGCGACAACCAGGTCTGGGTGCCGACGCGCCTGTTCAAGCTGGTGTACGACGCCTCGTCCAAACGGGCCTGGGCCTACGTATTGCCCAATGCTGAAACCCGTATCCAGAAGCCGATGGACTACGACACTTTCGTGAAGAGCACCGGGCTCAAATTGCTCGGGAACCTGCCCGTTACAGGTTCCGCAGGGCGCACCTGACGGCTGGATGAGCAGCACCCCACAGGTTGAATGCAACCTGTGGGGTGATTCCTTCGAGGATAAGGGGGGCGCCTGATCGTCATGAGCATGCCCACGCGGTCCAGTAAAAAATCAGCAGGAAGTAACAGTTTGTAAATTTGAACTATACCCAATAGGGCAATCGCTCGTGGCCCCGGGACATGATGCCTCCCCAGAGACTCGTCCCGGGAACTTCAACGTCGGACAGACCGAGAAATTCCGGTTATGAACGCTTTGAAAATCGCTGCCAGCAATGCGCTGCGTTTACAGGCTCAAGGCCTGATCAAGCATTAGCCCCAGTCCGGCCGCGTGTTGCACGTCGCCAGGCCCAGGTTCAAAACTCTGAACAAGGCAAGGAGTTTGCGATGGCTGATTCAAGCAAGAAAATGGGCCTGATGGGGCTCACGACGCTGGTAACGGTCAACATGATGGGTTCGGGCATCATCATGTTGCCCACCAACATGGCTCAACTGGGTGCCGTCTCGCTGCTGTCATGGATCTTCACCGCGATCGGCTCGATGGCCATCGCTTACTGCTTTGCCCAATGCGGAGTCTTCTGTTCACGTTCCGGCGGCTTGTCCGCCTACACAGAAGAGGCCCATTCAAAGTCGGGTTTTTTCCTTTGCTCGTACCTGTACTTCCTGTCCCTGGCCATCGCCAACGTGGCCGTGGCCATTTCGGCGGTGGGCTACATGACCGCCTTCGTGCCCTGGCTGGGCACGGGTGCCATTCCTTTGTGCGTCGGCACCATCGGGCTGATCTGGCTGACCACTTTCGCCAATTTCGGGGGCCCGGGCATCACCGGCAAGATCGGTGCATTCACGGTGTGGGGCGTGATCATTCCGGTCGCGGGCCTGAGCATCATCGGCTGGTTCTGGTTCAAGCCTGATGTGCTGGCCGCCGCCTGGAACCCCAACAGCCTGCCGATTTCCGAAGCCATCAGCAAAGCCATTCCCCTGACCCTGTGGGCCTTCCTGGGCATGGAGTCGGCGGCCCAGGCCACCGATGCCGTGGAAAACCCCAAGCGCAACGTGCCGCTGGCCTGCCTGTTCGGCACCCTCGGCGCCGCCGTGGTCTATGTGCTGTCGACCACCGTCATCCAGGGCATCATTCCCAACGCCGAACTGGCCAAGTCCTCGGCGCCTTTCGCGCTGGTCTACGCGACGATATTCAATCCGATGGTGGGCAATATCGTCATGGCCCTGGCGGTCATGGCCTGCGTCGGCTCGCTGCTGGGCTGGCAATTCACCCTGGCGCAAACGGCGAAGATGACGGCTGACCAGAACCTGTTTCTCAAGCTGTTCAGCAAGGTCAACTCGATGAATGCGCCCGTCGTCGGCATGATCGTCTGCGGCGTGCTGCAAACCCTGATGGCCCTGTCGACCATCTCGCCCGACGCCGCCGCGCAGTTCAGCAAGCTGGTCAGCCTGGCCGCGGTCACCAACCTCATCCCCTATATCACTGCGCTGACCGGCCTGCTGGTGATCATGCACAAGGCCGGGGTCTCGTCAGCGATTCGCACGCGTAACGTGGTGGTCTTGCTGATTGCCGTCACGTACTCCCTGTATGCCCTGTATGCCTGCGGCAAGGACGCAGTGATGGGCGGCACCCTGGTACTCGCTGTCGGCTACCTGCTCTACGGATTCCTCGCCAAGCGCTTCACCGAAGTGCCAGTGGCCAATCAGGCCAGGGCCGCAAACCCTCAGGCGTAGCCATCAGGACTGCACAGACATCTGCATACGGGGAAACCGGACATGAACGTACCATTTGCCACAACCACCAGACTGCTGCTTGCCTTCGCACTCTTGACGCTGCCGCTGGTGGCAGGCGCCAACACCCTTGAACGCGTGCGCAGCAGCCACACCTTTAACCTGGGTTACTTGCCGGACCTGGCGCCCTTCAGCAAGCAGGACGGCGACAAGGCCAGCGGTTATGCCATCGACCTGTGCCTGAAAGTCGCCGAAAAGCTCAAGAGCGAGCTGGGCCTGCCCGACCTGCAAGTGCACTACCTGCCGGTCACGGTTGCGGATCAGGTCAGTGCCGTCAGCCAGGGCAAGGTGGATATCCTCTGCACGCCGACCGCGCCCACCCTGGAACGGCGCAAGATGATCAGCTACTCCATCCCGGTCTACACCGCCGGCCTCTCGGTCGTGGTGCGCAACGATGCGGCCGAACCCTTGCTCAATGTGCTCAATGGCAAGGTCGCCACTGCCGGCCCGACCTGGCGTGCCAGCATCAACAATGGCCTGGCCAACCAGACCTACGCGAGCCTCGAGGGCGGGGTGACCGAAGACTGGATTCGCGAGCGGATGCGCCTGCTCAACGTGATCGCCTCGCTGGTGACCGTGGCCAACAATGACGAGGGCGTCAAACTGGTCGCCGAGGGCAAGGCCGATGCCTTCTTCTCCGAACGCATGTTGCTGCGAAACGAAATCGCCAAGGAAGGTGCGGCGCAGAACCTGATGATCCTGGACCGCATTTTCGAATACTCGCCGGTGGCGATGATGATCGATCGTAACGACGAAGACTTCCGCCTGCTGGTCGATACGGCCCTGAGTGAAGCCTATTACTCGGGCTTTGTGGAAAAGGCCTACGACCAGTATCTGGGCGGCAGCAACCTTACCGTGAAGAGACTGTTCAGGGTCTATGCGTTGCCTTAGTGAAATCGTTGGCAACGGGCCGTCCGCCGACCTATTGCTACTGTAGGAGCGAGCTCGCTCGCGATGGACTCAAGAGCGCCGTGTTCAGCCAGTGAGCACGCGTTATCGTTGACGACCTTCGCGAGCAAGCTCGCTCCTACAGATGATCAGCATCAATTGGCGAGGCCCCTGGCGAAGCAGGAATCGCCCTGTCGCCACTAACGGTTAAAACGCTCGGCCAGGCTGTGCAGGTAGTCGGCCATGGCTTCAAGGTCCTGGCTGATCGCGGCGCCTTGTTTGGCCTGCCCGGCGCTGTGATCACAGAGCTGGGCAATACGCGTGATCTGCTGATTGATGTCTTCAGCCACGTGACTTTGCTCTTCAGACGCCGAGGCCATCTGCTGGCTCATTCCGGTAATCCGGGTGACGGCCTGACTGATGCCGACCAGCGCCGACTGTACTGCCTCGACACGCTGCATGCTTTCGCGGGAAATCTGCTCGCCACGGCTGGCCGTTGACACTGCGCGATCGGCACCGTCGTACAGAGAAGCAATGATGCCGTGGATCTGTTCGGTAGAGGTGCGAGTGCGTTGTGCAAGGGAGCGCACTTCGTCGGCAACCACGGCAAAACCGCGACCTTGCTCACCGGCCCGGGCCGCCTCGATCGCCGCATTGAGCGCCAGCAGGTTGGTCTGTTCGGCAATCGACGTGATGACATCCACGACACTGCCGATCGATTGCGTTTCGCTCGCCAATGCGTTGACCGCCTTGCCGATCTCGTTGACCGCCTCATGCATGGTTTCCATGGCGCTCAGGCTTTGCCGGGCCAGTTCACTGCCCTCACGCGTCAACTGGTCGGCCTGGGACGCGGCATGCGCGGTGCTGATGACGTTCTGGGTGACTTCCTGGATGGTGGCGGCCATCTGTGAGATGGCGGCGGCAGACTGATCGGTTTCACTGCGCTGACGATCAAGCGACTGCGCCTGAGAACCGGAGAGTTCGGATGACTGCGCGGCCTTGGCCTTGACATTGACCCCGGCATCGACGAGTCGGCTCAGGGCGGTCTGCAAGCGCGCTTCCTCACTGACCATGGCCATGTCCAGGCGCCCCTGGGGACCATGGTTGTCGCTGTAGGTGAGCGCGACCAATGGATCGGAAAAGGCTTTTGGATGCTCGGCCAGGGTGCGCTCGATGGCTCTGCGATGCCGGGAGTCGATCAAGTACCAGGCCATACACAGGCTTGCCACCATCAGTCCCTGTGCCGCCGCATTGGGCAGCCACTGGTCGGCGAGCAATGAAACTGCGCCAGCGATCAGCAACGGCCAGCCGTGTTGCAGCGGCCGGGAAATCCGCGTGCGCAGCGAAACGATGGGCTTGCCGGCCCGCATCCGCGCATAGAGTGCTGCAGCCCGACGAACCTGGTCGCGGCTGGGCAGCGAACGAACCGACTCGTAACCACTCAGGCGTCCGTTTTCATGGATGGGCGTGACGTAGGCACTGACCCAATAGAAGTCACCATTTTTCGCGCGGTTTTTCACAATGCCCATCCAGGGTTTGCCTTGCTTGATGGTGTGCCACATGTGAATGAATACCCCGGGAGGCATGTCGGGGTGTCGAACCAGGTTATGGGGCTGGCCCACCAATTCGTCGTAGGTGAAACCGCTGATGGCAACAAAGGCCTCGTTGCAGTAGGTGATCCGGCTATCGAGATCGGTCGTGGAGATCAATCGTTGTTCGGCGGGAAATACTCTTTCATGCTCGGTTACGGGCAAATTCACGCGCATACGATGCGACCCCTCGGATTATTATTATGATGTTGAGCCTATAGAACAGAACGGGCCCGAAGAGGAATTTATGGAGGGGGGAGGCTGACGGAGATTCATCCGACGACAATTTCTTTTCATTTCATGACAAATTCACGATATCGCTGTGGAATCATGCGTGACGTCCAATTGAGTCGGTTTCGGGGCGCGATGTATAACCTCGGGTGACGGATGTCGTCGCCCCTCTATTCAAGGCAGGTTCCAGGCATTGCGGGCAAGCCATGGAGAAAGGCGGCAATCTCCCGACTATTGCGCAAATGCACCACAGGAATCCGCGGGCCCGTGGCCATGCGCACTGCTTCGATACCCGGGCGGTAGCCTCGATCGAAATTCCACACGAACTCAAGGAACGTCAGGAACGCCCGGTCGAGTTTCTCTGCGCAGCCGGCTGCAAGGTCAGGGCGAGGACGGTTCATGACGCTGCGCAGGATCACCCGGGCGAAGCAGGTGAGTCGCGGCGTATCGAGCCAGATGATCAGGTCGGCCCGGGGCAGGCGAAGGTCGAAGGTGCGCCGGGCATAGTTGCCTTCACAAATCCAGGTGTCCGCTGCGATCGCTGCGCTGACCCGCGCGCGGAACTGCTCTGCGTCGGGTTCGATCCAGCCGGGCTCCCAGAACAGGGTATCGAGGTGCACCACGGGCAGCCCCAGATGCTTGCCGAGGGTGCGGGCGAGGGTGGATTTGCCGCTGCCGGCATTGCCCAGAATAACAATCCGTTGCACGAGTGACGTCCTGTCGAAAAAAAGATTCTTTACGCATTCCCGGGGAACTGTAGGAGCCAGCCTGCTGGCGATGGACTCCAGTGCGCCGCGTTCATCCAGTTCACCCGCGTTATCGTTAACGACCATCGCAGGCAAGCCAGCTCCCACAAGGGACCCTGCCCAAGCTGAAACTACTGTAGGAGCCAGCTTGCTGGCGATGGACTCCAGTGCGCCGCGTTCATCCGGTTCACCCGCGTTATCGTTAACGACCATCGCAGGCAAGCCAGCTCCCACAAGGGACCCTGTCCAAGCTGAAACTACTGTAGGAGCCAGCCTGCTGGCGATGGACTCCAGTGCGCCGCGTTCATCCGGTTCACCCGCGTTATCGTTAACGACCATCGCTGGCAGGCCAGCTCCCACAAAGGGCCACGCCCACGCTGAAACTGTAGGAGCCAGCCTGCTGGCGATGGACACGAATGCGCCGCGTTCATCAAGTTCACCCGCGTTATCGTTAACGACCATCGCAGGCAAGCCAGCTCCCACAAGGGACCATGCCCACGCTGAAACTGTAGGAGCCAGCCTGCTGGCGATGGACTCAGATGCGCCGCGTTTATCCAGCTCACACGCGTTATCGCTAACGACCATCGCTGGCAAGCCAGTGGCCTCCAAACCAGTGAAGGCCCCAAAAACAGCCGGCAATTGTGCAGGGTTTTGCTCGCCAGTCAAAGGCCTCTGAGGGAAACCTCGCTGACATGACGCCTGCCGGCTCGTTTCGTGTGTCAGGCGGATGCGCCCACGCCTTCGGCTTTCTCCTGCGCCGCAACGTCATGCAGGGAAATCCTCGAGGTCTCCGGCAATGCCAGTCCCCCGGCCAGCGCGAGCAATGCGATCGCGATCAGGTAAAACGCTGGCGACAGGTTGCTGCCAGTGGTGCTGATCAGCCACGTCGCCACCAGCGGCGCGGTGCCGCCGAACAAGGTGTACGCCATGTTGTAGGTGATCGCCGAGGCGGTGTATCGAGTGCGGGTCGGGAAGGTTTCCGAGAGCAAGGCCGCCGTCACCACGCCACACAACACCGCGCCAATCGCCAGGAGCATGACGCCGACGACGGACGCTGCGAACGAGCCGGAGCTGGCCATCAGGAACGATGGATACACGACAACGATCAACAGCGCGCAGGCCGTCATCACCGTCATGCGACGCCCGACCCGGTCCGAATACAGCCCGGCCAGCGGGCAGATCGCCGCGGCGAACAGCAATGCAATCAGTGACACCAGCAACGCGGTTGCGCGACTCAGGCCACCGGCGACTTGCAGGTAAGTCGCGAAATAGGTGGTGAACATATAAAACGACAGGGCGGTCAGTGACACGAAGGCCCCCAGGCAACAGATCGCCGCCCCATGGTTGCGCAAGGTGTCCTTGAGCGGCGAGTGGGCGACCGCATGCTCCTGGGCCACCGCCTGGAATGCCGGCGTCTCGTCGAGCTTCCAGCGCAAGTAAAGCCCCACCAGGCCCAGCGGTGCAGCAATCAGGAACGGCAGGCGCCAACCCCAACTGCCCATGGCTTCGGCCGACAATGACGCCTCGAGCGCGTAGGCCACCACGGCTGCCGCGGCGAAGGCGGAAAATGTCGACACCGGGATGAAGCTGCCGTACCAGGCGCGCTTGTCGCTCGGTGCATGCTCCATCAGGTAGGCGCAGGCACCTGCGTATTCGCCCCCGGCGGAAAAGCCCTGGGCGCAACGGATCAGCGACAGCAGAATCGGCGCCATGACCCCGATCGCCGCATAAGTGGGCAGCAGACCGATCAGGGTCGTCGCACCTGCCATCAGTAAAATGGTCATCGCCAGGGTTCGCTTGCGGCCGATCCGGTCGCCCAGCATGCCGAAGAAAATCCCGCCAAGGGGCCGGAATGCGAAGGCCACGGCGAACACGGCGAAGGTCTTGAGCAGCGCGGCGCTGGCATCGCCGCTGGGGAAGAATTGCTGGGCGATGGTCGTGGCCAGAAAGCCATAGACGGCGAAGTCGAACCACTCGACGAAATTGCCGATGCCGGCGGCGACAATCACTCTTCTCAGTGTTTGCGGGCTGACTTGTTCCGTATTTGCGTTCGTCATGCTTGACCTCGACAGTTCGTCAGTAAGCTATCGATTATCGGGGCAGGCACGGCGGCGGCTCACTTCAAAAGTGTCATCCACATAGTCAGTACCGACTTCATACCCCCTGAATGTCCCATGATTGGCGCCAGGCTGGCCGATAGTCGCAGGTCGCGAAGGACGGTGTTTTTCGTGAATTTGTAAAGCACCGGGGGTATTGTCGGTCGCCAGGATCAGATCGATAGGGAAGGGATGAAGATGACATTGACTGCCGAAAGCCTGGTCAGGATCGCAATGACCAATCCGGTCAACGCACAAATTTACACACGCTTGCCCGAGCTTGGCTTGAACCAATGCATGCTCACGGCCGGCTGCCTGTTCCAGGCCGTCTGGAATCATCGGTCACAGCGACCGCCAGAGTGGGGAGTGAAGGATTACGACGTCTTTTACTTCGATGATGATCTGTCCTGGGAAGCAGAGAATGAGGTCATCCAGTCAGCCCGGCAGCTGTTCAACGACCTTGACGTGAACGTTGAGGTCAAGAATCAGGCTCGCGTTCACCTGTGGTACAGCCAGCGGTTCGGCGGGGATTATCCCAGGCTTGAGTCAGCCAGGGACGGGATCGACCGCTACCTGGTTGCCGGTACCTGCATCGGTTGGGATGTCGCCACCGGCGAGGTCTATGCCCCCAACGGCCTGGCCGACACAGAGCACGGGTTGCTTCGAATCAATCCATGCAATCCCAGGCCGGACTTGTTCGATCAGAAGGCCAGAAGTTATCAGGCTCGCTGGCCATGGCTCAGGATCATCGCGCCGCAAATTTGAACGGGACCAACCGAACTGACCGATTCGGGCCTCAGATCCTTTGAGGCCCTCGTCGCTAAAGCCAGGTTGAAACTCAGTTCTTCACGACCGGCACCGTCACGGTTTTGCCGAAGGCCGACTTGATGGTCGCCGTCGGGGCAGCCGACGGGCCGCTGCCGACGGTTGTCACCGCTATATTCCAGCGTGCGCCTGTAGGCGTAGTGGTCAAGGTGGCGGTGCCAAGGTTCACCGTGCCGGTTGTGGTCGTGGCAGTCGCCGTGATGGTATTGCCCGCGCCACGCGAGGTGGTGCCCGACAGCACCCAATACCAGCGGCTGCTGCTGCGGGCGGTGACGGTGGCGCTGGTGACGATCAGGTTCTCGACGACCCCTGCCGAGACCGCCACGGACACCGTCGCCGGTGCCGACTCCGCGTTCTTGGCATCGCTGGCCCTATAGGTAAAGGTCGCGGTGAACGGCGCGGGGATCGTGGCCGGTGGTGTGTAGATCACGCGCAGGCCATCGGTGCTGACCGAGCCCTTGCCGGAGTCCGGTTGCTCCAGCCCCACCACTTTAAGTGGCACGTTACCGTCAGGGTCGCTGTCGTTGGCCAGCACGTTGATGGTCACCGGTTGGCCGGTGTTACTGATGGCGCTGTCGGGGTTGGCGACAGGTTTCTGGTTGGCGAGGTCTTCGACACGTTCATCGCCAGTGCGGAAAGTCGGCAGCGCGGCGGAATTGACGTAGGTGACGCCGTCCCAGCCAGGCAGTGGCGTTGGCATCAACTGGAACTGGCCGGGGTGCTCGACATCCCAACGCATCAGCATGGACGTGTCTTCGTGCTGGGTGTTGTGGCAGTGCTCCAGGTAGGTCCCGGCGAACTCGCGGAAGCGGATCGCAATGTCCACGTCCACCGAGCTGTCGATGCCTTGGCCGATGAGATAGACATCCTTGCGTGCCCATTTTTCCCATTCCGGCGGCGCCTTGCCGTCGCGGTTGAGGACGATGCCTTCTTCGAAGTGCACGTGCACCGGGTGGCTCCAGCCGTTGCCGCCGTTCCTGATTTTCCACACTTCCAGGGTGCCGTCGCCGGAGAACCCGGCAGAGGTCGGACCGGTGGCCAGTTGCGGAGCGGCGCTGATGATCCGAGGATCCATTTGGTAGCCGAAACCGCCATCGGTCTTGATGGTCCAGGGTTCTTCGTCGGTACCGTCGGAGCGACCGAAGATGAACTCGCGATGGCGCGCCGCCTTGAGCTTGGCCTGCATCGTCGGGTCGTCGCGATTGATCGTCAACGGGATCATGCTTTTACCCACTGGCTTGCCCGGTTTGGCGGGTTCGTAGTCGGCGGGGTTCATGCTCACGTCCTGGCCGGCATATGGCTGCACCACCATCTGCATGAACTTGCCCACCACCGGGTCGCCGTCCTCCCATCGCAAGCCGGTACTGGTCAGCTTGAGCACTGCCTTGTACCTGCCGGCCAGGACATCGGCCAAGCTCAGCGGAATACTCTCCGGCCCCTTGCCGTCGTGATGCTCCATCAGGTTGACGAAGTACAGCTTGTCGCCGGTCTTGATCCCGTATTTCGAGAAGTTGACGATGATGTCGAAACGCTCGGCAATGCCCTGGGCGGGCAGGATCGCGTTGTGGTCCTGCAGGTCGCCGTCAGCGTCCAGATCCAGGCTGCCGTCGAACGGCACGGCGTGTTCCATGAGGTTGCCGTCATTGGCGATCAAGTGGAAGGGCACGCGGGTATAGGACAGGCCGGAGCCTGTCGGGCCGGGGAATTCGCCACCGGTGCCGACGACTTCACGCACCAGCGCGATCCTGAAGAAGCGCGACACCGAGCCATTGAGGATGCGGAAACGATAGCTGCGCGCCCGCACGTTCAGGCGTGGTTGGTACTGCCAGTTGACCAGCATCTGATCGCCGAGGAAGCCGTCGGTGTTGAAGGGGTTGAACCACAGCTGGCCATTGGTATCCCAGGCCTTGTCGGCCAGCATCAGGTTGACGTCGTAGTCGCGGTTGCCCCAGGGCAAGGCCGAGCCGCTGGGCAGGCGCAGGTTGACACCGTCTTCCAAGGCTTCGTTACCGCGATCCAGGGCGCTGTAGTAGTTCATCATCGACGCGCTGCCCTTGTAGACGTTCTGCGCGGTGAAATCGAGCATGTGGTCGTGGAACCAGTGGGTGCTCATGGTTTCGCGCCAGTCGCCACGAATCTTGATGGTGCCGTTGTTGCAGGTCTTGAGGCCCGGCGTGGCATCGTTGACATACAGGGTTTCGCCCGGGGCGCAGGGGAACGCGGCGCGCGGATCCTGGGCGCTGGTGTTGATGCTGTCGTAACCGGCCAACTGGATCGGCCAGCGATAGTCAAAGTACTGCCCGGGAAAGAAAAACGCATTGGCATAGCCGTCGCTTTCGGCCGGGTTGTGGCCGTTGTGTTCGTGGGTGCTGAGGGTGTGCAGGCCAAAACCCATGTTGGCTGATGGATCGATGGGCAGGGCGTTGTAGTGCCGCATCAGCACGCCCTGGCCGTAGCGCACCATCAACAGTTTTGGCGGAAAGGTGCCGTCGAAGGTCCAGAGCGCCTTGTGGTTCTGAATCGGCATGTTGGGGTGAAAGCGCGTGTCGATGCCTTTGGTGGTACCCGCAATGATCGGATTGTCCGAGGTCTGGTTGTAGAGCCCGCCTGGCCCGAACTCGCCGACGGCGTAGTTGTGCAGCTGGCGGCGGTCGCGCATGCCGCCGTTGAGCTTGGCGCCCGCTTGAGCGGTCTTGAAGGCGACCTGTGGGTAGAACTCGTTCCAGCGCTGATGCGACCAGCCTTTTCCTGGCGGACGCCCCTCGGCCGGCGAGCCGACCGGATGGCGGTTGAGGAAGGCTTCTACCTGCGCTTTCCACGGGTTACGGTCCAGCACGTTGGAATACTGTGACGGAAACGGGTACAGCCCGGGCTGGCGCATGAAGGCTTCGAGCGCCACAGCCGAAGGGCCGCTGCGGGCGATGTTGTTCGGGTCCTGCACGGGCGCCGGGCCGACGGTCGGAGGCGGGAAGGTCAGGGTGGGCGGCGGCAGTGTCGGGTCAAGTTTTTCCGTGCCGAATTCTTCGAACAACAGCAATTGCTGGGTGTACGGTTGCGCCCCGAACAACGGGCTGGGCTTGCCGTTGGTGGGGATCTTGAACGATGTCTGCAGCGCTGGCGGCAGCACGTTGTCGGTCGTCGGCGTGGTGCGGGTACCATACACGCCATTGGGCAGGGCGAAGGCCCCCGTGTTGGTGGGTGGCATGGCCTCTACGGCATCCACCGCGGCCTGGGGGTCGGCCGGTGGATTGGTAAACGCCGAAGGGTCCGTCGGTGGTGGCGGGCCGAAATCATCCAGTGGTGCGGCGTCTGCCGTGGTCAGGGTAAAGAACATCGCACAAGGCAGGCCTGTTTTGCGCAGCCAGTAGAAGGAATTGCCTGGTTGAGTCGTGCGTTTCATGTTTCACCCCTTGCGTGATGTCCCGTCGTCTCCATGTCCGGGACGACTGCTGTTGTGGGCACAAGGGGGCGTGTGCAACTAATGAGCCATCACCCGGGCAAAGAAAAAACCCAGGTTAATGAACAAGTTGCTGACGGATTTGCATTCGGGAGACGCGGGGAGAAAGGGGATGTTCCTCCAATTTGGTGGTAATTGCCCGCAAGGGTGGGTGAAGTAACCCATTTATGGGGAAGCGGCAGCCCGGCCTGAATGTTTAAGCTGATATCATTCAAGAAATACCGGTTGAGCAGAACAGCATGAATCGTCGCAAGAAAATAAATCAGTTGTTAAAGGCTAACGCCAAAAAGGCGAGTGCCAAACTGGCACCGAAAAGCAAGGATAAGTACATCAGCAAGGCTGACCGATTGAAGCTGGCTGCCGAAGCGGCTCAAGACCCGGTTGATGCCAGCGAGAGCTGATCCGCGCAGCTCACGCCCCCTTTTTCCAGTAAGGGGGCTCTGCCACCACGAACTCAGCGAATACCGGCACCCGCCATGGACTCCGGCACCCACTGCGCCGTCGATAGCGGCTCGATGTAGCGGATGCCGCCATGAGGGCCCACCACGCCATTGATGTTGTAGGTGCCTTTCGACAGGTCGTACGTCATGAAGGGCGTGGCATCCGGGACTTGCTGGTCATAGCTCTGGCTGAAGAAAGCGAAGGAGCCACGATACAGCTGGCCACGGGTGTCGTACTGGTCGGAGGCCACCGCGGCCCAGGTATCTTCATCCAGGTAAAAGCGGCGCTTGTGGTAGATGTGCTTTGCACCGGGCTTGAGATTGCCCTCCACGACGTAGACCCGGTGTTTTTCCCAGCGAACGAAATCCGGGGCAATGAAATTCGGCGTTGTCAGGGATTTGGCGTTGCGAGCGTAGGTGAGCTTGTAGGTGTTGTAAGGCACGATCATTTCCTGCTTGCCGACCAGCGTCCAGTCATACAGCTCGAGCGCACGGGCAGTACCGGGGTTGGGGGTGTCGTAGGCCAGGATCGAAATCTGTTTGACCCGGCGCTGGGCCGGCATGTATTGCCAGGCGCGGCCGGGAAACTCCGTTGCATTGGTGGCGTTCTTGAGCATGATCGACTCGCCGGCTCGGCGCGCAGGCCCGGTATAGGACAATTTCAACTGATAATAAATGTCCGAGCTGTTGAACGGCTTGGACATGTTCTCGTAGATCGGGAAGGAGACGAACGCCTCGCCGGTGACCGCAAGGCTCGGTACGCCGGCTGTGTCGACAGTCCAGGAGTCGTACTTGGAATGGATGTTGACGCCCTGGTAGCGCAGCAGGAAGTTCCACATCGCTTCGGCGCCCGATTGCGGGATCGGGAACGGCACTCCGGGCATCACGTTGTCGATGGCGATCCCGCCGTTGAGGGACCTGGCATGGGTGGCATTCCTGCGGCTGTTGTCCAGTACCGCCTGGGGCAGCGATGCCGTGCGGTGGGTCGGATACACGTCGATGCGAAAGCCGGGGTAGCGCCTGGCCAATGCTACGGTCGTGGCGGTGAGCATGCCTTTGTACGAATCGACGTTCTTGCCGTTGATCACCAGCAGCGGTTTTTCACCCGCAAAGGGGTCCGGGCGCATGCTGTCGCCGGACTTGTAGCCGGGCGGGGCAGTGGTCAGGCCACCGTTGTAGGGCGGAATGGAGCCATCGGCATTACCGGCTTTTTCGGCTCCCACCCACGTCAGGCTGCTGCCCAGCCGGGCGGCTTCCTGGCTCGATACATAGGCCTGGGCATCTATGGCCAGCGCCATGAGGGGTACGGCAGCCAGAAGAGTTTTCACGAATTTCATATTGTTGTTCTCCTGCCTGGTGTTCCAGGCAACTCCTTCCCGGAAAACTGTAGGAGCCAGCCTGCTGGCGATGGTCGTTAACGTTAACGCGTGTGAACTGGATTAACGCGGCGCTCTTGAGTCCATCGCCAGCAAGCTGGCTCCTACAGGTATTGCGTTTCCCGGAATTGCGTGAAGAACCATTAAAAGCCCCGCGCATCACAGACGCTTTTCATTCGACGACAGCCCCTTGGCTATTGATGACAGGCCTATTCATGACAGGCCTATTGATGACAGGCCCGGTTGGTCCCAACAGGTATTCAATCGCGCGGTCGCTGAGAGTGACCGTCACTTCTTTGTATTTCCCTGCGGAATCATTGAGTTACAGAATGGTCATAAGCATGTCTGAACACTGCCCGGATGAACGTTTCGAGCAGCCGTGACCCTTCCATAATCCGACATTCAGGACGTTTTCATGAATCGCGCAGCAATCTTGATCTTGGCCATTTCCAGCGCCGTGTTGTTGGGAGGCTGCGGCCCGCATTGGGATGACGGAGAACGGTACGGGCGATATCACGATCATGATCATCGACGTGGTGACGACTGGAGAGGGAACGATGATCGAGGTTATGACCGTGACTATGATCGTCGTGGCTATGATCGTAGCGACTATGATCGCGATCACCGTCGCTACCGTGATCGCGATGACAATGACGACTGACAGGTTCAACGCCATTGAAAAGCAGAGCGTTATGGGGCGCTGCAGTTAAACCTGGCCCACCGCAGAGCCTGTGCCCGATGGCTCCGACGTTCCATGGACAGCAATACGCAGCGAATAATTTGCAGCCCGTCTCATACCTGGCACTAAAGTGAACAAATCATTGAAAAAAACCGCTATAAGCTTTACATAAATGTGAAGCTAGATGGCACATTGCTAGCAATCAGTCATTGAGTTTCGGCAGTATTTGGCTCAGGGAGCCCTGATGAGTTTTCGTACATTGACCGACTCCCGGCGGCATTCGAGCCATTGCGAAGTGGCCGCGCTCCAACCCATGGTGAATCCGGATGCTGTCGGCATGGCTTACGCCGGCAACGACGACTCAATCGAACACGTGCTGGACTCGGCGCGCCACTGGGCCCACAGCACTGACTGGGTGTTCTACCGCGCCGGCGAACAAATGCATTGGGTCGGGCAAGGCGACCCGCAGGCGCAATGGCCTTCGAGCATTGCCAATGAGGCGTTTGAAGCCTTTTGCCTGACGTCGAACCTGCATCGTTGGCCGACCGGCAGAGGCGAAAGTGAGCTGGGTTGGCTGCTCGCACCCGTCAATGAAGCTGCTGAACCCGCGTTCGCGGACTTTGCCCGGCGCCTGGGCATCGTACTACAGACCAATACCCTGGCCCGTGCGCAGATCACCCAGCGTGTGCTGTATGAAATTACCTATCTGGCCAGTTCGACCCGTGACCGTTCAGTGTTCCTGGTGGGGGTTCACCGGCTGCTGGCCAGCCTGATCGACGCCGAGAACTTCTATCTCGCGCTGTATAACCCGCACACTGGCAAGATCGATTACCCGTATTACGTCGACATCATCGACGTCGATGCCCTGGAATCGGAAAACCATGAATACCTTGACCCTTCGCGCCTGTCGTTGACCGGACAGGTGTTGACCACTGGCCAGCCATTGCTGATCGACGCCGCCGGTATTCTCGAGGCCCAGGCACAAAACCGTTTCCACTGCGTGGGTGATCGTCCCGAGTTCTGGATGGGCGCACCGTTGAAAAATGCCTCCGATGACGTGTTTGGCATGCTGGCGATGCAGGTCTACGACGTTTCGCGCATCTACAGCGCTGAAGACCGCGCGTTGTTTCTGGTGGTCGCCCGTCACGTGGCCATGGCGCTGGACCGGATCCTGCACCGGGAGGACCTGGAAGAAACGGTGATGCGTCGCACCCTGGAACTGTCCGCACTCAACAATGCATTGCGCCAGGAAGTGGCAGACCGGGAACGCGCCGAACATCTGCAGAACGCGCTGTTCCAGATTGCCGAACTGTCCAGCCAGCCCGGTGACATGGCCGAGTTGTTTGAAACCCTGCATGGCATCGTCGGTGATCTGCTGTTCGCGCAGAACTTCTATATTGCGCTGTTCGACGACGCCACCGGCGAAGTGACTTTTCCCTATTACGTGGATGAACGGCAGACGACCTGCCCGCCGGCACGGCGAGGGCGCAGGGGCCTGACCGAGTATGTGATCCGTCAGCGCCGACCTTGCCTGATTGACGTTGCCGAGGCAGAACGATTGCACGCGCAGGGTGAAATCGAAATCGCCCATGAGTCTGTGCGGTCTTACTCCTGGCTGGGCATTCCCTTGTTCGAAGACGACGCGGTGCGTGGCGTGCTGGCGGTGCAAAGCTATACCTCGCAGGTGCGCTATACCCAGCGTGACCAGGAACTGCTGACGTTCGTGTCGCGGCACATCGACACGGCGCTGTCACGACGCACGGCCGCTGAAGCGATCCATGCCGCCAACCTCAAGCTCGAGGCCCGGGTGCAGAGCCGCACCCGCGAACTCGATCACGCCAATGCCAAGTTGCAGCACGAAAACGCACACGATGCGCTGACCGGGCTGCCGAATCGCACCTACCTGCAACAGCGCCTCAATCTGGCCTGGTCGCGGTTCGGCAGCGAGGGCGGGCACCTGGCGGTGATGTTCATCGATCTGGACCGTTTCAAGATGGTCAACGACAGCTTCGGCCACCACTTTGGCGACCTGCTGTTGATGCAGGCGGCCCAGCGTTTGCGTGGTTGTCTGCGCGAGACCGACATGCTGGCACGCCTGGGGGGCGATGAGTTTTCGGTACTGGCGCCCGAGGCTCCGCTGGAGGTGATGATCGAAATCGCCGAGCGGATCCTGGTGGCGTTCGACCTGCCGTTTTTCATCAATGGCCATGAGGTTTTTTCGTCCTGCAGCATCGGTATCGTCAGCGCCGACAGTCAGTTCCATCACGAACCCGCCGACTTGCTGCGCGATGCCGATGCGGCGATGTACCGGGTCAAGAGTGCCGGGCGCGACAGCTATGCGGTGTTCAACCAGGAGGTGCGCCGTGAAGTCTCGGACCAGGTCGAGCGGGAAGGGGCCTTGCGCAACGCACTCAAGCGCACTGACGAACTGCTGCCGTATTTCCAGCCGATCGTCAGCGTCGAAACCGGCGAGCTGCTGGCCCTGGAAGCGCTGATCCGTTGGCATCAGCCGTGCGGCCGCGTGATCGCGCCGGGCGAGTTCCTGCCGGATGTCGAAGGCCTGCGCCTGATCGGTCGACTGGACCTGTACATGCTGACCAGCATTGCCGCGATCCTCGCGCAGCCCGAGCACGCCAATTGGCCTGCGGTGCACGTCAACTGTTCCAGCTACAGCATGACGCGCCCCGACTTCGCCAGTGAGGTGCTGGAACTGTTGGCGCAGCACCGGGTATCGCCGTCGCGGATCTGCCTTGAACTGACCGAAGGGGCGCTGGTCGCCGAGCCGGCGATTGCCCGACAAACCATGCAGCAACTGGCCGACAACGGTATGTCGGTGGTACTCGATGACTTCGGCGCAGGGTTTTCGTCCCTGAGCTATGTGCATCAGTACCGCTTCAGCGGTTTGAAAATCGACAAGTCGTTCATCCTCGAGCTGACCAGCAGTTCCCGCAGTCGCGCGATCGTTCGGGCGATTGTGCGGATGGCCGAGTCGCTGGACCTGAGTGTGGTGGCCGAAGGCGTCGAGGATGAAGCGACGCTGGAGCTGCTGCGTGAAATGGGCGCAGGGCAGGCCCAGGGTTATCACTTTGCCAGGCCGATGGCGTTGAAAGCGCTGTTGGCGAGTGAACTGCTCGGCCGTCAGGAATCAAGCGGACTTCATGGCACAAGCCAATACGGATGAACATTTTTCAAGGGAGAGACTCATGGCATCAGGGCAATGTCTTTGCGGGGCGGTACGCTTTTCGCTGGCGGTTGAACCACGATTTTTCTATCGCTGCCATTGCACGCTGTGCCGCAAGCAAACCGGGGTCGGCCATAATCTCGCCACACTGGTCAACGCTCGCGACTTTCGATGGGAAGACGGGCAAGAGGCGATCACCGGTTGGCGCAAATCCAGCGGGTACAGAAATGATTTTTGCTCGCGATGTGGCTCGACCGTGCCTAATGTTCTTCGCGAAACACCGTATTTCTGGATTCCGCTCGGACTGCTCGACGCCGAGCTGAGCATGGAATGCATTGGAGATTTCTGCACCGATGACGCGATGCCATGGGATGAACATCGCTCGGAAAAAAGCCATTGCGCAGCCCCGGAATCACTAGGGTTTCTGCTGCATGAACTCCAGGTCAATGCCTGACCCGGAACCGGTTCACCACTGTCTGCTGCCCGGAGTGCCGAATGCCGCCCATCACCACGCCCCTGGTGGCGCTGTTTGTTCTTTGCCTGGCGCTTGAAGTGCCGGCCCAGACCAGCGACTGCCCGGCTGGCGAGAGACAGGTGTGCCTGGACGGCTGCATCTGCCTGCCGGACGTGGTGCCCGAGGATATCTACCAGATCGCGACGCCGGCCCTGGCGCTGTGGCTGACCCAGGCCCGCGATGAAGCAGCCACCGCCGGTACCCAACCCATTCCTGCGCATATCCGTGAGCAACTGCTGCCCTGGTACGATCCCGGCGTCCTCGATTCCGCGCGCTACAAAATCAGCGACAACGGCCAATTCAGCGCCGCCACGGCCATGCTGCAGAACCCCGATGTCGGTGCCGTGACGCTGATCGACATCATCCTCTTCCGCGACCCTCAAGCCGCAGAAACGGACGTCGCGCTCTGGGCTCACGAACTCAAGCATGTGCAGCAATATCAGGAATGGGGTGTGCACGGATTTGCCCAGCGCTATACCCATGACTTCAATGCCGTGGAGGCACCGGCTTATGCCATACAGGCCGAGGTCAGGCGGGCGGTGCGCAAAGGGGCTGACTGAAGCCGTCCCTACTCAGCCCCGGTTGGCGCAGACGATAAGTTTGATCACTGAGAATTTCACGCCCCCCATGGCCGTAATCGAAATGGCGAGCAAGAGGCGCCGGGTTTTCATGGGGATCTTCCTTGATCGATCGTTGAGGAATGACAGCTGATCAACCAAAGCAGCAGGGCTGTCGCACTGATCGAGGCGCCCAACAGGCTGACGGCTGTCCAGCCCCATTGCGCATACACTTGGGTCGCGGCCGCGGCGCCCAGTGCGCTGCCCACCGAGTAAAAGCACATGTAGGCGCCCACCATGCGGCTTTGGGCGTCCGGTCGTGCGGCAAAAATGAAGCTCTGGTTGGTCACGTGTACGGCTTGCACCGCGAAGTCGAGCAAGACCACTGCGCCAACCAGCGCGATCAGTGACGTCTGCGCAAACGCGATGGGCAACCAGGACAGCGTCAGGATCACCAGCGAAATGCCGGTCACGCGTTGCCCCAGACCCTGGTCGGCCCAGCGACCGGCTCTTCTGGCAGCAAGAGCACCGGCGACACCGGCCAGACCGAACAGGCCGATGGCCGTGTGTGACAGCGACAGTGGCGGCGCGCTCAATGGCAGCACCATGGATGTCCACAACACGGAAAAGGCGGCAAAGATCAGCAAGGCCAGCAGGCCCCGGATGCGCAAGACCGGTTCGGTCATGAACAGCCTGAACATCGACCGGATGAGTGCCGGGTAGGTGTTTCGGTTGCGTGGAGACAGGGTGCAAGGAAGCACTTTCCAGAACACCGCCGCGAGGACCAGCATCAAGCCCGAGGAAACGAAATACACGGCGCGCCAGCCCGCCAGATCGGCGATCAGCCCAGAGGTTAACCGCGCCAGCAGAATGCCCAGGACAATGCCGCTGGTGACGGTGCCCACGGCCTGGCCCCGTTGTGACGGGGTTGCCAGCACGGCGGCATAGGCCACCAGCACTTGAACCATCACCGCCAGCAATCCGACGATGACCATGGCGCCCAACAGGGTCAGCCATTGCTGCGCTGCACCGACCCCCGCCAGTGCAACCGCAGACAGCAGCACTTGCGTGAGGATCAACCCCTTGCGGTTGAGCAAGTCACCCAGCGGGACGATGAACAGCAACCCCAGCGCGTAACCGACCTGGGTAGCCGTTACCACGACCCCGATCATCGATGAGGCAACCCCCAGGCTCTGAGCCATTGAATCGAGCAGGGGTTGAGCGAAATACACGTTGGCGACTGCAAGCGCGCAGGTGACGGAAAACAGCAGCGTGAGTGATGGAGAAAGCCCCGCAGACCCGTCTGCGCCAGCGCTTTCTCCATTATCCGCATCGGGCAGGCCCGAAGCCTGCGGGGCGAAAGAGCAGGTGGCTGAATCGGCATCGGCTGTCACAGGAGCCTCCGTGGCGCTAAACTGGTTTCAATTAAAAACTGGATTGAATGGTTATCGGATCAGGTTTTAATTTGCAACCACTTTGCTCGGAATTGCACGGCAGGCCTGGCAATCCTTATCCAGAAGGTCAATACGATGGTCGAAGACACTTCATCCCACAGCAGCGAATGCCCGGTAGCCAGAACACTGGAGGCCATTGGGGATCGATGGTCGCTGATGATCATCCGCGACGCATTCGACGGCATTCGCCGATTCAGCGAATTTCAAAAAAGCCTGGGCGTGGCCAAGAACATTCTGGCATCGCGCTTGAAAACCCTGGTTGAGGTTGGTGTGTTCGAGGTTCAACCCGCGTCAGACGGCAGTGCCTACAAGGAGTACGTCCTTACGGAAAAAGGACGGGAGATCTTTCCGGTGGTGGTCAGCCTGCGGCAGTGGGGTGAACGTTACCTGTTCAAGCGCGAAGAGACGCGTTCTGTGCTGCTGGACAACGAGCGCGGGCAGACGCTGATGCCGATTGAAGTTCGCTCCTCCAGCGGTCAGAAGCTTGGGCCGTCCGACTGCCACAGGGTCAGGGTGGTTGCCGACGAGTCGTGAATCGATGGGCCATGCGTTCATGACCAGCGCAGAGGCGGGGCGGTGTCAGGCAGATGAATCAGTCGAGCAGTGACACCAGCCGAGGTTCGATGGACTGTGCAGACAGCTCCAGCAGCGCCAGGGTGACCGGCAACTTGAAGCGTCGACGCCCGGCGCTGCCCGGATTCAGGAACAGTCGTTCGCCGCGCCATTCGATGCCTGGTTTATGGGAGTGGCCGCAGATCACCAGGTCGATACGCTCATCTGGATTGATTGCAACGTCGCCGATGTCATGCACCAGCAGGACCTTCCAGCCGTTGAGGTCCAGGCGCAGACAGTCGGGCAGCTCGCGCGCCCAGGGCGCGTCCAGGTCGTTGTTGCCACGCACCACGTGCACCGGTGCAATGGCCGCCAATTGGTCGAGGATGTGCGCGCTGCCGATGTCGCCGGCGTGAATGATGCCATCGCAGCCCAGCAGGGCGGCGATGGCTTCGGGGCGGAGCAGGCCGTGGGTGTCGGAGATGACACCGACTTTCATTGCTGGCGGTTCGAGCGGCATTCTGACGGGCCTGTCTGCTGTGCGATTGTTGCCGCCACTAACCTTGCGGCACTAACTTTGCGGCACTACCCGCGCTTCGTTACCGCTGCCCTCGACATAAACCTTCAGGCCTTTTGTCAGCGCCGGATTGATTGGCTGGGTCACCTGAACCAGTACGCCGCTTTGGGTCCGAACGATGATCTGCTGAGCGTCTACAGGCTGATCATATTTTTTCTTTTCTACGTAGTTGCCGCCAACCCCGCCGGCGAGGGCGCCGGCAACCATCGCCACATCCCGACCGGTCCCCTGGCCGACCAGGCTTCCCAAGGCCAAACCGCCAAGACCGCCCAATATGGCGCCGACGCCGCTATCGTGATTGGTCTGCATCTGGGTGAGTGTAATCTGCTCGATTTTCCCCGAACGAATCTGCGTCTCGCCAGCGCCTCCGCTCCCGGCGCCGACCGCGGCACAGCCGCCAAGCACCAGCCCAAGGAACGTAACCGACAGCCAGGAAGCGAAAGTTTTCATTGTCGAACTCCATTTTCAGGGGAATAGATCATGCAAACGCTTCAATTCACGTTAGACGAAAAAGCCTGGTGCATTCGGTTCTTTCACCTGGCCTGATTCGATGGATAAAGACCGGCAAACCGCGCAATCACTACACCCACGTAAAAAACGCCGGAAAATTCTTCGACCATCACCAGTGAACGGGCATGGTTGGTCAACGGGATAAAATCACCGTAACCGGTGGTTGTGAGTGTCGTGAAGCTGAAATAGATCAGTTTGAAGAACGTGCCGGGCTGTGTGAAGTCGAGGTGGCCGGGGCCGAATGAACCAGCGCTGGATACTTCGACCAGGGCATAAACGAAGGACCAGACGAAGGCCAGCATGATGTAACCCGCAAGCGCGCCATGCAGCTTGTCGGCAGAAACTGGCCCGCGATTGAGAATATAGCGAAGCACTCCGCTGAACGAGACGGCAAGAGACGCCGTATAAGCTATCCCGGCAAGGTTGAGAATCGCGATACTCTGAGCCCACAACGCCGTCCATTGAAGACCAACCCCAAGCAACGCCAGACCCAGCTTGAGGATGAACCCCCGCCGAGTCTGCCTGGTGACGAAAGCACCCACGAGCAGCACGATTGAAAACAGAATGCCAAGCAACGTACGAGCAAACAGACCTTCCTCAAGAAAGGGAAACAGCAGGATCAATCCCAGCAAGAGCAGCAACAGATAGGTACAGGGACCTTTCCCCATGAGCATCTGAGCTAAACCCGCGTCGGATTCGGCTTTGTCTTGCGGATTTGTCATATCGGTTTCCCAAAGGGCCAAGTAGTGCTTCGGACCTGACGTCGCACGGTTGAAATCAGACTTGGCTTCAGAATAGTCGGCAGTACGATTCAAGTCGTGAATGGGTGTGGAATGCTCTAGTCCGCGCCTTCAGGCAACCCCTGTCGTGAAACTGTAATATTGCAGTCATAGAATTGACATGAGTGATTACATTTATTACAGATGGCCTTTGGCCTTTTCATGGATGAGCAAGCCTTATGCGTCGTGTCGTATTCAATCAAAAAGGCGGCGTTGGTAAATCCAGCATCGCCTGCAATCTTGCCGCTGTGAGTGCTGCCGAAGGGTACCGAACGCTGCTGGTTGATCTCGATCCCCAGGCAAACTCGACTCACTACCTCACGGGGCTGAGCAACGAGCGTATTCCTGCCGGCATAGCCGATTTCTTCAAACAGACGTTGTCCGGCGGCTTCGAAGGCAGGCGCAATCGGGTGTCCATCACCGAGACCCATTACAACAACCTCCACCTGGTGACGGCGAGTCCCGATCTGGCAGACCTGCAATCAAGACTCGAGAGCAAGTTCAAGATCAACAAGCTGCGCAAGTTGCTGGTTGAACTGTCCGAGGATTATGAGCGCATCTATATCGATACGCCGCCATCGCTGAACTTCTACACCTTCAGTGCTTTGGTGGCGGCGGACAGGTTGCTGATTCCATTCGATTGCGACAGTTTTTCTCGCCAGGCGATCTACCGGGTCATCGCTCAAGTGGAAGAGCTGCGACTCGATCACAATGAGTCACTTGAAGTGGAAGGGGTGGTGGTCAACCAGTTCACCGGGCACACCGGGTTACACCAGAATCTCGTCAATGAGCTGCTGGCCGAAGGCTTGCCAGTGCTGCCGGTTTATCTCAGCAGTTCCGTCAAGATGCGCGAGTCTCACGAAGTGTCTGTTCCCATCGTGCATCTGGCCCCGCGCCACAGACTCTCGCTGGAGTACGCGGGCTTGCTGGATGCACTGGAGCGGGCGGCCTGATAGCGAGTCGCTGTCTACGCATTATTGCAAGCCGCCCGTTACGAACCTGTACTCCGATCAGAAGTATTTGAGCCAGCCGATATCACGACGACGAGCCTTCAATGCGGCAAACCAGCGCACAGGTAGATACAGCGTTATAGCCAGGAGTGCTGCCGCCAGCCACACCACCCAAATGCTGTCGAAACCGAAGTAGTTGCCCTGATTCAAACCGAACAACACCACATGGGCCAGATACAGCATTTTCAGCGCGTAAAGATGGAGCAGGTAGAAGAACATCGGCGCTGCGCCGAATACCGCCAAAGTGCTGATCCACTTGCGTTGCTGAGCCCGCTCAAAGCCAAGCAGCAGCAACAGGCCCACCCCTAGCGTCAGCGAGAGGAACAGCAGGGAAGGCGGGTACTTTGTGATGTTGAAGAAACTCATGAGGGTTTGTGTGGTGCTTTCATAGAGCACCCAATGTGCCTCGCCATAACCGTTGACCAGGCGCAGTGCGATGAAACTGGTCAATGCGCTGGCCCCGGCCAGTAACAGATGGCGCTGACGCACGGCGGTTGAGGCTGTGCGTGCGAACCAGGGGCCGATGCAGTAACCCAGGGCGATGACACCGATCCACGGCAGCAGCGGATAGGAAGTGCGCAGGCGCAAGCTGTCGGAGAATTCGATCCAGCCGCGATCATGCAAGATTGCCCAGGGCAGGTGCATCGCTGATCCAGACGGGAAGTGCAGAGAATCGAGCAGGTTGTGCCCGGCGACGATGACCAGGCCCAGAACACACAGGAGTGGCCGGGGTAGCCAGATCAGTGCAGCGAGGGCGGTCATGCTGACGCCAATCGCCCAGATCACCTGCAGGTAGATCACATTGGGCGGGAACTGGAATGTCCAGGCGAAATTCACCAGGGTGAACTCCAGCAGAACCAGGAATAGACCACGCTTGAACAGGAACATCGACACGGCTTTCTTGCCCTGGTGCTTTTCGCCGTAAAGGTAAGCGGACAGTCCGGTGAGCAGAACGAACACCGGCGCACATAAATGGGCCAGAGTCCGACTGAAAAACAGCGCCGGTTCGGTGGTGTCGATGACCATCGGGTCGGCTACCTGGCGGTGTAGAAAGAACGTCTCGCGCACGTGATCGAGCAGCATCAATATGATCACCAATCCCCTGAGGGCATCGATGGATAGCAGGCGCTGGCTTAGGCTCGTGGTGGGCGGAATCTGATTGAAGTTTGTCATCGAAAGTCGCAGGCAGGGAGGGTGGATAGCTCTGCCAGTAGCCACCGACAGATTATGAGTGGTTACAGTATAACATAATATAAACCTGTCCCGCGAACGTTCCGGCCATTGCTTCGATATAGCCTGAAGCGAGTCGTTTATTCCATAAAGAAAGTACAAATACGTTTTATAGTGCGTTTTAATCTATTCAAGTTTTTTGAATTGATTGGAGCATTTGTCTTTGAAAACTATGGCGCTTCTACCCTTTGGCTTGGCGTTGCTCGCTACCTGCTCAACGGCTTTCGCGGGTGCGACCCTGGATCGCGTGACACAGAAAGGGGAGCTGACCGGCGTCCTGATGGAAAGTTATCCGCCGTTCTCGTTTCTCAATGAGCAGAACCAACTCGACGGGTTTGACGTGGATGTTGCCAAGGCTGTTGCGCAACGCCTCGGGGTCAAACTCAAGTTGGAAACACCGTCCTGGGATGTAATTGCCGCTGGCCGCTGGAGTGGGCGCTATGACATCTGCGTCTGCTCGATGACCCCGAGCAAGGCACGCGCCGAGGTATTTGATTTTCCGGCCGAGTATTACCAGTCGCCGGCCGTCATCGTGGTGAATGCCAAGGACAAAGACATCACGGCGGGCAAAGACTTGTCCGGCAAAAAAGTCGGTGTGATCAGCGCGTCGACTTACGAAGCCTACTTGAACAAGGACCTGGTGATCGAGGGCGCCGAGGACAAGCCATTGAACTATCCGTTCGATAACGTCCAGGTGGCCCCTTATGACAATGAAACAGTGGCCTTCCAGGATCTGGCGCTGGGAACGGGCGTGCGTCTTGATGCCATGGTCACCAACCTCATTACCGCTCGCGAGCGGATTGCCCAGGATCCGCGCTTCAAGATAGCCGGCGAGACGCTGTATGCCGAACCGAACGTCGTGGCCATTGAAAAGGGCGACCCGCAATGGAATGCCAAAGTCACCGAGGTCATTACTCAACTCAAGACTGACGGTACGCTGAGCAAGATTTCGCAGAAGTGGATCGGTGCCGACATCAGCCAATGACAGCCCTCAACCCACACCCGGCCAAGGCAACTGCCGCCCCCGAAATCGAGACGCGCCACTTTAGCCAATTGTTTGGATTTCGCACTCGCCTGTATTTGACGTGGGCGGCGTTGTCTGGAATGTGCGTCCTGTTCTTCATGAGCTTCGATTTGAAGTTTTCGATCATCCTGGAGAAATTGCCCAATCTGGTCGGCCTGCACCTTGGGCCAAACGGTTTCCTGCAAGGCGCCGCGCTGACGTTGTTCCTGTGCTTGTGTTCGATCTGGCTCTCATTGCTCCTTGGCTTTGTCACTGCGCTGGCGCGACTGTCACGCAGCGCAGTGGCATTCGGTATCGCCAGTTTCTATGCGTCTTTTTTTCGCGGTACACCGCTGCTGATCCAGATCCTGCTGATCTATCTGGGCTTGCCGCAGTTGGGCGTTGTACCCGGTGCAATCAGCGCGGGGATCATTGCGCTTTCGCTTAACTATGGTGCCTATCTGAGCGAGATCTTTCGCGCCGGCATCCTGGCGGTAGCGCCCGGGCAGCGCGAAGCGGCGAAGGCGCTGGGTCTTGGGCCGAGGGCGACCTTTGTGCACATCATCTTGCCGCAAGCCATGCGCACGATCATTCCGCCGACAACCAGCCAGTTCATCTCAATGCTCAAGGACTCATCGCTGATTTCGGTGATGGGCGTGTGGGAGGTCATGTTTCTGGCGCAGTCCTATGGGCGCTCTTCCTATCGCTACATCGAAATGCTCACCACCGCAGCGGTCATCTATTGGTTGCTGTCCATCGGGCTGGAATTGATACAGCACCGCCTTGAGCGCCACTACGGCAAAGGTTTCAACAATCAGCGGTGAACCTCCCCGTTTAATGACTTTACTTACAGGAATCACGATGTCCGATCCAAAACCTCTTTTGTTTGCACTCTATGAGCAAGCCAGTGTGGGCTGTGGCGGCGCGCCAAGCCTTTGGACCCATCCCGCTGACGAACGACTGGCGATCAATTCTCTGGGCTATTGGTCGAACCTGGCGCGCATTGCCGATCAGGCTCACCTCGACATGCTGTTTTTTGGTGATGTGCTGGGCTTCTACGATGTGTTTGGTGGCAACGCCGATGCGGCGATGAAGTGGGCGGTGGAAGCCCCGGCGAACGATCCGCTGATGATCATTCCAGCCTTGGCCGCCGCTACGGAGAACCTGGCCTTTGGCGTTACCGTGACCACCAGCTACGAACATCCCTTTACCCATGCCCGACGCTTCAGCACGCTGGATCACCTCACCAACGGCCGGGTCGGCTGGAACATCGTCACCTCATACCTGTCCAGCGCCGCCCGCAACTTCGGCCTGGAGCAGATGATCAAGCACGATGACCGCTATGAACGTGCCGAAGAGTTTCTTGATGTGGTCTACAAACTCTGGGAGGGCAGTTGGGCCGACGACGCCGTGGTCGCGGACAAGGCGCGCCAGCTCTACGCTCGGGGCGAGCGCGTGCGACCGATCAATCATGTGGGCGAGCATTACCGGGTGGCCGGGCCGCATTTGACGTCCCCATCGCCACAACGGACGCCTTTGTTGATTCAGGCGGGCTGGTCGGGGCGCGGTCGTGAGTTCGCCGCCAAGCACGCCGAGTTGATCTTCATTGCCAAGTCCAACCCGCAGGAAATTCGCCTGGGGCTCGAGGAAATCTGGGCCAGGGCTCAAGCACGTGGCCGTCAACGTGATGATGTGAAGTCCCTGACAGTGCTGCGTATCGTCACCGCGAAAACCGAGATTGAGGCGCAGCGCAAATACGACGAACTGCAAAGCAACTATCACTTGCAGGCGCAACTGGTCAGTTACGCGGGCGACACCGGCATTGATATCGGCCGCTATGCCGACAGTGAGGCGCTTTCCACCTACACCGAGGGCATGACCTCCTATGTGATGCATCCCGATGGCAGTGGCAAACCATTGACGGCAGGTGACGTCAAACAGCGTTTTGCCAGCGTCACCCGAGGCAGTGATCTTATTCTCGTGGGCACTCCTCAACAGGTGGCCGAGCGCATTGAGGAACACGCCAGAATATCCGGTACCAGCGGGTACATGATTAATCCGCTGATCAGCCCGGGCAGTCTTGAGGATTTCGTAGAACTGGTGATCCCTGAATTGCAGAAACGTGGGCTCTACCGGACCCAACCGCAAAGCGGCACCTTTCGCTCGCGGTTAAGGGGTGACGGTTCGAACCATTTGCCAGCGTCGGCTTATGGCGCTTCGTTCCGTTTCAATGAAGGTTTGTAGTGGCAAGGCCTGGAGGTCACTTGTAGGCGCTAGCTTGTCGGGTCGCCGCATCGCAGCGATGGTCGTTAACGATTACGCGTGTGATCTGGATGAGCGCGGCGCACTGGAGTCCATCGCCAGCAAGCTGGCTCCTACAGTTTTTCAGCGTGGACGCGTTCCCTTGTGGGAGCTGGCCTGCCAGCGATGGTCGTGAACGATAACCCCGGAAGCCTGACGCCCCGAGGCGCTCTCAGGTTTTTCGCGAGCAAGCTCGCTCCTACAGTAGTTTCAGCGTGGGCACGGTCCCCTGTAGGAGCTGGCTTGCCAGCGATGGTCGTGAACGATAACGCGTGTGATCTGGATGAGCGCGGCGCACTGGAGTCCATCGCCAGCAAGCTGGCTCCTACAGTTTTCTCGCGTCGACGCGGTCCCCTGTGGGAGCTGGCTTGCCAGCGATGGTCGTTAACGATAACGCGTGTGAACTGGATGAACGCGGCGCACTGGCGTCCATCGCCAGCAGGCTGGCTCCTACAGTTTTCTCGCGTGGACGCGGTCCCCTGTAGGAGCTGGCTTGCCAGCGATGGTCGTGAACGATAACGCGTGTAACCTGGATAAGCGCGGCGCACTGGAGTCCATCGCCAGCAAGCTGGCTCCTACAGTTTTCTCGCGTCGATGCGGTCCCCTGTGGGAGCTGGCTTGCCAGCGATGGTCGTTAACGATAACGCGTGTAACCTGGATAAGCGCGGCGCACTGGAGTCCATCGCCAGCAAGCTGGCTCCTACAGTTTTCTCGCGTCGACGCGGTCCCCTGTGGGAGCTGGCTTGCCAGCGATGGTCGTTAACGATAACGCGTGTGATCTGGATGAG